>JACKBL010000002.1:0-364272 GCA_020634515.1 Ardenticatenales bacterium | reverse complement strand
AAAGGCCATCTGGTCGTTGGCCGCGAAAATGGCGCTGAACGGGCATCCCCGCGATAACAGCATCTCCACGGCCAGCACACCGGATTGTTGCTGCAAATTTCCTTCCACCAGCAGGCGCGGGTCGGGTTCCATGCCGGCATCTCGCAATGCCTGCTGATACCCCTCAAGTCGCCGGGCGATGTCATCCACGGATTGATGATAGACGACGGGCGCGGTGATGTGGGCGATTTCACGGTGCCCCATGTCCAGCAGGAAGCGTGTTGTCTGGTATGCCGCGGTGAAGTTGTCTACATAGATGCAGCGGTCGGGCATGGACTTCAACTGGCGCGCCACCACGACGAGGGGGGTTTCCGCCGCGATCCTTTGCAGTATCGGCTCACTTAATTGGCCGCCCACCAGGATAAGGCCATCAACGCGACGAGCCAGGAGCAGCTCCAGCGCCTGTTGTTCAATCGCCGGCTGCCAGCGGCCATCGGCGAAAATGGGCCAGTAATCCGTATCCTCCATCCCCTGCAAGATACCCTGCAAGATGCCATCGTAAAATGGGCTGCCAAAATTCTGCGTGAGGACGCCAATCGTCATGGATTGGCCGCTGGCAAGGCTTTGGGCGAAGATGTTGGGTCGATAATCGAGATCCGACACTGCCTGATAGACGGCGTCTCGTTTTTCCTGGGCCACGCCGGCGGAGTTTCTGAGGACGCGGGAAACGGTGCTGGGGGATACATTCGCTCTTTCGGCAATATCTAAAATGGTGACCTTGTTGTCGGGAGAGGGCATATGTTTACTCCTTTGGGCAATTGTACAGTGAAATCGCTTTCGGGCAAGAGAGCATTGATGCCGGCATTTACCCCCAAAATCTCTTCAAATCATTGACAATTTAATAATAAGATGTTAACCTTCTTGAAAGCGTTTTCACAGAGCGCGGCAAATAAACCCGCAAAGGAGAAATCGCTTTCAAACGAAACGTCCGATCCCCATCTCAATTGATTAGCGGAGGTGACGCATCCCCAGAAAGAACCCCATTCCCCCACAAAACCAACCCTTCAATCGCTCATGTACGCAAAAGAGAGGAGAATCCTGATGAAGAAATCCCGTTTGATATTCATCTTTAGCCTGTTACTGATCGCCAGTATGATGCTCGCCGCCTGCGGCGGCGGCACGGAGCCAGCCGGCGATTCATCATCCGCCGCAACCAATGCGGACACGGAAACAGCCGCGGCCACGGAAGCGCCCGCCGAAGAACCCACGGAAGCCCCCATGGAAGAGACCACCACCGGTGACGCCATCGAAATCCGCTGGTATGTGGGCCTGGGCGCGGGGACCGACGAAGCCACGATTCAGGCGCAAGAAGACGTAGTAGCCGCCTACAATGCATCGCAGGACAAAATCGTCCTGAAGTTGGAAATCGTGGACAATGCTTCCGCCTATGACGTGTTGAACACCCAGATTGCCGCCGGTAACGCGCCGGACATCGTCGGCCCCATGGGCATTCGGGGGCGCGCCTCCTTCCCCGGCGCCTGGATGGACATGAACCCGCTGATCGCGGCCAACAACTACGACTTGAGCGACTTTGACCCCGCGCTGGTCGATTTCTACGTCTTTGAGGGCGAGCAGTTGGGCATCCCCTTCGCCGTTTTCCCTTCGTTCACCTTCTTCAACCGAGACCTGTTTGATGAAGCCGGTCTGCCCTACCCGCCGCAGGAATACGGTGTGCCTTACGTGGATGCGGACGGCAACGAGATGGATTGGAACACCGAAACCGTGCGCGAGCTGGCCATGCTCTTGACCGTGGACGCCAACGGTAACGACGCCACCAGCCCCGACTTTGACATTGAAAACATCGTTCAGTTCGGTTACGGCAATATGTGGGGGGACATGCGCGCCATTGCCACCCTGTTTGGTCCGGGCAGCCTGGTTGACGCCAGCGGTAATGCGCAGTTCCCGGACAACTGGCGCGAGGCGATGCACTGGTACTACACCGGTATGTGGGAGGAAGGCTGGTATCCCAACGGCGTCTATGGCAACAGTGACATTCTGTCCGCCGGCAACTGGTTTGAATCCGGCAACCTGGCCATGGCCAATGTGCATCTCTGGTACGCCGCCTGCTGCGTTGGCGCATTGGAATCACAATGGGACGCGGCTGCCGTGCCTTCCTACAATGGCGTGACCACGGCGAAACTGCACGCGGATACGTTCGGCATCATGAAGACGAGCCAGCACCCGCAAGAAGCGTTCGAGGTATTGACCTACCTGTTGGGCGAGAAGGCGGGTGAACTGGCGGCGATCTATGGTGGAATGCCGGCACGCCTGAGCCTGCAAGACTCCTACTTCGATGATCTGCGCACGAAATCCTTTGGCGCCACCTCCGGCGCGGACATCAATTGGGACGTCGTTCGCGCCAGCCTTTCCTACCCGGACAACCCCAGCCACGAAGAAGGTCTGCCCAGCTTCCTCGAAGCCAGCGACCGGTACGCGCAGTTGAGCCAATTGATGGACCAGAATCCGGGCCTCGACCTTGACGCGGAAATCGACACCCTGGTGAAAGACCTGCAAGCCATCTACGACGCCGCCAAATAGCTCTTCATTCTAGCGGCAAATAATCAGGAACGAAGTTCCACCACGAAGCTTCGTTCCTGATTCAAGATGGGTATGATGGCTAAACTGACCCACCTTGACCAAAAACCTTCCTTGTTTTGTCCGCCAGACAATCCCAAAAAGCAATCTATCCCGCTTGCGCAACCAGGAGGAACGTCATGGGATTCTTTGAGGAAATCAGTGCCCAATCCAAAATCCGCACCAGGCGGAAAAAACTGACTCCCTTGCAGCGATATGAAGCGAGACTGGGTTACGCCTTCATTTCGCCCTGGATAATCGGTTTTCTCATCTTCTTTCTCGTGCCCATGGTGGCATCTTTCTATTTCTCCACCCTGGACTTCCAACTTGCCGCGCCAGATGAGGCGCGGTTTGTTGGCCTGGCAAACTGGCGGCGTATGCTTCTCGACGATCCGGTCGTGTGGCAGTCATTAGGCGTCACCTTCATCTACGCCCTCATTGCCTTGCCCATCGGCATCATCCTGCCGATTGGGTTGGCCTTGCTGCTCAACTCCAAGAACTTGTGGGGCACAAATATCTTCCGCACGCTTTTCTATGCGCCCACGATGGTGCCGGCAATTGCCGGCGTCCTCATCTGGCAGCAAGTGCTTAATCCGCAAACAGGATGGCTGAATCGCATGATCGAGTGGCTGTCCTTTGGAACCGTGAAGGCCGTGGGGTTGGACGGCCTGCGCTGGCTGGATAATCCGCGACTGGTGTACTTCGCCTTTGCCTTCATCGGCCTTTGGGGCCTGGGCAATGCCATCCTCACCAGCCTGGCCAGTCTCCAGGGGGTTCCCACGGAGCTTTACGAAGCGTCAGAAATTGACGGCGCCGGCTACTTCCGTCGGTTGTTCAACATCACGTTACCAATGATCTCCCCGGTGATTTTTTACAACCTGGTGTTGGGCGTGGTGGGTTTGCTGCAATACTTCCTGGTTCCATTCGTCCTCAATGGCGGCAACGGCTACCCGGAAAATGCCACCCGTTTCTACATGGTTTACTTCTACAAGCAGGCGTTTTCTTTCGCCAACATGGGTTACGGGGCCACGTTGGCCTGGTTCATGTTCTTCATTGCCCTGGCCTTCACCCTGATCATCTTTGGCACGTCCCGATATTGGGTCTACTACCCCACAGGGAGAGATTAAGCCAGCATGGGGAGCCATGTTGTCCAGGTGAGACCCGATAGATCCGTGAGGTCCGTCAGGTCTTGCCGCCAGTAACGCCTATTGAACAACGCAACGGAGGTATGTCATGGCCACAACCGTATCTGGACCCCTTTCTGAAGCCGCTACCCAAAGAATGATCGCCAAACGCCGGCGTAATATCCTGACGAAGGCCGCAATCACGTTGTTTGCCTTGATGCTCTTATCGATTTATTTGATGCCCCTGGCCTATGGGGCGGTCACTTCCGTGAAGAGCAAACAACAGGTTTCGGATTCAACTGCCCCCATTTTGCCTTCGGAAACGGTGAAGTATGCGTACGAAGGGCAGACGTATGATGTGCTGCAAGTGCCCACGGAGGACGGCATCCAGGAGTGGGCTTTGGTGGACAAGGGGCGCGAGTCCAGTGGCTTTATCGATCCGAAGAACCCTGATGCCGGCATCATCGAATGGGAAGGACGCTGGCGAACATTAGAACCCGTGCGCGAGCTAAGTATCCAATGGGAGAACTACCCCAAAGCCTGGAACACCATTGACTTCGTGCGTCTGCTGGCCTTCACGCTCATGTACGCCGTCGTCACCATGATCGGCGCCGTCGGCTCATCCGCCTTCGTCGCCTACGGCTTCTCCCGTTTCAACTTCCCCTACAAAAACGTCCTGTTCATCATCCTCATCGCCACCATCGTCCTCCCTCCGGCGGTGACGCTGGTTCCCACCTACGCCTTCTTCATCTCCATTGGTTGGGGCGGAACCTGGCTACCCTTAATCGTGCCCCAATTTTTCGCCAACGCCTACAACGTCTTTTTGCTGCGGCAATACTTCATGACGATTCCGCAGAACATGGAAGAAGCGGCCAAGATCGACGGGGCCGGACCACTGCGCACGTTCTTCTCCGTGATTTTGCCGCAGGCAGTGCCGGCATTAGTCGCCGTCTCCCTCTTCCATTTCTTCTTTGCCTGGAACGACTTCTTCGGCCCCCTCATCTATCTGGCCGGCAACCCGGACATCAACCCCATCACCGTCGGCCTCACCACCTTCAACGGCCTCTACTCCTCCGAACCCCAACTCATCCTGGCCGCCTCCATCATCACCATGATCCTGCCGCTGACCATCTTCTTCCTCGCCCAACGCGTCTTCATCCAGGGCATCGTCGTCACCGGCTCCAAATAACCACTCGAAAAACCCGGTTTCTTCCAGAAACCGGGTTTTTGGCCCACAAAAGGCAAGCACCTCATGAAACTCAAACAGATATTGCTGGTGATCACATTGGCCGCGGCAGCCTTGCTCACCACCCTGATTATGCTGCGCCCCACGGACGCGCGCGCGGAAGTGGCCGTCCCCGCCACGCCGCTGGCCGACTTCCCCATGTTGGCCGACTTCGAAGGTGGCGTCCCGGCGGGTTGGTTTGTCTACAATGGCGGCGGTAGCAACCTCACCGCCTTCACGGAAATCATTTCCGACGCCGATGCCGCCGCTCTTCCCGGTCAGGTTGGTGACAACGAACTGCTCTCCACCACCTTTACCGTTGGCGATTATGCCGGCTTTGGCGACAACTTCGGCGCGGTCTCCCAAAACTGGGCCAGCTACGACGCCTTCACATTCTGGTTCTACGGCCAGAACAGCGGCCTCTCCTACCAGGCCGAAGTGTTCGACGGGGGCAGCGACGCCGACCACGCCGAACGCTGGGATTACAACTTCACCGACGACTTCACCGGCTGGCGGCAAATCATCATCCCGTTTTCCGCCTTCAATTTCGCCACGGACTTCCAGCCCTACCCTGACGATGGCATCCTCAACCTGACCACAATGTGGGGCTGGGTATTCCCCCTGCCCATCGGCGCGTCCGCGTTCTACCTGGACAACGTCGCCGTCACCAATTTGATTTCGTTGGCCGATTTTGAAGGTGGCCCGCCACAAGGCTGGTTTGTCTACAACGGCGGCGGCAGCGGCATCACCACATTCACGGAACTCATCTCCGACACCAGCCCCATCGCGCTACCGGGCCAGGTTGGCTATAACGAACTGCTCTCCACAACCTTCACCATCGGCGACTATGCCGGTTTTGGCGCGGACTTTGGCGCGGTTTCCCAGGATTGGACCAACTACGACGGCCTCAGTTTCTGGTTCTACGGCCTGAACTCCGGCCTCTCCTATCAGGTGGAGGTGTTTGACGGCGGCAGCGACGCGGACCACGCCGAACGCTGGGACTACAACTTCACCGATGACTTCACCGGCTGGCAGGTAGTGGCGGTTGACTTCGATATGTTCAATTTTGCCACGGACTTCCAACCGTATCCCGACGATGGCATTCTGAACCTGACGACGATGTGGGGGTGGGTATTCCCGCTGCCCGGCGGCGCAAGTTCGTTCTACCTGGACAATGTGAGCGTTTACGGCGATGCCGGCACGCTCCCCCTCACCGTGCAATTCAACAGCCCCACCTACAGCGTGGACGAAGCCGGCACGGCCACCATCATCGCCACCCTGAACATGACGGCCACCTACCCCGTCAGCGTCAGCTACGCCACCGCCGACGGATCGGCCACAGCCGGCGCGGACTACACCGCCACTGCCGGCACGCTCATTTTCCCCGCCAACACCCTCACACAGAGCTTCACGGTAGACACGATTGACGATGGCGCGCTGGAAGGCGCGGAAACGGTGCTGCTCACCCTGAGCGATCCCCTCAGCGTCACCCTGGGGTCGCCCAGCGCGGCCACCCTGACTATCGTGGACGACGAGCAGCCCAGCCCCACCACGGCCAAACTGGACATCGTGGACGATTACGAATTGACGGAACTGGTCAGCGGCATGGACGGTTCCGTGTCCATTGGCTGGTTCACCTTCAACGCGCCCACGGCGGCTGCCGGCATCACCCTTACGCAAGTCCTCACGGACGGCATTCCCGCCCCCATTCCCGACACCGAATGGCCGAACACCGTGCTGCAAATGAACACGGAAATCGACACCGGCGAATGGGCGGGCTTCGTCCACGCCTTCGCCAACGACGCCGCCGATACCTGGACCCCGCAAGATTGGAGCGGCTACGAAGGCGTCGCTTTCTGGCTCTACGGCAACAACACCGGCGGCACGCTGTTCCTGGACATCCTCGACAACCGCAACCCCGGTTCCACCTCCGACGACGCGGAACGCTTCAGCGTGGACATCCCCGATGACTTCAGCGGCTGGCGCTACTTTGAAATCCCCTTCGGCGACTTCAACCGCAAGGACATCGGCAACGGCGCGCCCAACGACGGCCTCACCCTCACCGAGATGCACGGCTACGCTTTTGGCGCGTTTGGCTCCGTGCCCATGGGCGCGCAGGCCAACTACATCGATCAGTTCGCGCTGGTGGTGCGCGTGACGACGGTTGATGACTACGAGTTGACGACGTTGCCCGCGGGGATGGATGGCTCGGCTTCCATTGGCTGGTTCACCTTCAACGCGCCCGCGGCCAGTGCCGGCATCACCCTCACCCAAACCATCACCGACAGCCCCCCCGAACCCGTGCCCGGACAGGACACGCCCAACACCGTGCTGCAAATCGACACCACCGTCAACACAGGCGAGTGGGCCGGCTTTGTGCACGCCTTCGCCAACGAGGCCACGGACACCTGGACGCCACAAGATTGGAGCGACTACGAAGGCGTCTGCTTCTGGCTCTATGGCAACAACACTGGCGGCACACTCTTCCTGGACATCCTCGACAACCGCAATCCCGGCTCCACCGGCGATGACGCCGAACGCTTCAGCGTAGACATCCCCGACGACTTCAGCGGCTGGCGCTTCTTCGCCATCCCCTTCAGCAACTTCAACCGCAAGGACATCGGCAACGGTGCGCCCAACGACGGCTTCACCCTCACCGAAGTGCATGGCTACGCCTTTGGCGCGTTTGGCTCCGTGCCCATGGGCGCGCAGACCAACTACCTGGACCAGTTCGCCATCTACGGCAACACCGGCGACGCGGCGGACCTGACCGTTAGCTTCGCCGGCGGGACCTTCTCCGCCGCCGAAGGAGAAACGGCCGTCGTCACCGTCACGCTGAACATGAGCGCCGAGTCTCCCGTCTCCGTCGCTTACCGCAGCGCCGAAGGATACGCCACGCCGGACCGCGATTACACGCCCGCTGCCGGCATCGTCACCATCCCCGCCGGAGAAACCACGGCCACCTTCACCGTCGCCACGCTGGACGATGGCAAATACGAAGGGGACGAGAACCTGATGCTGGTTCTCTCCGACCCGACAAATGCCACGCTCGGCTTCCAGTACCGCGCCGTTCTCACCATTGAGGACAACGAGGAGGCCGATCCGGCGCTGCTGCACGACTTCGAGGGGTATCACTCCTTCCTGGAGAGCGATGGCGACGTGGCCTTCACGATCACGGAGGTGATGAGCGGTGACGCCATGGCGCGACCCGGTCAGGATACGTATGAACGGGTGCTGGCGGTGACGTATGACACCGGCGACACCCCGGTCTCCTTCACGCAACCTTTTGTCCAGGGACAAGACTGGAGCGGCTACGATGGCCTCAGTTTCTGGTTCTATGGCAGCGGCAGCGGGGAGTCGGTCAGCGTGAACTTGCTGGATAATCAGTCGGCGACGACGGCGGATGTTGATCCGGCGGATTGGGTGATGGTGTGGCAGGATGAGTTTGACGGAAATGCCGGCACAAAACCCAACCCCAACATCTGGCGCTACGAAATCGGCGACGGAACCCTCAACGGCATCCCCGGCTGGGGCAACAGCGAATCGGAATACTACACCGACAGCGCCGACAACGCCGCCCTCGACGGCAGCGGCAACCTCGCCCTCACCATGCAACAAGTCAACACCAACACCAGCGACCTGGCCTGCTGGTACGGCCCCTGCGAATACACCTCCGCCCGCCTCATCTCCTGGGACCGCATGGAATATGAGTACGGGCGCATCGAAGCGCGCATCCAGGTCCCCGATGGCGGCGACGGCCTCTGGCCCGCCTTCTGGATGCTGGGCACGGACCTGGACGAAGTGGGCTGGCCGCAATCGGGCGAAATCGACATCATGGAATACGTCAGCCGTATCCCCACGGAAATCTTCGGCACGATCCATGGCCCCGGCTACTCCGGCGGCAGCGCCTTCGGCAACACCTATGACTTCGGCGAACCCGTGGCGAATGACTACCACACCTTCGCCATCGAATGGGGAGCGGATGAAATCCACTGGTACGTAGACGGCATCAACTACCACAACGCCACCCCAAGCGACGTGGCCCCCAATCAATGGGTCTACAACCACCCCTTCTTCCTCTTGCTAAACCTGGCGATTGGCGGCAACTTCGGCGGCAGCATTGACCCGAACCTCGTCTTCCCGCAAACCATGCTGGTCGATTACGTGCGCGTCTACCAGGCCGAAAACACATCCGAGCGCTTCACCGCCTCCTTCGTCGATGACGTCAGCGGCTGGCGGAAGGTCACGCTGCCCTTCCATCGCTTCGTGCGCGCCGCCGACCAACCGGATGGCGCCCCCGATGACGGCCTCACGCTGACCGACGTTTGGGGCTACGGATTCGAGATGCCCAATGGCAGCAGCGGCACCATCTATCTGGATCAGGTGAAACTGGCCGACCTCTTCATCTCCTACTACTCCGTCATCTTCAAGCCATAGCGGAATGGATCAACGGCAGCCGCGGCGCTCGCTTACGCGAAGTCGCGGCTGCCGCGGTGTGGTTGGTGGTTGGTAGTTGAATGTAGGGCGATTTTCTAAATCGCCCGCCCGATTTGGAAAATCGGGCTTCTGTGAAAACAGGATGGTCGTGCATCTGGTGTGACTGTCCGAACAAGATGTTCGGACTACTTTTGTAGGGCGATTTTCTAAATCGCCTGCCCGATTTGGAAAATCGGGCTTCTGTTGTGGTGCGCCTCCTGCATGAACGTGTGACGCATCCACAAAGGCACAACAGTAACCGATATGAAACACCCACCCCTCTTTCTGGCAACCCTGGCCTGCCTGCTCCTTCTTGGCGGCTGCGCGGGTGGTTCCCTCTTTGGCCCCACGCCCACGCCCGATCCCACGGCCACGCCGGTTGGCTATCTGGAAGGCTGGACGTTGACGTGGCACGACGAGTTTGACGGGCCGGCGCTAGACAGCAACACCTGGATACATGAAATCGGGGGCAACGGCTGGGGCAACGGGGAAGCGCAGTATTACACCGACTCGCCGGACAATGCCTTTATCGAAAATGGCAATCTGGTGATACAGGCATTAGAGCAAAACAAGGGGGGCAAGCTCTATACCTCGGCGCGGCTCATCACGAAAGGGACCATGGAACAGCAGTATGGCCGTATTGAGGCGCGCATCCAGATTCCACGGGGGCAAGGAATCTGGCCTGCGTTCTGGATGCTGGGCAACGACTTCGGGAAGGTTAGCTGGCCTTTCTGCGGCGAAATTGACATCATGGAAAACATTGGGCGCGAACCCAACCTGATCCACGGCACGGTACATGGGCCGGGTTACTCCGGGGCCAATGGCATCGGCAAGCCCTATGCCATACCCGGCGGCGCGCCCTTTGCCGATGATTTCCACGTTTTTGCCGTGGAATGGGAGCCGCAAGCTATCCGCTGGTACATGGATGATACGCTATACAACACCGTCACTCCGGATGACGTGCCCGGCGATTGGGTCTACGATCATCCCTTCTTCATTATCCTGAACGTGGCCGTGGGGGGACGTTGGCCGGGTTATCCCGACGACACAACGGTTTTCCCACAGCGCATGACGGTCGATTACGTGCGCGTGTACGAACGTCCGTAGTCCGGCCAACTCATCAGGCGGCCACAAATCAGGCAAACCTGCATTCTGGATAACCATGACGACTCCTCAGGGTGAACTCTATGCGGGAAAAACCCGCTTACATACACAGACATATGCCGGCACAGGCGAGTACGTCACCTTCCTCAACGAAACGTACTACCGCATCCGTCATTACGACCAGATGCCCCCTTTCCTGATGAACCTGGTCAGCAATACGGACCACTGGCTGTTTATCGCCAGCAACGGCGGCATGACCGCCGGGCGCATCAACGCCGACTTCGCCCTATTCCCCTACGAGACGGAAGACAAACTCGCCGCGCACGCCGAACAGACCGGCGGCAAAAGCGTGCTGCGCGTCACGCGCCAGGGACGCACGTATCTCTGGGAACCATTCTCGCGGCGATACGACGGCGTTTATCGCAGCGAACGCCACCTCTACAAAAACATCTACGGCGACAAACTCATCTTCGAGGAGATCAACCACGACCTCCGCCTTACCTTACGGATCGCCTGGCGCACCGGCGACCGTTTTGGCTTTATCAAGAGCGGATGGCTGCGGAACGACGGAGACGACGCCTGTCACGTTGATCTCCTCGACGGGTTGCGCAACGTCCTGCCCTATGGGGCAACGGCGGCGCTGCAAACTTCTTTGAGCAGCCTGTTGCACGCTTACAAGCGGAATGAGTTGGACCCGGCCACCGGATTAGGCATCTTTGCCCTCAGCGCCACCCTCACCGACCATGCGGAACCGAGCGAATCGCTGAAAGCGTCGGCAGTCTGGCAGATCGGCCTGGACGCCCGCTGCCACCTGCTCTGCGACGAGCAGCTCGATGCCTTTCGCCAGGGTCGCCCGCTGACGCCGGAGCAAGATCTGTGCGGCAAAGCGGGCGCTTACTTCGTCTATGCCCCCTTGACGCTGGACCCGCGCCAGGAGCAGCGATGGCACATGGCCGCCGACGTGAATCTGGATAGCGCGGCCCTGGTGCGGCTGGAACGCCTGCTGCGACAGGACGCGGCATCCGTGGAAAAGGAAGTCGAAGCGGATATTGCCCGGGGAACGCAGGGCCTGGTTCGCTACGTGGCCGCCGCCGATGGGCTGCAAGTTTCGGCGCGGCAAACGACTACGGCGCACCACTTCGCCAACGTGCTGTTCAATGTGATGCGCGGGGGGATTTTTGCGCACGGCTACCAGATTGAGCGGGCGGATTGGCTGGATTTCGCGCGGGTGCGGAATCGGGCGGTGTTGGATCGATATGGGCGGTGGTTCGCGGATTTGCCGGCACAAATGACCATCCACGAACTCCACGAAAGCGCCGCCGCCAGCAACGCCCCCGACCTGTTGCGCCTGTCCTACGAATACCTGCCCCTCACCTTCAGCCGCCGACACGGCGACCCCAGCCGCCCGTGGAACCACTTCTCCATCAATCTCAAAAAGGCGGACGGCTCCCCGCACCTGGATTACCAGGGCAACTGGCGCGATATTTTCCAGAACTGGGAACCATTGGCCCTTTCATTTCCGGCGTATCTGGAAGGCATCATCGCCAAGTTCCTGAACGCCACCACCGCCGATGGCTACAATCCGTACCGGATCACCCGTGCCGGCATTGAGTGGGAAAGCCCCGAACCCGACAACCCATGGGCCAACATCGGCTACTGGAGCGATCACCAGATCATCTATCTGCAAAAACTGCTGGAAATCGCCGAACAGGTGCGACCGGGCGCGCTGGCCGGCCTTTGGAACCGCCCCATCTTCGCCTACGCCAACGTTCCCTACCGCCTGCGCCCCTACCAGGCAATGTTGGCCGACTGGTACAACACCATTGTCTTCGACGAGGAGAGCGAGCGGCAAATCGAAGCCGCCGTGGCCGACTTGGGTACAGACGCCCGCCTGCATCGGGATGATGCCGGCAACATCATGCACGTCACCCTGGCGGAAAAACTACTCGTCCTGCTGCTCGCCAAGCTCACCAACCTCGTTCCCGAAGGCGGCATCTGGATGAACACGCAGCGCCCGGAGTGGAACGACGCCAACAACGCCCTCGTGGGCAAAGGGCTTTCCGTCGTCACCACCGCCTATTTGCGCCGCTTCATTGCCTTCTGGCAAACGCAGTTGCGCGCCGGCGCGGACGAAGCATTTGCCGTGAACAGCGCGGTGGCCGACCTCTTCGCCCGCGTGCAGGCTACTTTTGCCGCCTACCAGCCCTGCCTGGCAACCGGCTTCGACGGCACGGCGCGGCGGGGGATGATGGACGAGTTGGGAGCGGCGGCCACGGCCTATCGCGCCACCATTTATGCCCAGGGACCACCCGCCAGCCAACGGAAATTGCCGGCATCCACCCTGGCAAACTTCCTCTCCCTGGCGCAAACCTACATTGAACACACCCTGCGCGCCAATCGCCGCCCGGACAACCTCTACCACGCCTACAACATTCTGCGGCTCGAAGGCAACGAAGTCCGCGTAGGGCATCTGTACCCCATGCTGGAAGGGCAGGTCGCCATTCTTTCCGCCGGCCTGCTGCCCGCCGCCGAGGTGGTCACATTGCTGCACAGCCTGCGCCACAGCGACCTCTATCGCGCCGACCAGCACAGTTACCTGCTCTATCCGCACCGCAC
This sequence comes from Ardenticatenales bacterium, assembly GCA_020634515.1. Classification (NCBI taxonomy): domain Bacteria; kingdom Bacillati; phylum Chloroflexota; class Ardenticatenia; order Ardenticatenales; species Ardenticatenales bacterium. The sequence continues at coordinate 351,114 of JACKBL010000002.1, read as the reverse complement.
CCTGCCCGGTTTCCGCCAGAAAAACAACATTGCCGCGGCGCAAGTGGCGGATTCGGCGCTGGTGCGGGCATTAACGGCCAACGGGGACCACCGCCTGCTGATCCGCGACGAAAACGGCGCGTACCATTTCAACGGCGCGTTCCGCAACGCTTCCCAGGTGGTCCATGCGCTGGACAATCTGGCGCGGGAATCCGCCTACGCCGATCTCGTGTCCGCCGAACGCGCGTTTATTCTGGACTTGTTTGAGGCCACGTTTAATCACCACGCTTTTACCGGTCGCTCCGGCACGTTTTTCGCCTACGAGGGGCTGGGCAGCATTTACTGGCACATGGTGGCGAAGCTGCTTTTGGCGGTGCAGGAGAATTATCTGGCGGCGGTGGATGGGGGAGAAGATGCCGGCATTATCCAGGCCCTCGCCCACGCCTACACCGACATACGCCAGGGGTTGGGCTTCAACAAATCGCCTGCCGCCTACGGCGCTTTCCCCACCGATCCCTACTCGCACACCCCGGCGGGCGCGGGCGCGCGTCAGCCCGGCATGACCGGCCAGGTCAAGGAGGAAATCCTGACCCGGTGGGGCGAGTTGGGCGTGTTTGTGCGCCAGGGGGCGCTGCACTTTGCGCCCACGCTGCTCCGAGAAGAGGAGTTCCTGCCGGCATCCACCCCCTTCACCTACGTCGATGTCCACGGGAAACAGCAGACATTCCCCCTGCCCGTTGGCTCCCTTGCCTTCACATTTTGCCAGACGCCGGTGATTTATGATGCCGGCACACACCCCCAAATCACCATCACCTATGCCAACGGCCAATCCACAACCATCCCCGGCCAAAGCCTGGACCCAACCATCAGCCAACACATTTTCCACCGCGACGGTCAGATCGTACGGCTGCAAGTCGTGGTCACATTATGACAATCCCCCATGAACCCAACCATAGCACAACACCTCGATAGCCTGCTGACACAACTCACCCTGGCGCAAAAAGCCGCCCTCCTCGCCGGAGCCGACATGTGGCACACCGTTGCCCTGCCCGAATCGGGCATCCCCGCCGCGCGCATGAGCGACGGCCCCAACGGCGTGCGCGGAACCGACGACAATCTGGGGGACACGTCCGTCTGCTTCCCTGTGGGCGTGGCCCTGGGCGCCACCTGGAATCCCGACCTGATCACCCAGGTGGGCGCGGCCCTGGCCGAGGAAGCTCGCCGCCGCCGGGCAAACGTGCTGCTGGCCCCCACGGTGAACATCCCGCGCACGCCCATCGCCGGGCGCAACTTTGAATGCTTTGCCGAAGACCCCTACCTCAGCGGCACGATGGCCGCGGCCTACATCAATGGCCTGCAAAGCCGGGGGGTGGCCGCCTGTATCAAGCATTTTGTCTGCAACGATCAGGAATTTGAGCGGTTTTCGATCAGCGCGCAGGTGGCGGAACGACCGCTGCACGAGATTTACCTGGAGCCGTTCCGCATCGCGCTGCAAAAGGCCAATCCCTGGGCCATCATGAGCGCCTACAATCGCATCAATGGCGTTCATGCCAGCGAACACGGGCTGTTGGACGAGGTGCTAAAAGGAAAGTGGGGGTATGATGGGCTGGTCGTTTCCGACTGGTACGGAACCTACAGCGAGGGCGTGCGCCGCGGCGGCCTGGACGTGGAAATGCCCGGTCCGGCGCGCTGGATGACGGCGGAGGCGATTGTGGCGGACGTTGAAGCGGGGACGTTGGCGGAAGCGGCGGTCGATGACAAGGTACGTCGCTTGTTGCGATTGCTGGCGCGGGTGGGCATCATGCCGGGCATCATGCCGGGCATCATGCCGGGCATCATGCCGGGCATCATGCCGGCACAAAACACCCCCCCATCATCTCCTCCTCCACCCGATCTGACGCGCAAAGCGGCCACGGAAGCCATCGTCCTGCTCAAAAACGACAACGATCTGCTTCCACTGCACCCGACGCAACCCCAGACCATTGCCGTCATCGGCGAAAACGCCTTCTGGGCCAACATCATGGGCGGCGGCAGCTCCCAGGTGAATGCCCATTACGCCGTTTCGCCGCTGGAGGGGCTGCGGGCGCGTGCCGCCGGCGACGTGACCATTGCGTACGAATTGGGTACGCCCATTCATCGGATGCCACCGCTGCTTGATGCCGCCTGGCTCACGACCCCGGATGGGGCCGACCACGGCCTGACGCTCTCGTATTATCACAATCTCGACCTGAGCGGCGACCCCGCCGTGCAAGAGACGGCGCGCAAGAGCCATCTCACCTGGTTTGGGACGGTCAATCCGTATGTGGACCCGGCCCATTTTTCGCTGCGATTGGACGGCGTTTTGACGGTGCCGCGTGCCGGCATTTACCATCTGCATCTCTGGAGTATCGGACAGGCGCGGCTACTGCTGGACGGAGTCGTCGTTATCGATCACCGCCAGGAGGGAGAGCGCGATCTGCAAACAACCGTTGCCCTCGAACTCTCGCCGGACAAGCCGGTCGCGCTGCAGGTTGAGTACATCACCGCGCCCACCATTCCGTGGCGCACGCTGCGGCTGGGCTGCGCCCCCCCCATGCCCGACGACCCCATCCAGGCCGCCGTGGACCTGGCGGCGCGCGCGGATACAGCCATCGTGGTCGCCGGGCTAACGCGGGAATGGGAAAGCGAGGGATTCGACCGCGCGGATATGACCCTGGCGCGGCAGCAAGACGAGCTAATCCGGCGTGTCGCCGCCGCCAATCCGCGTACGGTGGTCGTCCTCAACGTGGGGTCGCCCGTGGAGATGCCGTGGGTGGACGCCGTTCCCGCCGTTGTGCAGCAGTGGTATGGCGGGCAAGATGCCGGGCACGCGCTGGCCGATGTGTTGTTCGGCGACGTGTCGCCCTCGGGCAAGCTGCCGATCACGTTTCCCCGCGCTCTGGAAGACAATCCGGCGTACCTGAACTACCCCGGCGAAAACGGCAAAGTGGTGTATGGGGAGGGGATTTTTGTGGGCTACCGCTACTACGATAAGAAGAAGATGGAGCCGCTGTTTCCCTTCGGCCACGGCCTGTCCTACACCTCGTTTGCCTTCAGCAATTTGCGGCTAAATGGCGCGGAATTTGGCCCCGGAGACGGGATTGAGGTGCAGGTTGATGTCACAAATGCCGGCAACGTTCCCGGCCAGGAAGTGGTGCAGCTTTATGTGCGCGACGTGGCGGCCCGCGTCGCCCGCCCGCCGCAAGAGTTGAAGGCTTTTGCCAAAGTGCATTTGCTACCCGGCGAAACGCGGACGGTCACGCTGCTGCTGGACCAGGCGGCGCTGGCTTTCTATGACACGGCCACCCACTGCTGGACCGTTGAGGCGGGCGAGTTTGAGTTGCTGGTCGGCAGTTCGTCCCGCGATATTCGTCTACGCGAAAGCATTGTGTGGAAGAATTCACCACAACCCGCAGGGCGACATCATGGATGAGACTATCCCCACCGATTCCGCCAACTCTTTTCGGGGAACATAGAGAGGGCCAGGTTAGGGGCTAGTTGAGGGAGAAAGGGCCTGTTTCCAGGTCGTTGGCCTGTGGTTTGAGCAATGCCTTGAGGACGGCCAGTTCCTCCAGGTAGCAGGCGCGTAGGGCGGACAAGAGCTTGGCGTCGCTGTCGAAATGGAGGAGGGCTTGTTTTTTGGCTGCCGGCATTTGCAGCAATGCCGCCGCCAGAAAAGCAAACTTCTCCGCCTCGTCAGGAAGTTGGTCCGCGCTATACGCAATCTGATTGGCCTGCGCCAAAATCCCCAGATACCGCTCCACCAACGGGCGCAGCCGCATCGCCTCCGCCGCCAGCACCGCCCGGTCCCCCACTTGCAGCGGGAGAATCTCCACCACCCCCACCAAAAACGGCTTGTCGTGCTTCAGCGAAAGAATGCGGAAGCGATCCTGCCCCACGGCCAGCAAATTCATGCGCCCATCTTCCAGCGGCTGCACATGCGTCACCCGCGCCGTGCAGCCAACCACGTGTGGCTGTGCGGGCGCGCCCACTTCTTCTCCGTGTTGAATGAGGACCACGCCAAATGGGATATGCTCCTGTAAGCATTGGCGCATCATCTGCTTATAACGCTCTTCAAAAATATGGAGCGACAACGGCATACCGGGGAAGAGGACGGTCTTTAAGGGGAACAGGGGAATTTCGTACATGGGTGTTTCACAAGAATGCCGGCACAAGCCAGTAAGGAACGCTATCCGTATCTTCCCGGAAGCGCGATCTCAAGCACAAGACGTCTCATCATTTTCCGGAAAATAACGGCTAAGGCGTGACGATGAAATAAAGTACGGACTTGCATCGTCAGTTTGCCGGAACGGCAAGGAAACAACTTCGTTGTCTTCTTTAATTTCCGTTCCTAAGCCAGATTGGACCGACTTCATCTGCTGAAATGGGTCCAATCTCCAGAGCGTGTTAGTAGTTGCTCCGGAAAGGTGATTGTGGACAGTCGCCACCATCATGCCCCTGCATTGGATTCTACTGCCTGATGACAAACTCGCAAGCCGGTGGTGATTTTCGTCACGTCCCTTCCCGGCACGTTTTGCCTATGATATATGCAGGGTTAGTGGCGTCTCTCGCCAAAAGGAGCAAGCAAATGACAACCCGAAGACTTACACGTGACCAATTGGTTGGGGGCATTGTCTTGATCGTAATCGGTCTGGTGGCCCTCGTCATGCAGTTTGTGGATATGGAGAGCGTGGGGGTGTATGTTTTGCCGGCATTAGCCATCATCTTCCTCGTTTGGGGACTGGTGGCGCGGCAAATCGGTCCCATCATCCCCGGCGGCATCCTCGCCGGGCTGGGCATCGGAACTCTGCTCATCGCCGGTCCGTGGCAGCTTCCCGCCGACGTAGACGAAGGCGGCGTATTCCTGCTCGCCTTCGCCCTCGGCTGGGTCCTGATCACCATCCTCTCGGTTTTTGTTTCCGAGAAAGTTCACTGGTGGCCGCTTATCCCCGGCGTCATCCTGGGCATCGTCGGCTTCGCCATCCTCTATGGCGGCATCTTTGACGATGTCCTCGCCTCCCTGGCGTATGTCGGCCCCGCCATCCTCATTCTCATCGGACTGTACCTGCTTCTGCGCCCACGCCCGCGGCCAACGCAATAGCCACGTATTTTTCCACCGGGCGCGCACCAGGCCACAAGGCATAGACACGAGCGCGGATTTCGCGGACTCCCCTGAATCCGCGTGTTTCCGCGCTCGTCCGCGCGCTTATTCAGGGCAATGGCTCAGGGACGGCGCACCAGCGGCAAAAAGATGGTGCGCATGACAAAGGGAAGGGCTTCGTTCTCGTCATCGGCCTCCGCCGTCGGTCCTTCGCGGGTAACGACGACGAGGTGTGTCGTCAGGGGGCCAAGATAATCGGGGGCGGTCTGCACGGTGACGCTTCCGGTCCATGTCTCGTTCGCGGGGATGGTGATTTGCCAGTTGACGGGTGTGGGGGGGATGACGGATGCCGGCACTTCCACCGTCACCACCGCCGTCAGACTCACCTGATTCGTATTCGTCACCACCGCCATCAGGGTCAGCGGATCACCCGCCGCCACCGGCACCGGTGTGCTGCGCACCGCCGCCGCCACCGTCGATGGAATCAACTCACATACAAACGAAACCACTCGCTCCCCACTCCCCGACAAATCCACGATATTATGGTCGCCCCCGACGTACACGTAATAGGTGTACGGTGGCGCCTCCGCCCCCAACGCCTCCAGCTTTCCCACCAGGCTATAACTATGCGCAATAGGCACAGCTTCGTCCGCCGTCCCATGATGTATTTGCAACGGGGGCATGTCACCAACAAAGTAAACGGCCGAACTCTGTAGTAACAGTTGGCGACTCTCCGCCAGCGTGGCGCTGCCATTCACATAAGGCCACACAATCTCCATCACCCGTTCCAACACCACGTCGTTGGCCGCGTCGGGAGGCGGCGCGTTGTGGTCCACCCAATAGGTCGCGTCCGCCTGCAACGAGGGCAAAAATAGGTCCGCCGGGCCAAAATAGTCAACCAACCGCCGCACCCGCCCATCGCGCGCACCTTGCAGCAACGAAACGCCCGCCCCGCGGCTGACGCCCAGGGAAACCACACGCGCCGGATCGGCAGCGGGAATGTGCGCCAGCACGTCCGTCAGCAAGGCCATGCTGTCGTCAACATCATAGTTGAGACGGCTCTGCTCCCCTTGCGAGGTATATGTGCCCCCCAACTGGCTGGAGTAGATGTATTCGCCGCGAAAGGAGGGCATAACGTAGATGAATTCGTTGATGGGGCAGTTGCCGGCAATAACCGCATCCAATGTCGCCAGCTCCGCTTCGAGAAACAGATAGTTTCCCTTGTGGTTATAAATCAGCACCGGATATGCGCGAGCAGGATCGTAGCCAATGGGAAAACGGACTGCCCCGTAATGCAATTCGCCGTCGATGCGTTGCGAAACAATCATCATCTGATGCCCCAACACCGTGCCCGAAGTGACCTCAGTCCAGGCGCTCAACACGGGTTGGCGCCCGACCCAATCAGCGCGCACGGTCGCCATCTCCTCCCCCGTCGGTACGGCAAAGAGAGCGGAAAGGTCCGTTTGCACCGCCGCCGACGCACGCGGACGCATCCCCCCCATAACCATGCCCGTGAAAAGCAAAGATGCCAAGAGCGTGAACGTAAATATCCCTGTTCGTCGTTGTAAATCTCTCATAATGGCCCCGTTTGGGAAACAGCGCCGGCGCAACCGGCTCTTCCGCCGGTCATGCCGGTCAGACATCACCTGGCGTTATCTCCAGGAATCACTGGGGCAATAGTAACGCATTCTCTGCCTCAGGCAATTTCCGCGCAATCCACACGTCCCTGCCCGTGCGTCCGTCGCCAGCCACCCCTTTTTACCGCCTTCGTGCCCGCGATTCTCAATCTGGAATGATTGAGCATAAGGTGGGGACGGCGCAGAATCCTGTGGCGCCAAAAAAGCGGTCTCTTCTCCGCGTCGTCGCCCTTCTTATCGGGGACAATGGGGCAAGACATACGGGCAGCAGCCCGTTAGTCGTTGGCAAGAGGATGCCCCACCTATTCCACCCCTAACTTCATGCGCCAAAAGAGAATTGCTGGCCTGGGCACAAAGTTAGGTGCGTATCTTGGCAAACCTCGTTATAATCTGCCTCATAGCGCGTCTAATAGTTTAGGGAGCAGAATACTGTTGAGAAAGGAAGCGTCAATGAAATGACTCATGTACTTGAGGTTCGCAATCTGGAAACCCGATTCATCACAGAAGAAGGGATTGTCCACGCGGTAAATGGTATTTCCTTTACGCTTGACGAAGGGGAGTCCATGGGCATCGTCGGGGAGAGTGGATCGGGCAAGTCAGTCAGTATGTTGTCCATTATGCGGCTCATTCCCATTCCCCCTGGCCGCATCACCGCGGGCGAAGTCATTCTAAACGGACGCAACGTACTCAACCTCTCCAACGAGGAAATGACGCGCGTGCGCGGGCGTGAAGTCGCCATGGTTTTTCAAGACCCCATGACCTCGCTCAATCCGGTGCTAACCGTTGGCATGCAAATGACGGAGGCGCTCATACGCCACCTGGATCTCTCCCAGGAGCAGGCGAACAAGCGCGCCACGGAGTTGCTTTCCCTGGTAGGCATCCCCAACGCCGCGGATCGCCTCAAAGATTATCCACACCAGTTTTCCGGCGGGCAGCGGCAACGTATCGGCATTGCCATGGCCCTCTCTTGCAGCCCAGACCTCCTCATTGCCGATGAGCCAACGACCGCCCTGGACGTGACTATCCAGGCGCAAATCGCCGATCTTGTCACGCGACTGAAGGAACAGTTGGGCATGGCCATCATCTGGATCACCCACGATCTGGGCGTGGTGGCCGGGCTGGTGGAAAAGGTGGCCGTTATGTACGGCGGGTTCCTGGTGGAAACGGCTCCCGTGCGTGATCTGTACGAGAAACCGAGCCACCCTTACACCCTGGGCTTGCTGGAGTCGCTCCCCAAAGTCACGGCAGCGCAAAGAAAGCGACTGGTCCCCATTGAAGGATTGCCGCCCGACCTGATGCAAGAGGCAACGTCTTGCCCCTTTGCTCCCCGCTGCCGTTACGCCATTGACCGCTGCTGGGAAGAAAACCCCTCGTTGCGCGCCGTCACGCCAAAGCATTTGTCGGCCTGCTGGCGCGCGCAGGAAGTGTACGACGGGCTGCGCATTGCTCTGACGGTAGGAGAAAAAGCATGAACCAAGAATTGCCAAGTGCCGCGCCCGCAGCGGCAGGCGACGACGTCCTGATCCAGGTTCGTGACCTGAAGATGCACTTTCCTATCCGTCGCGGCGTCTTGCGCCGCCAGGTGGGCGCGGTGCAGGCCGTTGATGGCGTCACGTTTGAAATCAAGCGGGGCGAAACATTGGGCCTGGTGGGGGAAAGCGGCTGTGGCAAGTCTACAGCCGGGCGGGCCATATTGCAGCTTCTAAAACCAACGGCGGGCAAGGTCTATTGGGAAGGGAAGGACCTGACCTCGATGCGGCATGAGGAACTGCGTCAACTGCGCCGGCATATGCAGATGATTTTCCAGGACCCCTATTCCTCGCTGAATCCGCGCATGACGGTGGGAAACATTATTGGCGAACCGCTGCAAATCCAAAATATGGGGAATAGCGGTGAACGCAAAGAACGGGTGAAGGAACTGCTGCGATTGGTAGGGATGAACCCGTATTTCATTCAGCGGTATCCACACGAGTTTTCCGGCGGGCAGCGGCAGCGCATCGGCATCGCGCGGGCGCTGTCCACAAATCCGTCATTCATCGTTGCCGATGAGCCGATTTCCGCGCTGGATGTCTCGATTCAGGCGCAGGTGGTCAATCTCCTTGATGATTTGAAGGCGGACCTGGGGCTGACGTATCTTTTTATTGCTCACGACCTGTCGATGGTGCGCTACATCAGCGACCGGGTGGCGGTGATGTATCTGGGCCGTATCGTGGAGATGGGTGAGCGAGATACCGTGTATGATCATCCGCTGCATCCCTATACACAGGCTTTGCTTTCAGCCATTCCGGTACCTGATCCGGCGGAGGAGGCGCAGCGGAAGCGAATCATTCTGGAGGGTGATGTGCCTAATCCGGCCAATCCACCCCAGGCGTGCCGTTTCCACACACGCTGCCACTATGCGACGGATATATGCCGGCAACAAGACCCCGAATTCCGCAATATGGGCACAGACGCCCATCCTCACCGCGTCGCCTGCCACCACGCCGAGAAATTTCTCTGAAACCACTCCTTTTAGGAAGCTCAACAACGACCTACTTATAGACAACTGTTCATAGTTCTCCAGGAGGTGATGTCTTCCCGAACAAGAAAACAGCAAGAGATTTCTCAATATCGCGGCGCCATTCAATTGAAGCGGCGCACATCTCTGGATGAAGAAGACGAAGAAAAGCCATTGAGGCCACCACAGCCCATTTTATCCGCCATCTTCATCTCAATTTCAACTAGGAGGAGATCCTAATGTTGCAGAAAAGAAAGATTGGCCTGTTGTTAATCCTGGCCGCGATTCTCACTGTCCTTGTGGTTGCCTGCCAGCCACAAGTAGTGGAAAAAGAAGTCACGCGCGTGGTTACGGAACAGATCGAAGTAGCCGGCGAACAGGTGGAAGTTACGCGCGTCGTCGTGGAAACGCAAACAGTCGTGGAAACCGTGGAAGTGCCGTCCGGCCAGGAAGATAGCAGCATGGGACCGGCCGACATGATGGCCCCAGACCCAACCACATATACCCAGATCGTCTTCGGCGACCTGGATACGATGGACCCCAACCTGGCGTATGACACGGCGAGCGGCGGTCTGCTGCGTAACGTCATGGAACCGTTGATTTACTACAATTATACGGATCCTAACAGCTTCATTCCCCTGTTGGCGCTCGAGGTTCCATCGGAAGAAAATGGCGGCATCTCCGCCGATGGTCTCACCTATACGTTCAACATCCGTTCAGGCGTCACCTTCCATAATGGTAATGACCTGACCGCCAGCGACGCGGCCTACACGTTCCAGCGCGGGCTGCTGCAATCCGACCCCGATGGTCCGCAGTGGCTGATGCTGGAACCCATTCTGGGCTACTCCTCTGGCGACGTGACCGAAGAGATCGGTGACGGCGCATACGCCGGCGACCCTGGAGGTCTGCTGGCGAATGCAACGGCGGAAGAGTTGACGGCTGTTTGTACCAAGGTGCAGGCAGCGATTGTGGCCGACGACGATGCCGGCACGCTCACCATCAACCTCGCCCAACCCTGGGGACCCTTCCTCGCTACCATCGCCCAATCCTGGGGTTCCGTCATGGACAAAGAATGGGCCATGGAAAACGGCGCCTGGGATGGTAGCTGCGACACCTGGCAGAACTACTACGCTCCCGGTTCCGCCGAAGACGAACTCTCCACCATCATCAACGGCACCGGCCCCTACATGCTCGATAGCTGGACCCCCGGCGAGGGCTGGGTCCTGGTGGCCAACCCCAACTACTGGCGCGCCGAGGGCGATGCCATGTGGGAGGGCGGCCCCTCCGGCACACCCGCCATCAAGACCATCGTCAACCAGATCGTCACCGAATGGGGCACGCGCTTTGCCATCCTGCAAGCGGGCGACGCTGAATACGTAGACGTCCCCGTCGCCAACCGTCCCCAGGCAGACGCCTTTGTCGGCGAATTCTGCGACTACGCAACCATGTCCTGCACCCCCAACGCCGACAACCCCAACGGGCCGCTGCGCAAATGGGGCGGCCTGCCCACTCCCTCCCGCACCGACGTCTTCATGACCTTCAACATTCCGCCCGACTCCCCGTACATCGGCAGTGGTCAACTGGACGGCAACGGCATCCCGCCGGACTTCTTCACCGACATCCACGTTCGTCGCGCCATGAACTACTGCTTCGACTACGACACCTACATCTCTGAAGCATTGAACGGCGAAGGCGTACGCAACAACGGCCCCATCATCCTGGGCATGTTAGGCTACAACCCTGACGGCGAGATGTACCCCTACGACCTCGACCAATGCGCAGCGGAACTGGAACAAGCCTGGGACGGCGTCCTGCCCGAAGTTGGCTTCCGCTTCCAAATGGCCTTCAACACCGGCAATACCACCCGCCAAACGGCAGCAGAAATCCTGCAAGCTAGCCTGGCGTCCATCAATTCCAACTACCAGATTGACATCGTTGGTCTGCCCTGGCCTACCTTCCTCCGCTCCTTCCGCGCTTCGCAGGTTCCCATGCTCGCCAGCGGCTGGATCGAAGACATCCACGACCCGCACAACTGGGTGCAGCCGTTCACGGTTGGCACGTATGCCTTCCGTCAGCAGATGCCCGAAGACCTGCGTCAGCAGTTCCTGGCATATGTCAACGCCGGCGTAGCCACCTCGGTGCCCGCGGAACGGGCGCAGATCTACTACGATCTGCAAAAACTGTTCCACGATGAGGCCCCGCAAATCACCCTGGCTCAGGTTGCGGGCGTGCGGTATGAGCAGCGTTGGGTACATGACTGGTTCTTCCTCAGCGGCCAGTCGCTCGACTACCCCTACTACTACGCGCTCAGTCTGGCCCAATAATCCATCATACATAGAACAGGCAGTGGCTGTTCTGGAAACGGCCACTTCCTGTTCTGACAAAATGCAAGATGTTCCTCCCGCAAGCGCGCGGCATCTTAGCTGACACTTGCGGGAGGACCTTGACGCAGACGGGAAGGCAACTATGACAACTTACATCATCCGTCGGCTTCTCATCCTCCCCTTGATTCTGTGCGGCGTGACCGTGCTTATCTTTCTCATGTTGCAGATTTTGGGACCTGTGGAACGCTCGGCGCTATATGTGCGCGATATTCCCAAGACGGAAGGACAGGTGGACGCCATCATTAAGCGTTATGGCCTGGATGACCCGCTGCCCGTGCAGTATTGGAACTGGATGACGGGTCGCATCGATCCAGAAACGGGCGAACGTGTGGGCGGCGTTCTGCGCGGAGACCTCGGGTATTCACGCACGGGCCGCGAACCGGTGGTGGACCTGTTGAAACGCCGTTTGCCGGCTACTGTTGAACTGGCTGTCTGGAGTTTCCTTCCCGTTATTGGCGTCGGAGTATGGTTGGGCATTATCTCCGCATTGAATCACAACAAATTGATAGATCAGATATCACGGGTTTTGGCTATTCTGGGCTGGTCGTTTCCCACGTTTGTGTTTGGCCTGTTAATGATCCTCATCTTCTACGCCAAGTTGGATTGGTTCCCGCCGGGACGCCTGTCCAGTGCCTTCGCGCAGGAAGTGATGACGGGTGATTTTCGCCAGTTCACGGGCATGATGACGTTTGACGCCCTGCTAAATCTGCGCTTCGATATCTTTGTTGATGCGTTGAGACATCTGGTTATGCCGGTCGTGACGCTTTCCGTGGTTATTTCCGCGCTGTTGCTGAAGGTAACGCGCTCCTCCATGTTGGAGTCGCTGCGGCAGGATTATGTGACGACGGCGCGGGCAAAGGGCTTGCGCGAGAATGTGGTGATCAATCGGCACGTGCGGCGTAATGCACTGATTCCGGTGGTGACAGTTGCCGGCACAACCGTGGCCGGCTTAATGAATGGCGCCATCGTCGTTGAAACTATTTTCAACTATCCGGGCATCGGCTCCGCCGCCGCCGCCGCCGCCCTCAGTCTGGACGTTTTCACCATGCTTGGCTATGCCCTGTTCACGGCAGCCTTGTTCGTATTTGCCAATCTGGTTGTAGACGTTCTCTACGGCGTCCTGGATCCGCGGGTCCGCTTGAGTTAGCGAGGTACGAAATGGCTACAACCACAAACGCAACTGAGAACAAAGTCCGAGTCACATCGAGTGAAGGCATCATTAAAGAACTGACCGGTCTGGAACGATGGGTTGGCCCTGAATGGTATCGCCTGATCAAGGGCGTATTCACCAATCCCCTCTCTATTCTGGGCCTTGTTATCATCCTCATCTTCCTCCTCGTTGCCATCTTCGCCCCCGTGCTGGCTCCAGCGCCCAGCGAACAATGGGATCCCTCCCTGATCCCGCGCGATGGCTTCAAAGCCGAACCGCAGCCACCCGGGACCGTCTGGAACCGGAATGTTCCCGAACAGGTGCCTGCCTGGTACAGACTTATCACGGGCAACGAAGAATGGGTTCACATTCTGGGCACAACCAGCGGCCAGTATGACATCTGGTATGGCCTTATCTGGGGCAGTCGCACCGCCCTCATCTATGGCACGCTGGTGGTGCTGGCCGATGCCATCATCGGCATCACCATTGGCTCGCTGGCGGGCTTCTATGGTGGCTGGACTGACGAAGTATTGATGCGCGTGGTGGAAGTGTTTATTGCCTTCCCGTTCCTCGTCGGTGCGCTGATTCTCTCGTCCATGCTCGTGCCCATCTTCGGCCGCAGCATCTGGCCGGCATCTATCGCCCTGATTGTGTTTGGCTGGACGCGCTATGCGCGTCTGCTGCGCGGGGATATTCTGGCGACGAAGGAGCGTGACTACGTGCTGGCATCGCGGGCCAGCGGCGCGCGCAGCATTCACTTGATCCTACGGCACGTACTACCAAATGCTATCTTCCCCACGCTGGTGTACCTCTCGCTAGACATGGGCGCGATTGTACTCTCCTTTGCCACGCTCAGTTTCCTCGGCGTAGGCGTGCAAATCGGCTACGCGGATTGGGGCCAAATCGTCAGTCAGGCCCGCGAGTGGATTCTGGCTCTAGACCAATACTGGTACATCATTGTATATCCTGGCCTGGCGCTGCTGCTGTATGGGCTGGGCTGGAATCTGGTTGGGGATGCCTTGCGGGACATCCTGGACCCGAAACTACGTGGCGTGCGCTAAAATCCGTTCTTTCTCGTCTGTTTTCTGCACGCCATGCTCAAGAATTTGTCCTTGTGGCTGGGGGCGATGCTTTTCTTGATGTACTCCTTCTCCGGTTTGGCGGCGATTCAGGCCGCCCCCGTGCCGGCAACGCCGACGATAGACCGACTGGCACCGCCACCAACGGTACCTGTCCCCAATCAAGCGGATGAGGGGGCGCAATTGTTTTGGCTGCACTGCCAGCCGTGTCATGGGGATCGCGGCCAGGGGCTGACGGATGAGTGGCGAGCGCAGTACCCGCCGGAAGACCGAAATTGCTGGGAGTCGGGGTGTCATGGGCCACGGCCATATGAAAATGGATTTGTGTTGCCGGAGAGTGTGCCGGCATTAATCGGCCCCAACACCCTCTCTCGCTTCCCCACCGCCGCCTCCCTTTACGGCTATACCCGCGTCGCCATGCCCTACGAGTTTCCCGGTACACTCAGTGACGCCGAGTACCTGGCGATCACCGCCTTCCTCGCCCGCGCCCACGACGCATGGGATGGCAGCCCATTAACCGACGACAATGTCATGCAATTTACCTTGCACCCATCGGAAAACCCGGCGACCACGCCCACCGCCACGCCCGCCCCCCCCCAAAACGACCCTTCCCCCCTGCCCCCATCCCCCATCCCGCGCCTGATCCCCTTCGCGCTGCTCGCTTTGCTAACGGTTGCCGGCATCATATGGACCAGGGCGCGCAGAACCCGCCACGGCGTAACATAGCCCGACACAAAGGGCGCATCCGTTAATTAAGGCTTCGCTCGGGAATTGACGGATGCGCTTGCAGGGTTCTTATGTATTGGAAAGTCCAAAGTTGATCCCGAGCGAACCCAAAGGAATCTAGCCCATGTCGCCGCCAAATCAGGAAGAAACGCGGCAACTGCGCCTGACGGTCGGCATCCTCAACGGCCTGCTTCTGGGCATCGGCCTGTCCCTCGGAGCCTGGACCATCAGCGCCCTCCGCCTCAGCCGCATTGCCGTCCCGCTGCAAATGCCCAATCTCGCCCTCGGCCTCCTCCTGCTCGTCATCATCTGCGGCCTCGGCGGTTTGATCACCAGCCGCTGGCACAACGGCCTCCTCAGCATTCTTACCTGGCTGGTCGCCGCCATCCTTTCCGCCCTCGTCATCGGCTACGAACCTTACTACGGCCGTACCTTCATCGTCTGGCTATACGATCGCCGCTTCTGGGGCTGGCCCATCTACCCACCGCCGGAGGGCCTCGGACCCGCGCTCGTCATCTTCACCGGCCTTTTCATCATCCTCCTTCTCGCCATCCTCGCCCTGCTCCAAGATTATCGCCTGGAAGCCATCTGCCGCGAACAGGACAACCGCGGGCGGCTGCTGGCGCGGGGGTGGCTTTTATTGCTCCTCCCCCTGCCGTTTGCCGCCCTCGCCGGCTACGTCACCAACGACATTAGCGGCGACAAATCCGCCTACGCGCTGCAATTGGTGCATCAGGCTATCGAAGTGGGACGCACCTACGAAGGCGATCTTTTCCAGTTGGGTCTGGCGGATGGGATCAACTACAGCGCCCTCAACAGCGTGCGAGACCAGATGAGCGCCACGTACGTCCTTTCCCTCAGCGGTATCGACGCGGCCTCCGCCTCGACTTTCGTCATTGCCTATTTCGGTAACGGTGCCTGGGTTCGTTGCCGCGTCATCAACAATCAGCTTTCCTTCTGCGCCGACGCCGCGCCGCCCTACACCACCGGGTTCATCAGCCTGATCAACGGCGAGTCGCCTCCCGAAAACTGTTATGGGTGCCAACCCGTGGCCGACGAAACCTGGCTGAGCTGGCTGCGCGCGCGCCGCGATCAGCTTGATCCGCCCACTGTTTCCCGCCTGGCGCAGTGGGGCAGCTATGCCCTCATGCAGGTTTCATCGCCATCTGGCAGCTTTGCCGTCCAGTGCTGGCTCAGCGGTCTCAGTACACCGCGCCTGGAGCGCTGCCAGGAGATAGAAAGCCAACCACCACCATGAGAATCTCCGACAGTGGCCCGATATTTTCCGCAACCGTCCACGTCCCGGCGCGTATAGGAAGGCGTGACCAATCCACAGCCACAAATATCCAGGTCAAAGAGAACAATTCCCTCTGCTTCTCCGCGACCCCTATCTCCGCGGGAGGAAAAACAATGGACGAAGACGTCAACACACTCAAGCATGAAGAGCAACAAGGACGCGAACGCCGTCAACGTGATTCCAACTGGCTCGTTGGCGGCATCCTGGTGCTTCTAGGGATCATTTTTCTGCTGGGCAACTACGGGGGGGTCGTACTGCAAAACTGGTGGGCGCTGTTCATTCTTATCCCCGCCGTCAGCAATTTAAGTTCCGCCTGGAACGACTATCGTACCAACGGCCACCTTACCCACCGCGGCCGCAATGGCCTCACCTGGGGGTTAGTCATCCTGGCCACGGCCATCGTCTTCCTCCTCAACCTCAACTGGGGCGTTGTCTGGCCTATCTTCCTGATCATTATCGGGTTGGGCAGTCTGCTCACGTTCTTCAGCCGCCAGGAGGCTGGTTAAGGATTTTCGTGCGATCACCTCCCCAAGGAATCGTACCAGAATTTAGTTCCCCCAAAGATTGGTTCATTCTGGGAGAATGAACCAATCTATGACCCTTCCAGCACATCAAGGAGCGGAAATCAAATAAGATGACGAAGTCATTTCCTTGTCGCTCCTTCAAACTGACAATGCAATTCCATATCTTATTTCATCGTCAGTCCTAATTGACCCCTTCTGGGAAAGGCATTTCCGACAAAACGTCTCGTTTCTGTCCGCCGCTTCGTGCGGCAACAGCAAAGGTTCGCGCCGCTCCATCCAATGCCTGTTCCAGGTCCGCAATCACATCACCCGGGTGTTCCCCGCCCACGCTCAAACGAACCAGATTCCGCGGAAGCTGCGCTAATTCTCGCCCCTCCTCCCCCTGCTGCTGGTGCGTAGAAATAGCCGGAATCGTTGCCACGCTCTTAATCCGGCCTAGATCCGTTGCTCGCCAGATAAGTTCCAGGCGGTCAAACACCGCCCGCGCCGCCGCCGCCCCACCACGCACCGTAAAGCCCATCAAGTGACCAAACCGATTCACGGGAACGCCGTAATCATCCTCCCCGTCCGCCAGCCACATGACGCGCGCTGCCGTGTCATGACCACGCACCTCCTCCAGGCCAGGATAAAATACAGCCTCCACGCCCGGATGCCGCTGCAAGAAATCCGCCACCTGCATCGTATGTCGGCTGAGAATATCCATGCGGCTGCGCAGCGTGCGCAAATCATTGAGAATCATCAGCGCATTAAACGGACTCAGGCCGGGTCCCTGATCGCGGAAAGGCAACAGCTTCAAGTACGTGGCAAAATTCCGACGCATGTCGTCCGGTCCCACGCGGCTGGGTATCTCATGGCGAGCAATCACCGCGCCGGCGATGGCAAAACCGCTGGCCGCCATGCTCTTGCTTACCGAATGGATCACGATATCCGCCCCCAGGCTCAAGGGGCGTAACAAAGCGGGCGAGGCCACGGTGCTATCTACGATCAGCGGCAGGCCGTGGGCGTGCGCCAGTTCCGCCAGGCCCGGGATGTCCATCACCGCCAGACTGGGATTACTGGGCATCTCCCCGTAGACAAAACGAGTCTCCTCATCAATATGGCTCTCCCATTCAGCCATGTCCAGCGGATCCCGCACCCATCGCACCTCAACACCCCGTTCCACGCCATAACGCTGCTGAAACAGCATGTAGCTACCGCCATAACATTTGGCGCTGACGACGATGTTGGGCCGTGTCAGCACGCCATCGCGCGCCAGAAAAGGGTGCGTCGCCATAAACACGGCAGCCATACCGGAAGCCGTTACCAGGGCGCTGACCTCTCCCTCAAAACCATATCCCTCCAGCAGAGCCAGCGTCTCCTCCAGATAGTGCGTGGTCGGATTGGCAATGCGGCTGTAGGTCCACGAAGGCATCAGGTAGGCGAGCGCCGCTTCCATGTGGTCGCTGTTCTCGAAATGCTGCGCCGCGCTCAGGTAGCCCGGTTCGATGATGCTACCCTGGTTGGCGAGGGCGGCCTCCATTCCATAGAGGCCATGCACGGCAATGGTATCAAATCTCATCCGCCGCATATGCGCCCGTCGTGTTTCTTCAGCCGCAGTCATCTCCTGGCCGCGCTGAACATACGCAGCAACGCCGGGGGAATAGGCAAATTCATTCATGGGAGTCTCCTTCCGAGAATCAGGGTTGGCATTCCTACGCCAATCATGGGTCTTCACATCGCAACTTGACCGGTCCCCGCCGTGTCTTCGCGGTCATCATGGCAGTGGTACAGCCACTGTCGTTTTGATCTCCGTCAGCACCAGGCTGGTGTAGATACGGGCCACGCCGGGGATAGGCGTAATCTTATCGACGATAAAACGTTCCAGGTCTTTGCGTCCATGCACCACCACTTTCAACAAGTAGTCATACTCCCCCGTGATGTGATGGCATTCCAACACTTCCGGCATACCGCGGATGGTTTCCTTGAAGTGGGCAATGGCTTCAAACTGGTGAAGCTGCATACGCACATTGACGAAACAAAGCATGTCATAACCAAGTTGCTCACGGTCAACAATGGCCGCGTAGCCACGGATGATGCCGGCATCCTCCAACCGCTTCAGGCGGCTGTGCGTAGCCGGCGGAGAAAGATTGATGCGTCGCGCCAGTTCGGCGTTGCTCAAGCGACCTTCGTTTTGCAGCAAGGTTAGAATCGCCTTGTCTATTTCGTCCAGACCATGAATTTGCGAATATTCTAACATTTTTCGACTCCTTTAGTCAATATTTATTCGTCATTATATCATATATGACGAATAATATAAATCAATGCCGGCATTTTCCCTTATATCATTCCCGAAACGACGAGTGAGGGCGCGGCTGACAAAAGAATCCAAAGCCGGCATCAATCCGGGCTGTACTGGGGAAAATGCCGGCACACTGGTCAACCACCACGGAAGAGAATACAATGCCGGAAAACCTGCACAGGAGTCCCCACCATGTTCCTCCTCCCCGCGCGCCCCCATCGACTCGCCCTCCTCCTCCTCACCGGTCTCGCCTGCCTCATCCTGGCCGCCACCCGCGTCGCCAGCGGCCACGACGCCCCCCTACCGGCGCGGCAGACGCTCCCGCCGGCCACCATCGCCGACGACACCCTCCACACCATCTACGTCGTCCCCCTCTCCCACCTGGACATCGGCTACGACATCACCGTGCCCGACCTCATCCCCCTGGAAAAACAGTACCTGGACGAGGCCATGGACTACGCCGAACAGTACCCCACCTACCGCTGGACGGTGGAAAACCTGTGGCAGCTTGACCAGTGGCTGGCGCAAACGAGTGATCCGCAGCAGGTGCAACGCCTGCGCGGCCTGATCGACCAGGGCAAAATTGAGCTAATGGCCGGCTATGCCAACATGCACCAGGGACGCATGGGCAGCGAGGGGTTCAACCGCTTCCTCTACACGGCGCGCCAATACGAAACGGCCTGGAATCTCGACCTGGACACGGCGATGTCCAATGATGTACCCGGCTCATCCTGGGCGCTGCCGCAGGTGTTGCGGAAGAGTGGCGTAAGGAATTTAGTTGCCGGCATCAACACCACATTCGGCGGACGGCCAGACATCCCCATCAGCGACTACATCTTCAACTGGCAGGGCGTAGACGGCAGCAAAGTCCTCACCTGGGTCAGCGTCAAAAGCTACGCCGAAGGCCTGTTCTACTGGGGCTTCACCCACAACTACCCCGACATGGCCGACGCCACCCAACAGTTCATTGACGCCTACGAAAACGGCGGCTACCCCTACGACGCCGTCATCGCCCTCATCGGCTTCGACAATGACGGACCCGGCGCCATGATTGGCAACGGCCTCAACAATGTCGCCCAGTGGAACGCCGAACACACCTGGCCCCAGATCGTCGTCGCCACCCCCAGCCAATTCTTCGACCACATGCGCCAGCAATACGGCGAAGACGCCTTCACCACCTACAGCGGCGACTGGTCCGGGCTGTGGGAAAACAATGACATGCGCTACCCCGTCACCATCGCCCAGAACCGCTGGACGAAGAACGCCCTGCCCCAGGCGGAAACCCTGTCCGCCGTGCGTGCCGGGCTAAACGGAACCGCCGCCTACCCGCAAAGCCTCTTCCGCCGCACCTACCGCGACCTCATCATCCAGGATGAACACAGCGGCCCCGGCGGCGGCTTTGAACTCACGGCGGCGGAAATTGAAACCAACGATGTCTGGTTCTTCGACCGCTCCACCCGCGCCTACGACACGACGCAAGCCCTGCTGCGGCGTGGCCTGACCGGTCTGGCGCAAAACATCCAGACCCCGCAGCCCGCCCTCGTCGTCTACAACGGCCTCTCCTGGCCGCGCACCGACCGCGTCACCCTTCCCTACGCCCAATGGCAAGAACTGGCCGCCCCCGGTGGCAGCCGCGCCCCCCTCATTGACCTGGAAACGGGCCAACCCGTGACGCTGCAAGGGAGCGCCGACGGGCAATCCCTCCTCTTCCTGGCCCAAAACGTGCCCGCCTTCGGCTACCGTCTCTACGGCTTCGCCCCCGACACGGAAGCGACCGCCCCCCCGCCCACCTCCATCCGTGCCGGCAACGAGATCGAAAACAACGCCTATCGCATCACGGTAGACGAGGCCACGGGGAACATTCTCAGCATCTACGACAAGGTGAACGGGCGCGAACTGGTGGACGATAGCGCGGAAATGGGCTTTAACCAACTGCTGCGCGCCGACCAGGGGAACGCCGTCGTCTGGGGCGACTGGGAGCCGGTTCCCACGGGCGCGGTGACGGTGACGGTCAGCGGCGGCCCCGTGCAGAGCGAGCTAACCATCGTCCACGCCGCCTTCCCCATCAGCGAAACAGTGATCACGCTGCTCAACGACGTGCCCCGCGTGGAAATCCGCAACACCATTGACCACGACCGCACCGATTACGCCGACCAGGAAACGCTCGCCTGGTACTACTACGCCGCCATGCCCTTCGCCCTGGGGGAAAGCGGCTTCACCGGGCGGTTCCAGGGACCCAATGGTTGGCCCAGTCCGCAGGTTGACTGGATTGCCGGCACAAGCCACAACAGCCGCGTCATCCGTGACGGCAGCTACCTGCGCGCCGCCGATGGCTTTGGCGTCACCGTCGCCAGCCGCGAGGTCTACCTGGCGAACTTCGGCTCCATCCCCATGTGGAACGCGAACGAACCGGAGACCCCCATCCTCTTCCACGTTATCTTCGTGCGCCAGGATGGCACGGACACCACAGACCAGGGGTGGATCGATTTCCCCACCTGGGAGCCAGGCGCGCCGCGCGTCTACACCTCCCATTTCGCTCTCACCTCCTCACCCGATGGCTTTGCCGCCGCCGCCGCTGCCCAATTCAGCGCCGCCTACAACGCACCGCTGCAACTCGCCCTCATCACCCAGGCGCAGGCGGGTCCGCTCCCCGGCCCCACGGGGTCGCTGCTCCAGGCGAGCCAGCCGAACGTGGCCGCGCTCACCCTCAAGCGGGCGGAATTTGAGAACCCCGACGGCAGCCACCTCATCCTGCGCCTGCAAGAGATCGGCGGCCAACCCGCCACCGACGTGACCGTAACACTGCCCTTCGCCGTGGACTGGGCCGAAAGCAACGGCCTCACCGAACAACGCGCCAACGCCCACCCCCTACCCATCAACCCCCTGCGCATCTCCCTCGCCCCCTACGAAACCCTCACCATCCGCCTCCACCCCGCCCCCTGAGACCAAGATGACAAAACCCTGGGAGATTCTTGTAATCTGCCGCCACACAACGATACAGTCCGATTTTCCAAAGGGTGTGTTTCAAATGGGTTGCTCAGGCTGCCCGCGCCGTAGGACAATTTGCCTAAATTGTCCCTTCACGGCGGAGGACAATCCAGCGAATTGTCCGACAGCAAGCAACAGGCAACGGAAATGAAGCACACCCTCTTCCAAATCGGACACCAACGACCCAGGGTCCCATTTAGAAAATGGGACAACCCTTTGTATTCCGATTTACCAAAGGGTGTGTTTCAAATGGGTTGCTCAGGCTGCCCGCGCCGTAGGACAATTCGCCTAAATTGTCCCTTCACGGCGGAGGACAATTCAGCGAATTGCCCTACAGCAAGCAACAGTCATCTGAAGTGAAACACACCCTTTCCCAAATCGCCCCCCCTTCCGCACACAAGAATTCCAAAACCGGACATCACCCACCCGTAGTCCGATTTTCCAAATCGGACCCCCCTTGCCATACCACACCCGTTGCCGAATTGCCCTACACCTTACTTCAGAGACGAGGCAAACAAGGCATCACCTGGGTAATTAACCTTCGGATAATCCGGCAAGCAATAACCGTTCCGGCACATCCTTAACTCCACTGAAAATAATCTTCCCGGAAGCTCATTCACGGATAATAGTCCTGGGGAGCAGTTTCCGGGAAGATGTTGTCATTTAAGGTGGTGCGCCGCGGCGCGTGCTGTCTCCTGAGCGAAGCGCTTGTAAACGAACGCGCCCGTAACATCGCCGTCCACGGAACCGCATGATCTCAAGAGTGGGTCACGGCTCCTTTTGTAGCACAAAATCCAACGTCAATGACTCGCTGTTTTCTAATTCGATTTCCTCGGTCTGGGAGACATAACCTTCCTTCTGCGCCGTCATGGTGAAAACGCCGGTTGGCAATGCCCAGATGTAACCACCCTTTTCATCCGTAATCGCCATCATTTCTGGCGCACCGATGCCCACGGCAAAGACCTGGGCTTCAAATACAGGAGTGCCTGCGGCATCAAGTACACGTCCCGTCACCTGGCTCATCTGAACGTTAGCCGGCGACACGATGTCCTCATTCGTCAAAGGCTGATCCGCTGGGGAGGTTGATTGTGGCGCAGCGGGCTGTGGTTCGCTGCTACTGCTGCATCCCCACAAGTAGGAGCCGATTACCCCCAGAAGCACCACGCGCAACAATAGATGAAACGTTTTTGTTCTTTGCATATTGGAATCCTATATATATACTGCAAAATCTGTGGCTTTGCCCCAAACGACAAAAGACTTGGCCCGGCTCCGTGAACGACAGCCGGGCCAAGACCTCTATAATTCCAATCCAACGCTGGTTAGTTAGGGATAGGGATAGTTTTTCCAACTAAGCAGGTTGTTGAAGACCGCTTCGCGAATGCGGGTCCCACTGTTGTATTGTGGGTACGGATTCTGACCGACGCCATAGGAATGAATAGCGACCGAACAGGGATTGCAACTGGCGCTGTAGTTGTGATATACGGGGGAACCACTCTGTCCACCGTAGGTGTCGATCTGATAGAACAGATGGTAAGTGTTGACGCCCCGAATGCCAGGATTATCTGACATAGTCCACATCGTACCATATGGTTTGTCGCCAGGATAGCCGGTCACTGTGTAAGAACCAGAAAATGTATTGCTGCTTTGCCAGCGGAAACCAAACCAACCGACGGTATCACCCAAAGCGGAATTGAGTTGGATAGCGCCATAATCATAATCCCAGTTTCCATTTTGCGTCCAACCGGTAACTGAGAACAGGCGATACTTGGTTGAGCTTCCATATGGATTACTGCTCCCATTTTTCCCCGGATACGCGGTTACGCTTGTTGCCCAACCGCCGTAGGAGGCATAATAAACGCAATGTCCGGCAGTAGCCACCGTCCGTGAACCGATAAACCAACCAGAGCAGCCGTAAGTGCCGCCGTTGGGAAACTTCACGCTGAGGTAAGCGATAGCTCGGTATGGATAGGTGGTCGTTGCGGTCACTTTGGTGCGCCCATCTGGCCCAATCACCGATCCTGGAAGGGGACCAAGCATCGGGGGCGTGTTTACATTGACGTCATCGTCCACCGTTGGTGCAACGGGAACAGTTGATCCCTGTCCAACAAAACTGGGCTGAAAAGCCGTCGAAGAAGCGCCATCCACCTGACCTAAAAACTGCTCTGCCGAAAAAACCAGCCCATCGCTGGAGACAATGGTATCTGGTTGCAAACTGCTACCGACCTGATCAGCCGATACATGCGACAAAGTTACCTGCGTAAACGCCAATACCAGCAACAGCAGCAGAAAAATCCGCACCTGCCTTGATTGACTCCAATACTTGTAAAAACACATAGCAACCTCCTTCTAGATATTGAATAGTGGTATAATCTGCGAGCTTGCGCAACTGCTCACAATATTCCAAAGCGCCGCTCTTGCTGGCTTGCAACCTGCCGGGGAAAGCAAGAAAATGGGACGAGCCGGGTAGCCACGCTAAAGAAAAATCAGAGCAATTCCATTGATTGAGCAAAAGTATAGAGCAAATCATGTCCGAAATATGCTGATCTGAAGCATAAAAAGCGCAAAAATTCGGCAGAAAGACAGCATATTTTCATAGCACATTGACGAATTGGGGGAAGATATGGATGACTCATCACTGGATGTCATATTAAGTCGGCAGTCCCTGCGAAAGGCGCTGCGAAGGTGGACGAATCTGCTGGAAATGGCTGACCATCCGCTTGCCCAGTTGTACCTGGTGGAAGATCATCACAGGTCGTGCCATCGCGGCAAGACCAGGCTGGAATGGGGTTTAAGCCTGCGGCAGGTACTGCATGAAGCCATCCTGACGATGCAGCCCCATGAAGGAGCCCCCAATTATCACGACAAACACTGGTTTCATTACGTGATCTTAACGGAACAATATATCAACCGACGATCTCCCGAATTCGTCTCTATGCAATTAAACGGCCTGCCACTGCGAACATATCAAGAAATCAGCGGCGAAGCGCTGGATCGCCTGGCCAGCATCCTGCTGGAACGAGAGATTGCGCATCGGGATAAACGAGAACAACCGTGACGCGATCCGGTCCACGGTAGAATAGAATCAGCAGCATGGCCATGTCGCTCAGGAGCAGCGAGCCGCGATGATGAAAACGGGCGTCTCACCCAGCGTGGTGTGAGTGGCTTCACGAGTATCAACCTGTCTGAAATCCAGATCACCTGTATCAAAGCGTAAAAGCAAGGCACGGGAAAATCGCACACCCCCCTTGTTGTCCGATTTGGAAAATCGGACAACCATTACCGTACCAAACCCTTCCCCGAATTGCCCTACGCCGTTTGGAAACCTGGAAGGTCTGGCGAAACCTATTGCTCGGCCAAGATTCCAAAATCTTCGAGATTGTTGTCATCCGTGATGGCGCGGCGGTACGGTCCGATTTGGAAAATCGGACTACTCCTGCCGTACCGCACCGTGCATCTGGCGTATGCCATTGCCCACGAAGCCGCCGAACCGGCGGCGTATGACGCGCTGGAGCGGGCGCGGGCGGATGTGCTGCTGGCGCTGGACCGCGCGCACGCGGCGGGCGTCTGGGCGCAGGTGCGCCGGTTTGTGTGGGCATTGGACAACTACCTGGACGTGCGCGGCTATTGGGGGTAACGGCGGAAGCGGCTGGAGCAGGCGGTGGTGGCGGCGGAAGCGGAGGGGGCAGCGCGAGAAGAAGCGGCCTTCGCCGGCAATCTGGCTACGTACTTTTACCAGACAGGTCAAATGGACAAAGCCCGCGCTGAACTGGAGCGCGTCCTGGGCATTTTTGAACAGCTTGGGGAGAAAAAGAGCGTAGCTACCATCCTGCACAATCTTGGCATGTTAGCCCAGGCCACGGGGGAGATGGACCTGGCGCGGCGGCGGTATGAGGAGAGCCTGGCGATGATGCGGGAATTGGGGAATCGTGCCGGCATTGCCACCTCCCTGGGACAGTTAGCCAACCTGGAAAAAGCCGAAGGGAACGAAGCGGAAGCGGAGCGCCTCTATCGGGAGGCGATTGACATCGGCGGGCAGATTGGGGACGTTGCCGGCATGAGCATTGACCTGTTCAACCTGGCGCTGCTACTGGAAAAGCAGGCGCGGTTGGCCGAGGCCCTGCCCCTGCTGCAACAGTCGCTTGCCAACTTCCAGCGCCTGGGTTCGCCTTATGCAAACAGCCACGTCCCCCCCCGCCCTGGAGCGCGTGCAGCAAAAACTGGCAACTTGAAAAACCCGGTTTTTACGAAAAGCCGGGTTTTTGCCCAAAGCGCGCCCCCCCGTTGACAAATCCCCCCGCCTCCCCTATACTGCCCACCAATAAGCAATCAGCAACAGACGACTACAAACCACGTCTTTCCAAAAGGATTCCGACATGACACGCGCCCTCGTCATACTACCAGCTACCTTTGCCGCCCGCCGCCCGCGCCGTGAGGAATCCATCAGCCACGCCTGATCCCCGATTCTCCCCAACCTGGCAGCCCATGGTCACAGCCGCCCCCCTCCGGCGCGGCTGAATGCCGTCCCCTGACCAGTTCCGCCATGCGCAGGCAGCCTCCCGGCAATGCCCGCCTGCTCGTGGCTTTTTTGCCCCCGCCCCCCGCGCCGCCGCAACCCGACGCGCCCCCCGCCCCCGGCCATGAGCAGCCCGTTCATGGCCTTTTTTATTTTCCGGCGGCGCGCGCCGCCCCATTCATTATTCAGAACGGAACACCCCCATGACGCCCTACGCCCTCCTCAAAACCTACCTGCGCCCCTGGTGGCCGCGCACCCTGCTCTTGTTCCTCCTCCTCGGCGGCGGCATTGCCGCCCAACTCATCAACCCGCAAATCCTGCGCGCCTTCATTGACACGGCCACCGGCGGCGGCAGCCAGCGCGCCCTGCTCCGCGCCGCCCTCGCCTACCTGGCCCTGGCCGCCGCGCAGCAAGTGCTGCAAACGGCCGCCAGCTACGTCAGCGAAGACGTGGGCTGGCGCGCCACCAACCGGCTGCGCGCCGACCTCACTGCCCACTGCCTGCGCCTGGATATGTCCTTCCACAACGCGCACACCCCCGGCGAACTGATCGAGCGCGTCGATGGCGACGTGAGTACCCTGGCGACCTTCTTCTCCCAACTGGTGGTGCAGGTGTGGGGCAACGGCCTGCTGGCCCTGGGCATCCTCATCCTCCTCTGGCGCGAAGATTGGCGCGTGGGGCTGGTGGGCACGGCCTACGCCCTGCTGCTGGCGGGCTTCCTGCGCGGCATCCAGCGCCGTTCCGTGCGCCTGATGACGGCGGCGCGGCAGGCGCAGGCTGCCTTGATCGGCTTCCTGGAAGAAGCGTTCGTCAGCCTGGAGGACATACACGCCAACGGCGGCGACGCCTACCTGCTGCGCCGCTTCTACGAGCTGGCGCGCCAGGTGTTGTTGACAATGCGGCGGGCGAGCATGATGACGGAAACCATCTTCACCGCCACCTACCTGCTCTACACCTTCACCCTCTGCGCCGTGTTGGTCATTGGCGCGGTGCTGCTGCGCCAGGGCGTGATGACGATTGGCGGCCTCTTCCTCGTCGTCACCTACGTCACGCAACTGGAAACCCCCCTGAGTGAAATCCGCCGCCAGGTCACACGCCTGCACGAGGCGCTGGCCGGCGTGCAGCGCATCGGCGAATTCCTGCGCCTGCGCCCGGCCATCGCCAACGCGGGCGCGGCGCGGCTGCCACCGGGGCCGCTATCCGTGACCTTTGACAGCGTCACCTTTGGCTACGAAGCGCGGCCAACGGTGACGGATGTCCGTTTTCATCTGGCGGCGGGGCAAGTGTTGGGGCTGCTGGGGCGCACGGGCAGCGGCAAGACGACGTTGGGCCGCCTGCTGTTCCGCCTCTACGATGTGGACGCGGGGACGATCCGCCTGCACGGGACGGACCTGCGCCAGTTGGACCTCTCCCACTTGCGCGGGCGCGTGGGCATGGTGACGCAGGAGGTGCAGTTGTTCGCGGCCACCGTGCGGGACAATGTCACCTTCTTCGACCACGCCATCTCCGACGAGCGCATCCTGGCGGCGTTGGCGGAACTGGGGCTGGCGAATTGGCTGGCGGGGCTGCCGCACGGACTGGATACGCCCGTGGCCGCCGGGGGCAAAGGGCTGTCTGCCGGGGAGGGGCAGTTGCTGGCCTTTGCGCGCATCTTCCTCAAGGACCCGGGCCTGATCATCCTCGATGAAGCGTCGTCGCGGCTGGACCCGGCTACGGAGCGGCGGCTGGATCGGGCGATCAGCCGCCTGATCCAGGGGCGCACGGCCATCATCATCGCCCACCGCCTGGCGACGATCCAGCGCACGGATCAGGTCCTCATCCTCAGCGAGGGGCGGGTGGCGGAGTTTGGCCCCCGCGCCGCCCTGGCCGCGGATACGCAGTCCCGGTTTTACCGCCTGCTGCACGCGCAGGAATGGCGTTCCGGCGAAAATAAAGGGGCAATGTAACAACTTAGCCCGTTGCCTGAGCCTGTCGAAGGCAACATAGGTCTGACACAGGCTTCGACAAGCTCAGCCCACGAGAGAGTTAGTAGTTGCGTTGAATGGTTGAATGGTGAATGGGGAGGACGCGACGAGGAGAATGTTATGCGCGACCTGGCAATGAAAGATATGGGATTTGCGGCGTTTTTCTGGCGGCTGGCGCGGCATAGTGGGCGCGTTTATCTGGCGCATAGCGTGACGCTGGTGGCGTATTTCAGCAGCCGCCTGGTGCCGGGGCTGATTGTGCAGCAGGTGTTTGATGGCCTCACGGGGGGGGCGGCGGCCCGCTTCAGCGTGGGCACGCTGCTGGGATTGTATGTTGGGTGGGAAGTGGGGCGCATGGCGCTTAACTTCGCCGCCGAGTACTACGGACGCACCTTTTTCTATTTGCAGAAGGCGCTGCTGCAAAAGAACGTGCTGCGAGGCCTGTTACGGCGTCCGGCGGCGCTACCGCTGCCCGCGCCACCGGGCGACGCGCTCAACCGCCTGGACCACGACACGGGGGAGATTGCCGATTTCCCGCTGTGGCTGCCTTACGTGGCGGGGCACGCCCTGTTCGCCCTGATTGCCGTGGTGATTATGCTGCGCATCAATGCCGTGATCACGCTGGTGGTGGTGCTGCCACTGTTGGGCGTGATCTTGCTGACGAATGCGGTGCGGGAACGGTTGCTGCGTACCTATCAGCAAGATCGGGAGGCGAGCAGCCGCGTGACGGCGTTCCTGGGGGAGTTGTTTGGGGCGGTGCAGGCGATGAAGGTGGCGGATGCGGACGCGGGTGTGTTGGCTCATTTTCATGAGTTAAACGAGGCGCGGCGGAAGGCGGGACTGCGGGTGCGGCTGCTGCAAGATTTGCTCACCTGGGCGGCGGGCAATCTGTCTGATCTGGGCGTGGGGGTGGTTTTGTTGCTGAGTGGGGGAGCGATTCGTGCCGGCATTTTCACCATCGGCGACTTCAGCTTGTTCATTACCTATCTCTGGTTTATCATCCGCTTCCCCTCCCATACCGGCGGCATGCTGGCCGACGCCAAAACGCAATCCGTCTCCCTGGAGCGGCTGCTAACGCTACAAGACGACCCACGCGCCGCCACCTTAATAGAAGCCACCCCCGTGTACAGCGACGGCCGCTACCCCGCCATCCCCCGGCCCCCGCGCGCCCCCGCCGACCGGCTGGACGTCCTGCGCGCGCGCGGACTGACCTACCGCCATCCGGGAACAGGGCGGGGGATCGTGGACGTGGATTTGCGCCTGGAGCGGGGCACGCTGACCGTAATCACAGGCGAGATCGGCGCAGGGAAAAGCACCCTGCTGCGGGCGCTGTTGGGGCTGCTGCCACGCGACAGCGGCGAAATCTGGTGGAACGACCGGTTGGTGACGGATGCGGCAGCGTTCTTTGTGCCTCCGCGCTGCGCCTACACGCCGCAGGTCCCGCGCCTGTTCAGCCAATCGCTGCGGGACAACGTGCTGCTGGGGCTGCCGCTGGGGGCGGAGGCATTAGACGCGGCCATTTACGCCGGCGTCTTGGAAGCAGACGCGCCCCGCCTGGAACAGGGCCTGGACACGGTGGTCGGGCCGCGCGGCGTGAAATTGTCCGGGGGGCAGGTGCAGCGGACGGCAGCGGCGCGCATGTTCGTGCGCCAGCCGGAGTTGCTCGTCTTTGACGACCTCTCCAGCGCCCTGGACGTGGAGACGGAGCAGGAATTGTGGCGGCGACTGCGGACCGGCGCGCCGGAAGCGACCGTCCTGGCGGTGTCGCACCGACCGGCGGCGCTGCGGCTGGCGGACCAGGTAATAGAGATGAAAGAAGGCCGAGGGATGAAGGTAAAAGGATGAAGGATGAGGGCGGAAGGATGAAGGCGGAAGATGATGGGCGAAAGGGGGCGGGATGGCGCGTGTATGGGGCGTTGTTGGGGACGTATTTGCGGCCGCAGCGGGGGCGGGTGGCGCTGCTGGCGCTGCTGCTGGTGGGCGGCATCGGCTTGCAGTTGGCAAATCCGCAGTTGGTGCGGTATTTCATCGACGCCGCGCAGACGGGGGCGGGTTTGCGGCAACTGTTGGGCGCTGCCGGCATTTTCATGACCGTGGCCATACTACGACAAATCGTGAACATCATCGCCACCTACGTCGGGGAAAACGTGGCCTGGACGGCTACCAACGCGCTGCGGGCAGACCTGGCGCTGCACTGCCTGAAGCTGGACATGCGCTTCCACAAAGTACACAAGCCAGGAGAGCTAATCCAACGAGTGGATGGAGACGTGAACAAGCTGGCGAACTTCTTCTCGCGGCTGGTCATTCGCCTGTTGAGCAATCTGCTGCTGCTGGTAGGCGTGCTGACGCTGTTGTGGGCGCTGAATTGGGCGCTGGGGCTGGCGATCACCCTGATCAGCGGGGCGGCGGCGGTGTACCTGCGGTATCTGAACCGACGGATCGTGCCGCGCTGGGAGGGGCTGCGGCAAAGTGAAGCGGACCTGTTCGGGGCGCTGGAGGAGTGGCTCAACGGCACGGAGGATATTCGCGGCAATGGGGCGGTGGATTACGTCATGGGACAACTGCATCACCTGTCGCGCAACCGCTGGCTGCGCATGCGCCACGCCATGCGCCTGAACATATTCGTGATCACGCTGCCCATTACGGTCTTCACGATGGCCTACGTCAGCGCGCACATCGTGGGCGCGACGCTGTTTCGCAACGGGGCGCTGACAATTGGCAGCCTCTACGTCATCTTCTATTACATTGACGTGATCAAGGGGCCGTTGTGGGAGATTTTGCGGCAGGTGGAGGATTTGCAGCAGGCGGCGGCGAGTATGAATCGTATTGCCGACCTGTTGCGGCAACAACCCACCATCCGGGATGGTCCGGGCGCAGCGTTGGCCGCGGGCGCGCTGGGGGTGACGTTTGAGCGCGTCAACTTCCATTATGCGGATGATCCGGAGCAGGCGGTGCTGGCGGACGTGAGTTTCGATCTGGCTCCGGGCCAGGTGTTGGGCCTGTTGGGACGCACAGGCAGCGGCAAGTCCACGCTGACGAAACTGCTGTTTCGCTTTTATGACCCGGTGAGTGGGGCGATCCGCCTGAATGGGGTGGATGCACGGCAGGCGACGCAGGCGGAGCTGCGGGGGCGCATTGGCATGGTGACGCAGGATGTGGAGTTGTTCCACGCCAGCGTGCGCGAGAATCTGACGTTGTTTGACGAGACAATCCCGGATGCGCGGATTGCGGCGGTGGTGCGGGATGTGGGGCTGGGGGATTGGCTGGCGGAAATGCCGTCGGGTCTGGACACACAATTGGCGGGCGGCAGCAGCGTCTCGGCGGGGCAGGCGCAATTGCTGGCGTTTGCGCGCGTGTTTTTGCGCGATCCGGGGCTGGTCGTCTTAGACGAGGCATCATCACGTTTGGACCCGGCCACGGAGCAGTTGATTGAACGGGCCATTGACAACCTGCTGCGGGAGCGCACAGCCATTATTGTGGCGCACCGGTTGGGCACGGTTCAGCGGGCGGACGAGATCATGATCCTGGAAGATGGGGTGGTGGTGGAACATGGAAAGCGGGCGGCGTTGGCGGGCGATCGGGCTTCTCGTTTTTATAGGCTGCTGCAAACAGGGCTGGAAGAAGGAACAGCGGGAAGTGCGGTTGCCGGGTGAATGGGGGAACGGGTGAATGGTTAATGGATGTTGCTTATGAAACCGTATCAGTATTATTGGGAATTGATCAAGTTTCGTCCGCGGTATTATGTGGCGGATGTGGTGACGTTTACGATCCATGCGTCTACGCAGGCGGTTTTGGGGCTGCTGCTGCGGGCGTATTTCAACTATTTGACGGGGGATGCGGGGCTGGCGTTGACGGTGGGGCAGGTGGTCGCGGGGCAGGTGGGGCACGCGCTGGTGGTGGCGGGGGCGCTGGCGGCGGCGGCGCTGGCGTATATCAATTTCGAGTTTCATTGCATGGCGCTGTTGATTCGGAATATGTTCGCGCGGGTGTGGGAAATGCCGGCATCCACCCCCCTCCCACACAAACCAGACGGCAACCGCATGTCCTCCGGCGAAGTCATGAGCACCCTGCGCGACGACCCAGAACTGATGCTGCAAGCCATCGTCGTCATAGACGACGTCATCGGCTACGGCGTCTCCGCGAGCATTGCCCTGACCATTATGATGAGCATCAACCCCCTGGTCACGCTGGGGACATTCGTCCCCCTGGCCATCGTCGTAGCCGTGGCGCGGCAGCTAGGGGAACGGGCGCGCAAGTACCGCATCGCCAGCCGCGCCGCCACCACGCGCGTCACCGGCATCATCGCCGACATGTTTAATGCCACGCAAGCGATCAAAGTGGCGGACGCGGAAGAGCGCATCATCGCCCACTTCCGCGCCCTCAACGACGACCGTCGCCAGGCGATGATCAAGGACCAACTGCTGGACCGCACCGTGGAAGCGTTGAGCAACGGCACGATTGACGTGGGCATGGGGCTGATTTTGCTGCTGGCGGCGGGGGGGATGGCCGCGGGCACATTCACGATTGGGGATTTTGCCCTATTCGCGGCGTATATCTGGCCGATGACGCAGACGATGCGTATTGCCGGCAGCGTCGTCACGCGATACAAACAGGTCAGCGTCTCCACGGAGCGGTTGGACGCCATGATGCAGGGGCTGCCCTCGGGCGCGGTGGTGGCGCACCATCCCATTTATATGGATGGGCGGCTGCCGGAACCGGAGGCGCCCAGGCGCACGGCGGCGGACCGTCTGCGTACGTTGACGGCACGCGACCTGACGTACCTTTATCCCAAGTCGGAGAATGGGGTGCGCGGGGTGGACTTGACGCTGGCGCGCGGTTCGTTCACGGTGATCACGGGGCGGATTGGCAGCGGCAAGACGACGTTATTGAAGGTGCTGCTGGGTATGTTGCCGGCACAATCCGGTCACATCACTTGGAACGATACACCCATCACCGACCCCGCCAGCTTCTTTACGCCGCCCCGCTGCGCCTACACCGGGCAGGTTCCGCGCCTGTTTAGCGACAGTTTGCGGCAGAACATTCTCATGGGAATGCCGGCAGCGCAAGTCTCGTTGGACGGGGCCATTGCCCAGGCGGTGATGGAGCAAGACGTGGCGCACATGGAACACGGCCTGGACACATTGGTCGGGCCGCGTGGCGTGCGCCTTTCCGGCGGGCAAATCCAGCGCGCCGCGGCGGCGCGCATGTTCGTGCGCCAGCCGGAACTGCTCGTCTTCGACGACCTTTCCAGCGCCCTGGACATAGAAACAGAGCAAAAATTATGGGATCGGCTGCTGGCGGGGACCGCCCCCGGCGAACGCCCGACGTGCCTGGTCATCTCTCACCGCCGTCCGGCGCTGCGCCAGGCGGACCAGATCATCGTCCTCAAAGATGGTCGGGTGGAGGCCGTGGGCACGCTGGACGACCTGCTGGCGCGGTCGCCGGAGATGCAACAACTCTGGCGCGAAGGGTAATGCGGGGGCGCGAATGGCGCAAATCGTCACGAATGGGCATTTCAATATCGCCAACGGCTGCGAAATGGAGATTGTATGCGTCATGAAAACGAGTGGGAATCAACCGTCCATGGGCTATTGGCGCATACGCCATCGGCCAGCGTCTGGTTGTGGCGGACGGTGGCGGATTATGTGGGTCGTAGCCCGATTGCCCAAAGGGTGTGTTTTCAAACAGGTTGCTCAGGCTGCCCGCGCCGTAGGACAATTTGCCTAAATTGTCCCTTCACGGCGGAGGACAATTCGGCGAATTGTCCTACAACAAACAGTAGTCAACTGAAATGAAACACACCCTTTGGAAAATCGCCCTACACCTTCCCGGAAGCTGTTACCCAGGCCCATCATCCGTGACTGAGCTTCCGGGAAGATTATTTTCGAAGGAGACTTCATGCGCCGCGGCGCACCCCCATCAATGAGAACATCTTCCCGGAAGCTACTCCCGAGGGCCATCATCCGTGATGAAGCTTCCGGGAAGATTATTTACGAAGGAGCAACTGATGACTCGTTTTATACAAAAAATGACCGGCTTTTGGATGGTGGTTTGGTTGGGCTTGCTGCTGGCGGCTTGCCAACAGAGTACGCCCACACCCACGTCAATTCCGCCCACGAGTGCGCCGATGACGGAAATGCCGGCATCTTCCACCCCCACCGTCATCCCCACCGACACCCCCGCGCCCACGAACACGCCGGTTCCCACCGAAACGCCCGCGCCCACCGCGGTGACCGCGCCACAAACCGAGACAACCGCCTGCCCATTCGACCTGCCGCAGCCGCGCCAGGTCCGCTGCGGCACAATCACCGTCCCCGAAGACCGCGCCCAACCAGATGGCAACCAGATCGTCATCCAGTACGCCGTTTTCGCCAGCGACAGCCCTAATCCGGCCCCCGATCCGATTGTCTACCTGGAGGGCGGACCGGGCGGGGACGCGCTGGAGGCGCTGCCGCTGGTTTTTGAGGAACGGTTTGCGCCGTTGCTGGCAAAGCGGGATTTGGTGATGTTCGACCAGCGAGGAACGGGCTATTCGCAGCCGTCGTTGGCCTGCCCGGAATATACACAGTTGGTTTTTGACACATTGGCGGAGAATCCCACGCCGGCGGAGGAAGCGGCGCAGGTGATGGCCGCCCTGGACGAATGCCACGCGCGGTTGGTGCAGGAAGGGGCCAATCTGGCGGCATACAACAGCGCGGCCAGCGCGGCGGACCTGGACGATCTGCGCCGCGCGTTGGGGTACGAACAGTGGAACCTGCTGGGTGTTTCCTATGGCACGCGGCTGGCGTTGACGACCATGCGCGACTTCCCGGAGGGGATTCGTAGCGTTATTCTGGATTCGACGTATCCACTGCAAGTGGACCTGACGACGGAGACGGGGGAGAACTTCGCGCGGGCGCTGCGGGTGTTCCTTGCCGGCTGCACGACGAATACAGCGTGCGCGACGGCTTTCCCGGATTTGCGCGGGACGCTGTTTGATCTGGTGGCACGGCTAGACGCGCAGCCGATCTCAGTTCCGGTGACGGATATTTTTACGCAGAAGCGATACGAGGCGACGGTGAATGGACAGGATTTACTGGGCGTGATCTTTCAGTCGTTGTACCAGACGGAGGTGATTCCGCTGTTGCCGCAACTGGTGGGGGATGTAGATGCCGGCATTTACACTGACCTCAGCACCCTCCTCTC
The DNA here is from genome assembly GCA_020634515.1 of Ardenticatenales bacterium. Taxonomy (NCBI): domain Bacteria; kingdom Bacillati; phylum Chloroflexota; class Ardenticatenia; order Ardenticatenales; species Ardenticatenales bacterium. The sequence goes on along the minus strand of JACKBL010000002.1, from coordinate 315,794 downwards.
CTCCTTTCTCGCCGCCAACGAATTCTTCAGCATCGGGATGCAGTATTCCGTCCAATGCCACGAGGAAATTGCCTTCAGCCAGCCCATCACCCCCGAACCACCGCCGGATTTCCCGGAGCTGACCGCGTTTGTGCAAGAGAGCATCGGTACGGGTGAATTGGCTCAGGAGGTGTGCGCGATGTGGAATGCCGGCAATGCCGGCAGCATCGAGAACCAACCCGTCCACAGCGACATCCCCACCCTCATCCTTTCCGGCGAATACGACCCCATCACCCCGCCCGCCTGGGGGCAAATGGCGCAGCAAGACCTGAGCCACAGCTTCTTCTTCGGGTTCCCCGGCATGGGGCACGGCGTCAGCCTTTCCGGCGACTGCCCCCGCGAGATGGTCCTGGCCTTCGTGGATGATCCCGCTCAATCGCCAAACGACACCTGCATCGCCGACCTGGGCGCGCCCGCCTTCATCGTCGGCGCGGGCGGGGCGCAGGAAGCCATCACGCTCGTGCCGTTTACGGTGGACGTGTACGGCCTTGCCACCATTGAGGGCATCGTCCCGGAGGGCTGGCAGGATTTGGGCAACGGCGCGTTTGGCCGTGGGCAAAATGCCCTGGACCAAACGGCGTTGGTGCTCCAGGCCGCGCCGGGCTTAAACAGCGAGGCATTGCTGACGCTGCTGGCGGGTCAGTTAGGGCTGGAGGACGTAGCGCAGCCGCGCGACACGTATGATGATGGGGCGCGGGTGTGGTCGTTGTACGGGGGAGATGTGCAGGGGCTGCCGGTGGACATTGCCGTGACGGATGATGCCGGGTATGCGTATGTGGTGCTGTTGATCAGCACGCCGGCGGATCGTGATGGGTTGTATGAGGCGGTTTTTTTGCCGGCACTTGCCGCCCTCACCGTGCAATAAAGCAGGCAACGATTCACGACCGCCTTCCCGGAAGCTGATGACGAAGTGCGCGTCGGAATTCAATTACCCCCAAGATTGGTTCATTCTTGGAGAATGAACCAATCTGACATTGGAATTGAGGGATGCGCCCTAATCGTCTTCGCTCAACGTAATTGCGCCGCTGAAGGTGTACAGGTCAGGCATACGGTAGGCGCGGTAGAGCGGCGTGTTCACCAATATAGCGTACGTCTCCACGCCATCCGGCGTCACTTCGCTCATCACGCCCTGCGTCGGCGCCACCAGCGACAGCGTCCCGGAGGTAAAGGCGTAATTGCCATTGGTCAGCCGCTGCGCCGTACCAAACCCATTGGCATAGTAGCCCAGGTCCAGGTTGCGCACCAGCGTGGCCGTCATCGTCGCCTCGTTCAACGTGTACACCTGCCCCCGGCTGGTGCAGTCGCCGCCCACGTCGCAGCGGGTGTTGCCGTTATCGTAGACAATGTACGTGTTCGGCGCGATGAGGCTGGCATCGTGCGAGTGAGACAGCCACGGCCACGGCTCCCCGTCCGCGCCGACCAGGGCAAAATCCCCCTCGTCGCCCAAGCGCCAGACCACCGCGCCGCTGCCCGCGCCATCCTGGTAATCGAGCTTTACCACCCAATCCTGATGACGAACGGACAAAATCAGGTTGTGGTCGGCGGGGGTGTAATCAATGGAGTTGATGTGCAACCAGTCGTTTGCCACATCCGCCAGGTCAAGCGGCAGGCACCAGGGGTCAACTGCGTGGCATTTCTCGTCCAGAATCGCCTTGCGGTACACGTCCAGGTGGGCAAAGCTATCCCATACCCACACCAGTTGCATGTTTTCATCCAGCACCAGGACATAATCCCCCAGGATGTCCACCTCCCCCGGCTCTTGCACGTCCGTCATCAGCCGTTCGGTCGTCGCCAGCACCGCCGTGTAGCCGTTGGGCAGGCGGCGGGAATCGTGGTGGAAGACGCCCATGGGGGGAAAGCCGAGGTCGGCCAACTGCCTGTTCATGCTGTAGGCGCTGGTCTGGCGCACAACATTGCCGGCCAGGTCTACTTCTTGCCACACTTTGCTACGTAGCAGGCCATCCCCGATGTCCTGGAGTATCGTGCCCTCCGACGTCATGCGGAAAACGTTGGCGTAATTGGGGCTGATTTTGTCGTTGTACCAGATAATGCGCCCGGCCATGTCCGTGGCGAACGGGGCGTTCGGCCAGTTGGGGGCCATGAGGACAGGCGAGTGGAAGATCAGGTCTTCCGTGCCGCTGGTGAGTGGGTCGCTGGGGTTGGTGACCTGGCGCGTGGGCAAGTTGAGCGGGACTGTGCCGGTGGTGAAGGCGCGCAGGGGACTGCTGCCGAGGTAGCCGCCGTTGGCGTCGAAGCGTTGGTTGATGATGTAGTAGGTGGTTTGGGGTTTCATGCCGGCAATATAGAAATTCATACTGCGCCCATTGAGACAGGGACGCAGGGGAATAACCGTGGGGTAGCCACCGGCGGCATCGCGGAAAACCACGCGCATTTGTTCCCCTGGCGCGCAGGCGGGCGCGCTGTACAAGGCCAGCAGTGTGTTGCCCGTGGCCGTGACGACGGGCGACGCCACCGCGCGCGGCGAAATGTCGAAATCCGCGGTCGTTGTGGTCACTTCCCCCGTATTCAGGTTGCGCATGGTCACCTGAAACGTATACAGGCCGTCGTCAATGGGCGTCCAGGCGAAGGCGGTTTCGGGCGTGTAATCGTACATCAGGCGCGGCGACTGGTCGGGGGCCGTGATGGAAAGAGCAAAATCGACGGGGTCCACCTCATCCGTGGCGACGATCCAGGTGATGTCCGTGCCTACGTATTGGCCGGAGGGAATATCAGGGGTGAGTTGCAGAAGTGGCAGCGCGGAGGCTGTCCGCATGGTCGCCACACCCATGCAGGACAATAAGGCGACTATCAAGCCCAGAATTTTACGTCGCATAAGCAAACCCTCAATTTTCGGGATTTGAACGAACAAGTCCGTTCATAGGATTAAGGTAACGGATTGGACCAATTTTCTCCGGTGAAATTGGTCCAATCTCCAGAGCGCGTTAGTCGTTACGGATTCGGGTAGAAGGATGGCAAACGAAAGGTGCGGTAGAGCGGCGTCTGTACCCAGATGGCAAATGTCTCCTGGCCATCCACCGACCGTTCCGTAGCGACCGCATGAGCGGGATGCTGCACCAGCGTGCCCGACAAAAAAGCGTAATCACCGTTGTGCAGCCGCTGCGCGCTGCCAAACCCTTTGGCATACTCCCCCAGATCAACATTCACGAACAACGTAGCCGTGAGGTTCGCCTCGTCTAGTTGATAGGCCTGACCGCGACTGTAGCAAAGGCCATCCAGCTCACAGCGCGTATTGCCATTGTCATAAAGGAGCATGACGCCATCCGGCAGCAAGACTGTGTCATGCGCGTGGCTGAACCAGGGCCAGGGATCGTCACCTCCGCCCAGAAGCGTAAAATCACCTTCGTTGCCCAGCCGCCAGATCACGTCTCCGCTTCCCAGACCGTCCTGATAGTCAATTTTCACCACCCAATCCTGATTGCGAAGCGACAGGATCAGGTTGTGGTCCGCGGGAGAATAGGCAACGGTGTTGGTGTGCAGCCAGTCATTGGCCTCGTCCGCCAGGTAAAGGGGCACGCACCAATCATCCGTCTGCAGGCATTTTTCGTCTAGCACGGCCCGGCGCTCGACATCCAGGTGGTCAAACGAATCCCAAACCCAAACCAGGTTCATTTGCTCATCTAAAACGAGTACATAGTCCCCCAGTATATCCACCCATCCGGTCCCTTGCACATCGTACAACAGTCGTTCACTGATGCCCAGAATCGCGGTGTAGCCGTTGGGCAGGCGGCGCGAATCATGGTGGAAACCACTCATGGGCGGATAGCCCAGCGCGGCCAGTTTCATGTTGAGGCTGTGGACGTTGGTTTCGCGCACGATGTTGCCGGCCACGTCTATTTCCATCCAGTAGATGGCGCGCGCGTTGTCGTTGCCGCCACGAGAGGCAAAGAGGGTGACTTCGGGCGTGATCTGAAACAAGGTCATGGAAAAGGGGGCCGGTTTTTCGTAGTACCAAATGGGGCGACCGTAGAGGTCCGTGGCAAAGGGAACAATGCCGGGGAATTCGGGCACAGACGCGGCGGGGGAGTGGAGCAGGATGTCTTCGGCCAGGCTGGTCGCGGCGTCTGGGGGGTGGAGGACAACGCTATCGGGAAGGGGCAGGGAGACTGCGCCGCTGGTGAAGTAGCGCGGAGGGCCGCTGCTCAGGTAGTTGCCATTGGCGTCGAGAATCTGGTGTACAACGATATAGGGAGTTTGGGGAAGAATGCCGGCAACATAAAAATTCATGCTCTGGTCCAGGGCACACGCACGCGGGGGGATGATCGTTTCCGCGCCGCCGGCCACCGGACGAAAGAGCAGGCGCATCTGCTTCCCTATCGCGCAGGAAGGGGCGCTGTAGAGGGCAATCAAAGCATTATCCGTGGGCGTGACCACGGGCGCCGCCACCGCCCTCGGCATGATCTCATAATCAACGGAGGCCGAGGTCAGTTCGCCTGTCCGCAAATTACGCATCATCACGCGCACATGCCACAAGCCATCCGCCAGGGCCGTCCAGCCAAACGTGCGCCGCGTGGTGAAGTCATAAACGATCCGCGGCGGCGCGCCGGGCGGCGTGACGATGAGGGCAAAATCAACCGGGTCCGTCTCGTCCGTCGCCACGCTCCAGGTCACGGGCGTCCCCACATACTGCCCGGAGGGAAGGTCCGGGGTGAGTTGGAGTTGGGGGGCGGCGGATGCCGGCATAAATGACCGCGTCAGGCAAAAGGAAAACAGAATGAGTACAATCAGACCATAAAGCGTGCGTCGCATAAGCAAAATCCTCCATCCACGGCACGCCTTATCCATCTCCCAAATACACCTTCGCCCCCTCATACTCGTTGATGGCTCCCAAAAACATGCCAAAAGGCGTGGGCGTCAGCGTGCGCGCGTTATAGTTGCACGAATCGCCCAATCCGTCAACCGTAACCGGTAGGAAATGGACGCCATCTTGCGTGGCATAAAGGCCAAAACCCGCGCGCTCGTCAAAGAAGCGGCCCAACCGCGACAGACGGCGGAACTTGGTGGAGAAGTTGACGGCGGCCAGGTATAACCAGCCATTGTGGACCTGCATCCGTTGAAAGACGCGGTTCAGGGGATACCCCAGGCCATCTCCCAGGCCGCTGATGGGCGCTTTGCGACCCCGTGGCGTGCCGCGAGCGCGTCCGCAGATCAGCTCCCACTCGTCGTCGGGAAAGATACGGAGCAATTCGGCGGGGGCGTCCGTGCCCACGTAGAGGGCATCGCGGAAAACGGCCATGCACACCACGCTGCCGCTGCGCGTGATATGGCGGAAACAGCCCGGCGGAATGACGGTCTCGAACCGATACGGCGGCGCCCCTTCCGCCTTTGTCTTCACGACGGAGTAGCCATGCAGGGGGTCGCGCAATCCCAGGTAAAGCCAGCCATTGAAGGGAACCATCTCGAAAATTCGCATACCGGGCGGCGACACCTGGCGAAAGGCGTTGTTGCCCAGGGCGGGATGGTCGGCTTCCAGGAGGACGCCGTCACCATACAGGACGCCGGCAATGACGTAGAAGCGATCCTTGTAGCGCGTCATGGTGCGGTAGGAGACGCCGCTTATGTCTCCGAGGACGGTGCCCGGCCGGCATGGGACTTCCGTGAATTGCCGGCCATCGGTCGAACGCAGCAGGCGGGGCGGCGGCAGCAGGGCGTCCACGGCGCGCGTACTCACGCCGGCCACGTAGAGGGCTTCCGTGCCGTCCGGTTCGGTGTACAGAAGCATGTTGCGAAAGCCGAGGTCGCGGGCAATGGTTTTGCCGGGCAGGTGAGGAAGGGGGACGCTGCGCGGTGACTGGAAGATGCGCTGCCATTGGTGAGCTGCGGGAGCGTAGCACCAGATTTCGGCTTGCAGGGGGAGATCGTAGGGGGAGGGGGTACAGTCGCCGACGGCAAGGTCGGGATCGAGGCGAGGGGGATACCGCTGGAAGCGGGGCACGACGGTGTGCACGTTGAAGTATTCGACGCAGGGGTAGGCACGGTTTGTGCCGGCATATAACCGCCCCTTCCACCAGACCATAGACCACAACCACGTATTCCAGCGTTCGCCAAAACCCGCCTCGTTTACCTGGCGAAAATCCTCCGCTCGCAGCGGCGGCATAATTTCTGGCGACGCTCCCGGCCCTGACTCGCCCAGGGCCTCCCCCGGACGGGACGGCTCCCCCCGCCGCGCCCGCCACAACAGGCGCGCCAAATCCGCGAACACCTTGCACGAATACTGTGTCACGAACAGATACCCGCGATACCGTTGATAGTGCGTCAATTCCTGGTTATTCATGGGTTCCCGTTGGTTATCAACCGCTTCTCAAACCTGCCACAGCCCTTCGTTGTACATGCGCAGGCCAAACGTCGCTTCTTGAATCTTGTCGCCGCGGAACGCGAACGTCACCGTCCCGGCCAGGCGGTCCATGCGCCAGACACGCAGCGCCTCCGACGCAACCACCACGTCCACCACCACCCGGTCCGTCTCTTCCCGGCGCATCTCCTCAATTTCCAACAGGCGCAGGTCGGCCAGGAAGCGATCTTCGTGCCATTCGCGCACGCCCTCCTGCCCCACAAAGCGCCCTTCCTGAAAATCAATTTCCGCGTCGTCGGTGAAGAATGCCAGGCACGCTTCCATATCCCGATTTTCCATGGCCGCCAGATAGTCGCGCACGACGGCCATCAGGTCTGTTTCGCTCATCAAAGTCACCTCCACGTCCGGTCTGGCGCGCGGTGCGGTCAGCCGCGCCGACCCAGGGTAATCCCTTGTGCGGCAACCGGGTCTCCGGGCAGCCCGGCAGCCGCCGCGCCTGCCGCGATCCACGCTTCCAACTGGGCTGTCATGTCGTCGGCAAGGTGGGTTTCCGTCTGCGCCAGGTCGTGTGTTTCCAGGGGGTCTTTTTGCAGGTTGTAGAGTTCGCGGGAGGGCCAGAAATGCCGGCATGGATCCAACTCCCGATTCAGAATCAACTTATGCTCCCGCGTGCGCAAACTCCAACTCGCCTGCCAGCTACATTCCAGGCTGATCACCCAATCATGGCCGCCCTCGTCACTCTCTCCGGTCAGCAGCGGCCAGAAACTCGTTCCCTCCATCCCTCTCGCTGCCGGCAATCCCACCGCTTCCAACAACGTCGGGGCTACGTCATTGGCGCGCAGCAGATGTGGCAGCCGCCGACCGGCGGGCAAATGCCCCGGCCAGCGCACAATCAAAGGCACATGCGTCGTGGCATCATAAAGGCCATAATGCTCAAAGAAGATGTCATGCTCCGTCATGCTGGCCCCGTGGTCCGCCATAATCAGCACCAGCGTGCGCTGCGACAGCCCCATCTCCTCCAGAGCCTGCATCAAGCTGCTCACCCCATCATCTACATAACGAATCTCCTGATCATAGAGGGCGCGCACGTAGTCGGCATCCGTGATGCGCCCGGCGGGGGTCCGCAGCCACGTATTCCGCGCCAGCAGACCCACCGGATGCTGCCACCACCTGTCCAGCGAGTGATTGCCGCGATCCGTGGGATTCCGCCCATCATAAAACCGCCCGCGATATTGCGGCGGCGGCAACAACGGATAATGGGGATCCCAGTAATGGATCAGCATGAAGAACGGGTCCGCGCCAAAAACGCGCAGCCACTTGATGATGCTGTCGTTCATCTCTTCGCAGGTGACGGCCACCGGGAGCGTATGCTTCAGGCTGGGGTCCAGGTAATCCACAAACCCGCGCCCAAACCAGGGACGCGCCCGCCAAAGATTATCCACGGCGCAGGTGTGGTAGCCTCCGTGCAAAAAATGCTCCGCCAGACTGGGCGCGGTTGGCGCAAGCATCGCCTCGCCCCCATGCGCGATAACGCCGTGGGTGAGCGGATGCTGTCCCGTGTAGAGAGTGGTGAAGGAGGGCTGCGTGGGAATAGCGGGCGCAAACAGATTCTCCCCCAAGACGCCATCCGCCGCCAGTGCGTCCAGCGTCGGGCTGGTAGCGTGGGAATAGCCATAGCAGCCCAGATGATCGGCGCGTAGGGCGTCAATGACAATCAGCATCACGTTGAATTTCTCGCTCATGTGCCTTTCCTGATAGTGAAATGGGGCCAATCTGGCCCGGTAGTTACGCAGATTGGTCCATTCTTGCAGAATGAACCAATCCTGGGGTCTGAACGCTTACCCCTGATCATTTGTGAGGCGCGTCACACTGTCTGGCGGTCGGCCAGCACGCCTTCGATTAAGTCCGCCGCCCGCGCCGCACCGCCGCGCCGGCTGAGATAGGATGACATGCGGCGGGCGTTTTCGCGGTAGGACGGGTCATCAAGTATGCGCTGCACCGCCTGGCGAACGTCCGCGGGCGTGAACCGGGCCGAATCCAGGCGGATGCCCGCGCCCACCTGCACCAGGCGCTGCGCGTTGTCTCCATGATCCCAGGTGGGGATGGCGATCACCGGCACGCCCTGTTGCAAAGAAGCCAGGATGGTGCCAGAGCCACCGGTACACACCACCATGTCCACCAGCGGCAGCAGGTCACTGTAGTTGATCCAGTCCGCGCCGACGACGTTGGGAGGCAGCGGGCCGAGATCCATTTCCGTCGGTTGGCGTGTGCCCACCGTCGTGAAGATGACCTGAACGGGCAGGTCGGCCAGGGCGGTGATGACGGCGCGGATAACCACGGGGTCTTGCCCGGCTTCGGATGCTTCCGTGACGTGTATCCAGGGGCGGTCGCGGGGGAGTCGCGCCAGCCACGCGGGGGGAGCCACGGGCGGAAACCAGCTCAAGGGGCCGACATAGTGGACGCTGGCGGGCAAGTCGCCGCGGTTGTAGTCAAATTCGGGGCAACTGGGGATGATGAAAAGGGGCAGGTCGTGCGCCAGTTGGATGACGGGGCCGTGGAAGGGAGGTAATCCATACTGCTGGCGCATTTTGCCGGCAGCGCGGCGCACGTCGGACATGTACCAGTTGAGGACGACCGTGCCGGCCCAGGCGGCGAGACGACTGCGCCAATTTTGCGGCGGAGCCATGCCTAATCCCAGAGGGGGCGCATCGGGTCCGGGAACGGTGCTGCCGGCAATGTACGACAACAAAATCATGGGTAGGTCGGGGCGTTTCTCCGCCAGGATCAGGAATGATCCCCAAATGCCGGGATCGCAGGAAACCAGATCGGCAGGCCAATCGCGCAGGACCGCCTCCAGGCCCGCTACCTGCCGCGGGATGGGGTCCACAAATGCGCGGCGCATGTATTGGCGGAAGCGGAGCATACGTCCTATCGTGCCGCCCATGACGTCGTCTGACACCACCATGTGGTCGAAGCCGGCTTGCAGCGCCGGGTCAAAGCTGAAACAAGTGAAGCCGGACGCCTCCACGCGCGCGCGGCCCGGCTCATTGGTGTAAAAGGCGATCTCGTGCCCGCGTCTGGACATGGCATGAGCCACGGCCATGTTCACATGCAGGCAGCCGGGGTAGGACAGGGTGATAAAGAGGATTTTCGCCACTGGGTTGCTCCTGGTCTCGCGCTACAAAATGCCTTCGATGAGGTCCGCGGCACGTTCCGCGCCGCCCAGTTCACGCAGGCCGGCGCCGACGCGGGCGGCGTTTTCGCGGTAGGCGGATGTTTGCAATACGCGGAATATCTCCTGGCGCAGCCGTTCCGGGTGGCACTGCTTGCGCGGCAGCAGAATGCCCGCGCCAGTATAGGCAAGGCGCTGCGCGTTGTCCACGTGGTCCCACTCCGTGGGTACGGCAATGATGGGCACGCCTTCATACAGGGCCGCCAGCATGACGCCGGAGCCGGCGGTGCAAACGAGCAAGTCAATGCGCGGCAGTAGTTCGCTGTGGTTGATCCAGCGGGCTACTTTCACGTTGTCCGCCAATCCAACCAGGCCGGCCTCGTCCGGCTCCCGATTGCCGCCCGTGGTGATGATAGCGGTGGCGGGCTGATTGGCCAGGGCGGCGGCGGTGGTTTTGAGGACGACGGGGTCGTGGAAGTGGATGGTGCCTTCGGTGGCATGGACCCAGGGGTGGTCGTGTGGGAGGTCGTCGAGCCAGGGTGTCGGGGGGCGCGGTGGATACCAGGTGAGCGGTCCGACGTAGTGGGCGTTGCCGGGGCGGTCTTGCCGGCAAAAATCCAGTTCGGAAGATGCCGGCACAATAAACAACGGCAACTTCTCACCCAACTGAATCACCGGCCCGCGCACGGAAGGCAGGCCAAAACCCCGCCGAAACGCATTCGCCGGACGCCGCACTTCGCCCATGTACCACGCCATCACTTGCGCCGCCGCGCGATTGTACAGTTGCTCCAGGAAATGGCGCGGGGGGCGCAAACCCATCCCCATGGGCGGAATCCCCGGCCCGGCCAGGTTGTTGCCCAACACATAGGAGACAATGACCACGGGTATCCGGTGCGTCTCCGCCAGGATCATGTAAGGCGTCCAGATGGCCGGATCACTAACGATCAGGTCCGCCGGCCAGTTGGCCAGCGTCTCCACCAGCCCATCATACTGCATGGGCATCGCATCCGCGAAGAAGGCGCGCAGGCGTCCCCGCAGCCAGCCCCGCCGTGACCAGTTGGCCCCAATGCTCTCCGTGGGTGACGTGATCAGGCCGGCATAATGGGCATCCAACGGCGCGGGAAAGGGAAAAAACGCCAGTCCGGCTTCCTCCACAACGCGATGGCGCATGGCCGCGCCGGTGAAGAAGGCAACTTCGTGTCCGCGCCGCGCCAGGGCAACGGCCACCGCCAAATGAGGATGAAGACAACCCGGGTAGGGGAGTGTCACGAAGAGAATCTTCGCCATCTTTGCGCCTCCTTTGAGAATACCTTGTGGGGCGAGTTTTCAAAAAGAAGCTGGAGTCTGGCGAAATCCACATATGGTGGCCGGAGTCGCGGCTTTAGCCGGGTCAAACCGCCATATGTCGATCGGCTGAACTCCCCACTCCAAAAACGCCAGTGTCCAAAAGAAGTTGACGGTTGATAGTTGGCCGTTGGCAGTGCGGCTGCGGTTTGGCGGTTGGTTGCCGTCGGGTGATTGTTACCCGTTGATAAAGCCATTTTGGCGGAGCCACGTTTCGCTGTGGCCCAGGCCCGCGGCCAGGTCTACGCGCGGCGTCCAGCCGAAGTCACGCTGAAAGCGATCCGCGCTGGGAAAGCCACGCCGCCCGCCGCCAAAGACGGCGCGAACGCGGCGACGGGAGAGGACGGTCCATTTGCCCGCCAGGCGACTGAAAAACTCCACACCTGAGGCAACGGCATAAAGCAGCCAGTAGGGAATCGGGCGGGTCGGTCGCCCGGCAAGTTGCGCGAAAAACCGCCAGTAGTCGGCGTAAGTGGTGCGCCCATCGAGGACGTTGTAGATGCCGTGGGCGTGCGGCGCGGCGGCCACGGCGACCACGGCATCGGCCAGATTGGTGATGTAGAGATAGGGGAAGGGGGCGCGACCGCCGGCGGGAAGGAAAAGCCGATTGGCCTGGGCGTCGCGCAACAGGTTGACGGTCCATTCCCGCGAACCGGGACCGTATACGGGCGGCAGGCGCAGGATAACGACTTCTGGGGGCGGGGCCTGGGAGAGGAGGAATGCTTCCGCCGCTATCTTGCCGTCGGCGTAAACGTCGCCAAAAGGATGGAGTGGGGTGTCTTCATCTTCGTAGACGTCCAGACCGAGGTAAACGTCAAAGGTGCTGGTAAAGATGAAACGGCGAACATGAGCCTGTTTCGCCGCCTGATAGGCAAACTTCGTCCCTTCTACGTTGGTGCGCCAGGCCTGTTCCTGGTCTTGCAGATAGGTATCCGCCGCCGCGTGGAAAACCACGCCGATGCCCGCGCAGGCGGTTTCCAGGGTGGCGGGTAGGCAAATATCGCCAGGAATGCGCTGCAAATTGGGGTGCGGCCAGGGAACAACGGAAGGGCCGTGCGTGTCCCGCACCAGGGCGCTTACTTGCCAGCCATCTTCAGCGAGATGTCGTGCTACATGCCCGCCGATGAAGCCGGCAGCCCCTGTGACCAGTATCGTTCGCGGTTGATCTTTCATGTCTCCCACCGTGCGCGTAGGAATGGATGCTTTCAAGCGTAAATGGATAGTGTGCGCTGCCTTATCGCTTGATTGTCCCTGAACAAATCATAGGTGCAACGCCGGGCGATTTTGTCGTCCCCCGATGGCGTTACCTGACGCCGTGTTCTAGCAGGGTCAACGTCTGGCCGTCGGCATCCAACTCGACCAGGCAGCCGAGGGGCAGGGTGGCCTTGTCCGCAATGTGGCCGATCATCAGTCCGCGTAATGCCGGCACACCCAACCCCACGCACCGCTCCCGCAACACCGAATCCAACGACACCGCCCCCGCTTCCCCACCCTCCGTGAAATGGCCGAACAGGATTCCCGCCACCTGCGCCAGACGTCCCGACAACCAAAGCTGCGTCAACAGGCGGTCGATACGATAAACGGCCTCATGGACATCCTCCAAGAAGAGAATCGCGCCGCCCAGGTCGGGCATGTAGGGCGTACCTAGCAGGTGCGTGAGCATCGTCAGATTGCCACCAACCAGCCGCCCGCGCGCCTTGCCCTGCACCAGCGTGGTCACGCCGTTTGGCGGCTCCGTTTCACCCGGTTGCGCCAGGGAAAGGGGACTTTTGGGCGAAAAAGCGATCTTTTCCAGTTCGGCGACGGCGTAGGGGGTAAAGGGTTGGTCGGCGATGGGGCCGTGGAACGTGACCAGCCCTGTACGCTGGGTGATGGTGTTGAGGATGGCGGTGATGTCGCTGTAGCCGCAGAGGAATTTGGGATGGCGGCGAATCGCGGCGTAGTCCAGGAGGGGCAGCAGGCGTGACGAACCGTAACCGCCGCGAAGGGTGAAAATGCCGGCAATTTCCCCATCCGCGAACATCTCATTCAAATCAGCGGCTCGTTCGGCGTCCGTGCCGGCAAAATACCCATGCCGCGCCCGCAAAAATCGACCCGGACGCACCGAAAAACCCAGCGCGACAATCCGTGCCACCGCCGCGTCAATACGCGCCGCCTCCTTCGGATAGCCCGCAGGCGCAACCAGCCCCACCGTCTGACCGGGGCGCAAACGCGGCGGCTTGATCAAAGAGGAAAAATGTTGGATCATTGTAATAATTGAGTTCACTGAAAAAACCGGGTTTTTTGATTGTTCGGCTGAAATTACCAGAGTGGTTCATGTGCAAAAACCCGGTTTTTGGCCTTTTTTCAGTGGAGTCAATATTGTTAATGCCTGCTCACCAGCATAGCGCAGTTGTGGAAACTGCGCCAGTCCGAGAGGAAGGCGACCCTCTCCCAAAGTCCATCTCCTCCACAACCTAATCCACCGCCCTACCAACCTCATTAACCATTCAACAATTCCCCCATTCACCAATTAATTATTCCACCAATGCCCCCTTTCCTCCTCCCTGACATCTACTTGCTTGTCGGCTGCCTCGGCGGGTTGCTGCTGCTCCAGGCATGGCAGGCGCGGCGGCGGGCGGCGCAGCGGCGCGCCCGCGTGCGGCAGGTGACGCTGCCTCATTTTGCCTCTGCCTACTTGGGCAACAGCCGCGACCTGTTCGTCTTTCTGCCGCCCGGATACGACAACAACCAGCAGCGGCGTTACCCGGTGCTGTACGTAAACGATGGGCAGGATCGGGAGCAGCTAAGGCTGCGGGAGACGTTGGCGGACCTGATGCTGGCGGGGCGCATCCGCCCTTTGATTGCCGTGGCGATTCCCACCAACGCGGACCGTTTGCAGGAGTATGGCACGGCGGCAGCGGCAAACGCGCAGGGGTTGGGGACGCGGGCGGCGGATTATGCGCGGTTTGTGGTGGAGGAGGTGATGCCGGCAATCAACACCCAATTCCGCACCCATCCCCACTCCGCCGCCATCCTCGGCGCATCCCTCGGCGGCCTCTCCGCCTTCGACATCGCCTGGAACCACCCGCGCCACTTTGGCATCGTCGGCGTCTTCTCCGGCTCCTTCTGGTGGCGCGCCGCGCCCGCGGAAACCGCCGTCACGCCCAACGCCCTCATCATGCACGACGTGGTGCGTCATGGCGCGCCACGACCGGCGCTGCGCGGCTGGTTCGAGGCCGGAACCCGTGACGAGCGGGATGATCGGGACCAAAACGGCGTGATTGACGCCATTCAGGACACGCTGGAGCTGATTGCGGCGTGGGAGGAAAAAGGGGGACAGGTGGGGCAGAATATCGCCTACGTGGAAATACGCGGCGGCAAGCACAATTATGAGACGTGGTCGCGGGCGCTGCCTGAGTTTCTGACGTGGGCGTTTTGAGCAGCGGCTATTCGTCGCGCCACAGGATGCCCGTCATGCAGGCGATGCCGCCGGCGGCTTTTAGCAGTTCCCCCACCTCAACGGTGTGGCAGGTGATGCCGTTTTCTTCGTAGAAACGCTGCGTGTGGGGACAAGATGCCGGCATCATCACCTCCCGCGGCCCCAACGTCACCACATTCAACGCCCCCCGGCGCGCCGCCTCCACCTCGTCCGGCACAAACAACACCTCGTACCCCCGTTGACGCAGCGCCACCAGCGCCCCATGCCCCAACCGGTACGGCCACGCCAGCGCCAGGTCCCCATCCACCAAACGCAACTGCCCCATCAGGTGCATCGCCCCCACGGGCAGCTCCGTCTCCACCACCGCCACGCCCAACTCCCGCAGCATGGCCGCTACCTGCGCCGCGCCCGCCGCATTCGTGCGCAGCCCCCGCCCCAACAACACCGTGCGCGTGTCTAACCACATCGCATCCGCCCCCTCAAAAACGCCCGCGCCGCGCACCGTGCGCAAAATGGGCACGCCCAGGTCCGCCAACCGCCGCGCCACCCAGCGCTCCTCCCCGGCGCGCACCGTGGAAGCGGGACGCCCCACAATCGCCCCTTCCGGTGTCATGAAAAACAGGTCGGCGGCAAAGAGGAGATTGGGAGACGGCGTGGTCGCGGGCGCAATCTGGGAGACGGCCACGCCCGCCGCCGCGTAAGCATCGGCGAGCGCCTGGTGCTGCCGGCGCGCCGCCGCCGCGTCGGGCAGGGTCAACATCTGCGCCGCGTCCGCGTCCGCCAGATCGTCCCATTCCGCTCCCGGCGTGTGCAGCAGCACCGCCCGCAGCCGCGTCCATTCTCGCTCCACGCCGCAGGCCGCCCAGAGTCCGCCTATCTCCTGCCGCAGCGAAGCGTGACGCGGCAACCATCCCGCGCCACCATAAGCTGCTGCATCGAGTATGTCCGCGCGCGCGGTCTCGTCGCTACCCACGTTCTTCATCGTGCTTCCCGGCGCGTTGCAGCAGGAGTCGGTTGAGGGCTTCGCGGGCGGCGGGCAGGGTTTGCATGGCCTGCCAGTTGGCGACGAAATCGGCGGCGGCGGGCAGGTTGATAAGAGAGAGGAAGGGGTCGGTGGATGCCGGCATTCCCCCCACCAACGTCTCCGGCCACAACGGCGCCAATGCCTCCTCCCAGGCCGCATAATGTCCCCGCAGCCATCGCCGCACCTCCCGCCATTCCGCCTCATCCTCCGGCGTCGCCACCCCGCCCTTATACACGCCCACCACCAGCGCCTCCAGCCGATCCCAATGGGCCACGAACGTCGTCAACGGCGCATCCTTCACACCACGCGATAAAAACCGAGAAAAAGGGTTCATAATGAACGTCCCAATTTAGTTCTCCCCAAGATTGGTTCAATTTTGGTAACTGCTAAGCCAGATTGGACTAATTTTCTCTGGTGAAAATGGCCCTTGAGCGCGTAAAAAGGGTCCAATCTCCAGAGAGCGTTAGTAGTTACCATTCTTGAAGAATGAACCCATCGGGTAGTTGGTAATGAGTCGTTAACGTTGCGCGTTCTCAACGACAGATCAAGACCGGCCAGCGCGTCCCGCGCAGCACCTCATTCACGGCGCTGCCCAGCACCAATTCCAGCGGCGGCGTGTAGCTGTAGCCACCCATGATGATGAAGTCGCACATCTGCGCCGCCGCCGTTTCCAGAATAGCCGCACTCACCGCGCCCGTCTTGGGCACGAAGGTGGCGCGCACGCCTTGTTGCGCCAGGTACTCGCTGGCGCGATGATTCGTTTGCCGCAGCATCGTCTCATCTTCGGCGACGACGACTACGGCCAGGGTCACATTCCACCGCTGCGCCAGGTAGGCCGCCAGGAAGAGAGCTTCGTTGGCTTTGAGGCTGGCATTGTAGGCCAGCAGGGCGCGGCGTAGGGGGGCGCGCTCCTGGCGCGGCACGGCCAGGATGGGGCGGCTGGTTTGCTGCACGATGGTGTGGAAACCGGAGCCGAGGCGGACCAATGGCTGCGCCGCCGGCGGATAGGACATATTGATGATGACGAGGTCAATCCAGCGCGCGCGCTGGCTAATGTGGCGGGCGATTTCCCCTGTTTCCACCACGAAATCGGCGCTCACCTGGGCCTGGGCGCAGATTTCGGTGAAGCGTCGGCGCATCTGGGCTATTTTTTCTTCGTCGGATGGCCAGTCCGGTGGTATCACATGCAGCCCATGCACCATGCTCGACTCACGCTGCGCCACCAGCAACGCCTGTGTCAACGCCGGCCACGGCGATTCCGCGGCCAGACCGTCCACCGACACGTCCGGCAGCGGCACAAGCACATCCGCAAACAATCGCTCCCGCCGCCGCACCGCCAGCCGCTCTCGCCGCCACTGTCCCGGCGCGGCCCGTTCCCTGAGCGCATCCCGCAGTCGCTCGCTCATGCGCGTGAGGACGTTGGGGGGGCGCGTGCCGTGCTGTTCCGTCAGGTCCAGCGCCGCCGTATCCGCGCCAATCCGCCAGCCTAACTTTTCACGCAGTTCCTCCTGGTGCTGCACCAGCCAGACGTACAGGTCGGCTTCCGTTCGCTCCGGGAAATCACGCAGCACGCCTTGTTCGCAAATCACCTCCCGCACCGGTGTATAGGCGGTATCGTACCAGGCTACCGCTGCTTCCTGCGTGGAGACTTCGCGCCCTTCCGCGTGGCACATCTGCCGTCGCCACGCTTCAATCTGCTCCTCCAGCACGCGATACCGTCCGCAGGCCGTCATACGCAGGTCTGCTTCTGGCCGCGATGCCGGCAATTGTGTGTCCTCCAGAAAATCCGCATAGCGCGCCTTGCAAATCAACTCATCAATGCCATCGTCGGGGGACACAGGCAGCCGCGTGCGCACTTCCGTTACGTACGCGGAAATAGTCTTCGAGCCAATCTCCTGCGCCACGGACACGCGATGATTGCCATCCAAAACGAAATAGACCTCCCCCACCTTGTAAACCTCTATCGGCGGCAGCCCCGTCATCTCCGTAATCGCCATACGCACCCTGGCCCAACGCTGCGCGTCGCTGCTGGAACGTGGCAAGAAGGAACGGGTAAAGTCCTCGTACCGCCCGACACTGCCCACGATGGCATCCAGCGGGATCTCCTGTAAACCACGCGCGACAACCCCCGTGTTGCTCACCAATGGGCGCACGTCGTCATAAGAAAGCAACTGCGTCTGTCGCCCCGTGAGGCGCCCGACAATATCTTGCAGGAAGGCGCGACGACGGGCGCGTTGGAAATCCTCCAGCGCCGAATGCAGTTCCGTGTGCAGGGAATCGGACATAACTTTTCAGGACAGGCGTTGGGCGCCGCCCAGACTGGAGCAGTCGGGAAGACGGCTCCAGTCTCAGGGTGTTGCGGACGAACCCAATGGCGGGCGCACGATGAGGTTAGTCTAGCTTCGGAATCTGGAACACCTGCCCCACGCGAATGAGGCCCGGATTGTTGCCAATTGTCTCTTTGTTTGCCTCGTAGATCGCCATCCATTTCTCGCGCGCCGCCGAGCCATAATACTTCAGGGCGATGCCGCTGAGCGTGTCGCCAGAAACGACGGTATGTTCCGCAATGGAGGTGGGCGCTGCCGGCTCCGGCGCGGCTTCCACTTCGGTTTCGGTTGCGGACTCCGCTTCCGCGGCCTCGGCTGCCGCGCGCGCGGCGCGCTGGCGTTCCAACAGTTCATAAGCCTTGCTGTGCTTGTCCTCGCCGGCGGCGGCTTCTTTGGCGGCGCGCTCGGCCCGCTGCCGCTCCAGCAAATCATAGGCGCTCTTATACTTCTCTGGCTCTTCAGGTTGATCAGGATTGCGGGGATTCTTCTGTTCCATGTGGCGTCTCCTTCGAAACTTGTAGGGCAAGTCAGAGACTCGCCTTCTCAGATTGGTTCATTCTTGAAGAATGGTAACGGCGAAGCCAGTCCGTGATTCTTATCATCTCAGATATAATAACACGCTATGCGACACAATGAACGGTTCATTCTGGTTGCCAGGTTAGGTCCGGCGCTGGGGGCTGCCCTGTTTGGTACGCGGCTGTTGGCGGAATGGCGCGGCACATCACCTTTTGGCGCGGCCATCCTGCTGGTGATCCCGCTTGGTTGGGGGGCGCGGCGGTGGCCGTTACGGAAGACGTGGCCCGCCCTCGGGCTGCTGGCCTACGTCTTTTACCCGGAGCCAGACCCGCACGTGGCTTGCCTGGTCGCCGGGGGCACGCTGCTGCTACTCACTTTTCACCTGGCCACGCCTCAAGCAGCGTGGCTGGCGGGAAAAACGGGGCATTGGGGGGTCGCTGCCGGCATTTTTGCCGGCACACTCCTTCTCTACAGCCCAACTATCGCCACCGGAATTCTACCAGCAGACAACGGAGAATTCCAACTCGTCGCCGCCCGCCTGGGCATCGCCCATCCCCCCGGCTTCCCCCTCTACACCCTCCTCGGCCATCTGGCGGCCCACTTCCCCCTCCCCGTCGGCGTCGCCTTCAAAATCAACGCCCTCTCCGCCCTCATCAGCGCCGCCACCCTCCTCCTCGTCCACCTCTCCGTCGTCGCCATGACCGGTCGTAAAAGTGCCGGCATCCTCGCCGCCCTCGCCCTGGGAACCGCCACCACCTTTTGGGCACAAGCAACCATCGCCAACGTCCGCAGCCTCACCGCCTTCTTCGCCGCCCTCGCCCTCTACGCCCTCATCCATTTGGAACGGGCACTACGCGAGAAAGCCGCCCCTCGGCACGTTACGCGCATGTTGGCCCTCCTCATCCTCGCCCTCAGCCTGGGCGTCACCCACCACGCCTCCCTCGTCTTCATGGGTGGGTTGTGGCTCCTCGCCGTCCTCTGGTGGATGCCCGCACTGCTCACCACGCCGCGCCGCTGGCCGCCGCTGCTCCTGGTGGGGCTGGTCGGACTGCTGCCGCTGCTCTACCTGCCGCTGCGGGCGGCGGCGGGAGCCTGGGGCACCCCCCCCGACCTGACCACCTGGAGCGGTTTCTGGAACCACGTGCTGGCGCGTGGCTTTGCCGGTGATTTCTTCTACTTCGTGCAGCCGGCCATACTCTGGCAGCGGCTGTGCGTGATGGGCAACGTCCTCACCTTCCAGTTTTCGCCCTGGCTGCTGGCGGGTATGGGCCTGGGGCTGCTGCGCCTGCTGCGTGCCAACCGCCGTCTGGCCTGGGTGATGGGCGGTGGGTTTTTGCTGCATACGATGATCACGGCTATGTATCGCGCGCCACAGACGGTGGAGTATATGATGCCGGCATACATCCCCCTCGCCCTCTGCCTGGGATATGCCCTCCAAATCCCCCCCAAGCGCCGCGCCCTGGCCGCCCTCCTCACCACCGCCCTGCTCCTCGCCGGACTGTGGCAGGCCGCCGACCATTGGCGCAGCTACGCCCATACCGGTTCCGCACGCGACACTATTGACTACACGAATTTAATCCTCGAAAACGCCCCGGCTGAGGCCACCATCCTGGCAAACTGGCACTGGGTTACGCCCCTCTGGTACGCGCAAGAAGTGCTGGGCGCGCGCCCCGACCTGCGCATCCGCTATGTCCCGCCCGGCGGCGAACCCTACGCGCAAACCTGGGCGAACGAGATTGCAGCGGAACTGGCAGCGGGCCAGGACGTGATCGCCACCTGGTACAACGCGGACGCTTACGCGGCACTGCCGCCGCCGGAGCCGTTGGGAGAAGCCTTCTGGTTCCGCCAGACACCGCGCACGGCCTTGCCCGCCGACTTCGCCCCGCTCGACCTGCAACTGGGCAGCGCGCACGTGCGCGGTTATGCCTTGCAGCCCGCCGCCGTGCCCATTGGCGCGGAAGCAGTGCTGACGGTGGCCTGGGAAACCACCGCCACGTCCTCAACGCCGACCAATTGGTACGCGCACGTGCGGCAGGAGGATGGATCGTTGGTGGCGCAGGGGGATGTGCCGGCATTTTCCGCCCCCACCGGACTCACCCTCACCCAACTACGCCTCACCCCCCGCCTGGGCGCGCCGCCGGGTGAAACAACCATCTACCTCGGCGTCGCCGGCGCCGCGGAACCGGCCCGCCCCCTCGCCGCCCTCACCATCCTGCCCATGTCCCGCCCACCGATAACGGCACACCCCACCTTCCGCACCCTCCCCAGCGGACGTCCCCTGCTGCGCCTGGTGGGGTACGATTGGGACACCACCCTGCCCGGCCAGACGCGCCTCTACCTGCATTGGCAAACAGAACAGGGCTACCAGACGGAGGTACGGGATAACGTGGATGCGGCTAACCCCGGTCTGCCGGACTGGTTTGGCCCCTGGGGGCAGATGCGCCCGTTCCGCCTGCGCCCGCCCGCCAACGAACATTATGTGCCGTTGGGCGCGGGGATCGTGTGGACAGGCGGAACGCTGGCATCATCGGGACCACTCACGCCGGGTCGGTCGGTGACGGTGTCGCCGGTGTTCCGCGCCCAGAATGTCGTGCAGCGGGACCTGGTGGTTTCGCTGCGGTTGGTGGGGTACGAGGAGGACGGTTTTCATTGGGCGTGGTGGGATTTGGGGGATAGTGTGCCGGCATTAGGTGGAATTCCCACACTCAAGTGGATTGCCGGCAGCCAGATACGCGACCCCCATCCTCTGCGCATATCCCCCGACGCCACCCCAGGGCAGACCATTGACGCCCTCCTCCGCCTCTACGACGCCTTCACCCAGCGCCCCCTCCCCATACTTGACGAACGCCTCACCGCCGCCGCCATCTGGATACCCACCGGCCCGGCAACCATCTCCCAACGCGATTCGCACGACATCACGGCAAACATTGAAGCGCAGGAAAAGGTTGTAAGATGATTGACCCTCGCTTCCGGCCAGGCGTCTTGTTCAACCTCCGTGGCAGTCAGGACACGGGCAATGGGCGGCAAAGATTCAACGGCATGTCAATTCACGCCAGATACAGTAATCGGGTGGGCGGCGGCGGACCAGGGTTTTGAAGACACAAACCTGATGCACCTCCTGCCCACATGTGGGCAGTGACAAACCCAGGGCGCGTCTGTGGTAATAGTATCCGTTGAAGATAGAGGGCTGCTGACCGTCACGAGCCATTAAAAACGCCGCAGGGTGGCTATTGGACCGATTTCACGCGCTCAAGGGCCATTTTCCCCAGAGAAAATTGAGTTCACTGAAAAAACCGGGTTTTTCGAGTGCCCGGCCAAAATTACCAGAGTGGTTCATGTGTAAAAACCCGGTTTTTGGCCTTTTTTCAGTAGAGTCAAAATTGGTCCAATCTGGCCTAGCAGTTACAAAATGAGAATTTCTATGACATTACGGACATCACGGCAGATATTGAAGTAACCTGAAATTCTGCTATAATGCTCTCTGTTGATAGTACACTGTTCCTACTGAAAAACCCCTGTTGTGGCGCATCCCCCTTTGCCACAACGGGCAGACGCCAGAAGTGGCGTTGCCGCGGTCCCCTTTGTTGCGGTTGTTTTGGGAAACGGTGTGCGGCAACCAGGGTTCCTCATCGCAACCGGCGCCCCACCACCGGTATTGCAATGAAAAAGTGTTTTGATGGCGTTACCGCACCTGCGCACCCTCCCGCCCGACGACCGGAAGGGTAGATTGGGTCGCAATCACTAGTGACCGACGTCCGTGGTTGGCAATCCGACCCACCACGAAAACACAAAATCGTCTATTCTCCGCCAGACGAGACCCGTCGCCGTGGCGCCGCAATAAAAGGAGTCAATACCTATTCGAACCATTAACGACATCCAATCACTTCTCACGATTTCTGGAAATGCGCATTCTTCAATGCTGGTAGCCCTCAGGATACTTCGTGTGAATGGAGATGATTGGCGCCAAGGGAAGCCTCTCACCCCCGTATGAATTGATTCCCCACTACGGAAGGAAAAAATGTCTAAATCCAAACTCCTGTTGATCGTGGGCATGTTGCTGACAATGGCTATGTTGTTCAGCCACGCCTCCTTGACGCGCGCGGACGCACCCTCCCAGGTTGACGTCCAAAAGTCCGCGGCTGAAAACAACTGTAGCCTGCTGGACAACCCCGCCGCCCGCGAGCGCATGGGTGGCATGTTCGAGACCAAACTGCTGCTGGCCTGTGGCCGCGCCAATGAGCTGGGCCAGGTCAGCGCCCCCATGACGCCGGAAATCGCCGCCCTCCTCGGTGGCGTGGACGTACAAGTGAATAACTCCACCGGCGAGACGGGCACGGCCACGACCCAAAGCGAAACCACCATCGCCGTGAACGAAAACACCGGCACCATCTGCTCCGGCTACAACGACGGCTACAGTGGCGTCGTGCAGGGTCAGGGGTACACCGGCTTCAGCCGCTCCACCGATGGCGGCGCCAGCTTCGTGGACGGCGGCGCATTGGGCAGCCGCTCCTTTGGCGACCCCAGCCTCGTCTGGCGCAAGTCGGATGGCTACTTCTACTTCGCCGCCCTGGACCAGAGCGGTCTGGGTATCTGGCGCTCCACCAATGACTGCGCCTCGTTCCAGTTCCATGCCCTGATTCACAGCGGCGGCGGGGACGACAAAGAGCTGATGGCCGTGGACAATACCCCGGCCAGCCCGCACTATGGCCGTCTCTACGTTGCCTGGACCGACTTCAATGCCGGCGCGCGCATCTTCAGCACCTACTCCGACAACGGCACCAACTGGTCCACGCCCGTGGCCTTGAGCGCCTCCGGCGTGGATGTCCAGGGCGCCTGGCCCACCGTCGCCCCCAACGGGGACGTGTACGTGGGTTGGGTGCGTTGGAATCCGTACTCCTCCGGTCCGATTGACATCGAAATCGCCCGCTCCACCAACGGCGGCGTCTCCTACAGCCTGGTCACGAACCCCATGACGGGTCAGGTCAATCCGCGCGCCGCGACGCCTACCGCCAGTTGCGGACGTCCGGCGTTGAACGGCAACATCCGTTACCTGCCCTCACCGCAAATCGCCGTTGGCCCCAATGGCAACCTGCACGCCATTTACTCCTACGACCCCGATGGCTACAACACCGGTGACGTGGTTAACGTGTACTATCGTCGTTCCACGGACAATGGCGCCACCTGGCAGCCAGAAATCCTGTTGAACGATGACGGCACCACCCGCGACCAGTATCAGCCCACCTTGAGCGTGAGCGCCACCGGGCGCGTCGTCGCCGGCTGGTATGACCGGCGCAATGATGGCAACAACCTGCTCTTCCAATACTACATCCGCGTTTCCGAGGATGGCGGCGTCACCTGGCAACCCAGCCAGTTGATCAGCGACGTGCAGTCCCCCATCTACCTGGACCCGAACCTGGCCACCTGCTACCACGGTGACTATGACACCCAGACGCAGGTTCCCGGCTTTGGCTACATCCAGTGGTCGGATGACCGCAACGTCGTCAGCGGCCACCAGGACCCGGACGTGTGGTTCGACAAGCAGGCGTTCTCCCCGGACTTCACGCTGGACGTGACGCCCGCGAATCGCAACATCTGCGTGCCCAACAATGCGGTCTATAACGTAGCGGTCGGCCAGGTGTTGGGCTTCACCGACCCGGTGGCGCTGAGCGCCAGCGGCGTGCCCACCGGCTACAGCCCGTACTTCAGCACCAACCCGGTGATCCCGCCCGGAACCAGCTACCTGGTTCTGGCCGGCTCCAGCGCGGCTCCCGGCAGTTACGCCATTGACGTCACGGGTACATCTACCACCGGTCCAAAGACGCGCAGCGTCAACCTGAATCTGTTCACGGCTGCTCCGGGCGCTTCCCCGTTGGTCTACCCCACGGCCAATCAGCAAAATGTGCCGCTGGCCCCGACCTTTGACTGGGACGCCCCGGCTCAGGGTTTGCAGTACCTGATCATCGTGAAGAACCTGACCACCGGACAGCTTGTCTATGGCGTCACGACCGACACCAGCTACACGTTTGCCGCGCCGTTGGCTCCGTTGACCAACTATGTCTGGTCTGTGCGCGCATACAACGCCTGCGGCGCCGGCTCCTTTGCCGCACCGCGCTTCTTCCGCACCCAGGACATCCCGCCCATCCTCTTGGTGGACGACGATGACAACGCCCCTGACGTTCGCGCCACCTACACGGGTGTTCTCGACGCCCTCGGCCTGACCTATGACATCTGGGACACGGCAAACAGCGATAACGAACCGTCCGCGGCCACCTTGCAGCAGTACGACGTGGTCATCTGGTTCACGGGCGACGAGTTCGGTGGGTTTGCCGGTCCAGGCGCAGCGGGCGAAACAGCCCTGGCCACGTACTTGAATTCCGGCGTCAGCGGCTGCCTGTTCATCAGCAGCCAGGACTACGTGTATGACCGTGGCATCACGGGCTTCATGACCACCTACCTGGGCGTGGGTTCAGCGACCAATGACGTGGGACAATCAACCGTTACCGGTGCGGGTACGGTGTATGGCGGCCTCGGGCCTTACGCACTCGCCTACCCCTTCACCAACTACAGTGACCTGCTCAACCCCGGCGCGGGCGCGGAAACGGCCTTCAATGGCAACATTGGCAGCGCGGCGCTGGACAAGACCGGCGCGACGTACAAGACCACATTCTGGGGTTTCCCGTTTGAGGCGTTGCCGGCATCTGCTCGCGGCCCCGTCATGCAAACGACGCTGAATTGGTGCAACCAGTAATGACAGCGGCAATCAGCCTCGCGTAAAAGCCAGGCCAGATTGACCTCATCCGGTTAACCCGGTGACGACCTGCGACGTTGACATAACATCGCAGGTCGTTTTTTATTTGCCGGCATACACCACGGCTCGTACTACTCTTAGGAACGGGATTAAATTAAGATAACGAAGTTGTTTCCTTAACTTAATTGCGGACAGCCACTTATTGCACTTGTCAAAACCAGGGAAGGGACGCAGATAGCGCAACAAGGAAAAAACCGGGTTTTTCGATTGTCCGGCAAAATTACCAGAGTGGTTCATGTGTAAAAACCCGGTTTTTGACCTTTTTTCAGTAGAGTCAATAGTGGACCCTTAGGCTTTTTCGGAATTTGAATGATCCTGTTCCATACCGAAAAAGCCTCAAGCCAATCCAGAAAATCGCGCCTTTTCCGGGTCGATATTTTTCTGGATTGACCTTAGTCCTGGCGCAAAGCGGCCAAAACCCCTCGCACGATTGATTTGACGATTCGTGATGATTCGAGTTAGAATACCGTCCATCAAAAAGAGTACCTACATCCCATACTGCGGCTGCCCACATTTCCAAATCACGCTATCCTCAACACTTGGGCCGATTTGCCAATGTGGCTAACCGTTTGTAATCAGGAATACTGTCTTTTATACTCGCAGCAGCTAAAGCTTGTTCCCACCCAGTATCAGAACACATTGATGACTTCCGTGTCTTTCCAGCCCTATCGCGTACATGACCCGGCGGGCAGCCATGCAAACAGTATCTTCTTCTGTTTGTATTTGGGTCATCCTGATTCGTTGACCTGACCCACTTATGGGGCGACCTTGCTCCTCCATCAAGTGGGTTTTTTTTGTCTCCTGGCACACACCAGGAACCCAATATCGTTGTGACAAGTACTGCTTACGGTCTCTTTGTTGGCGACTGTAGGTAGGCATACGAAAGGAGGTGATGCCATTCAGCAAGATGCAATCAGTATCGTCATGGATGATGCTGATCGTCACGGAAACGGCAAGACGCGCCTGTCTTGCTACCCCTGATACGTCGGAATGCAGCGCCTTCGACGACGAGGGCTTTGTATCCTCAGGAACATCATTGTTCAAGATAAAGGAATTGGCGGGCAGCCAGAAGCGACCTGATCGCCCTGATGATCCGCCCGGTTCCACAAATGTGAGTTTACTAGGAGAAACCACAAATATGAGCAAGTCCAAAATTCTGTTGACTTTAAGTCTGTTGATCATTGGTGGTCTGCTGTTTATCGCGGGTGGTTCTCGTGCTTCCGAAGCCAGCGAGCCGGCGGCTATCGACCCCGGACTGCGCCAGAGCATCGTCAATGCCGGCACGGGCGAATACCTCCTCTACCTGCGTACCCAGGCCGACCTCAGCGCCGCCGACGGCATAACCGACTGGGGTGCACGCGGTCAGTTTGTCTATGACACGCTGCTGGAAACCGCCCGCACCAGCCAGGCCGACCTGTTGCGCATTTTGAAGGACCAGCAAGTTGCCGGCAACGTCGTCAACTTCCAATCCTACTTCATCGCCAACGCCATCCTGGTCAACTCCAACGTCGCCACCTTTGACCTCCTCGCCAAACACCCCGACGTGGCCCGCGTGGAAACCGTCCCCACCTTCTACATCGAAGAACCCCGCCTCAGCGCCGCCACCAACGGCGCCGAAGCCATCGAATGGGGCGTGCAAAAAATCAACGCGCCACAAATCTGGGCCGACCTGGGGACCACCGGTGAAGGCGCCGTCGTCGCCAACATCGACACCGGCGTCGACTACGACCACCCGGCCGTTATAAACCAATATCGCGGCAACCTGGGCGGCGGCAGCTTCGACCACGACTTCAACTGGTACGACCCCTCCAAGATCTGCGGCAACCCCAGTGTCGCTCCCTGCGACAACAACAACCACGGCACGCACACCATGGGCACCATGGTCGGCGACGATGGCGGCAGCAACCAGATCGGCGTGGCCCCCGGCGCCAAATGGATCGCCTCCAAAGGCTGCGAATCCGGCTCCTGCTCCACCAACGCCCTCCTGAAATCATTCGAGTGGATTATTGCCCCTTGCCCGCTGAACGTGGAACCTGGCGACCCCTCCTGCGACCCGAATATGCGCCCCAACGTTGTCAACAACTCCTGGGGCAGCTCCGGTGGCAACACCACCTACCTCACCTCCGTGCAGAACCTGCGCGCCGCCGAGGTCTTCCCCGCCTTCTCCGCCGGTAACTCCGGCCCCGGCGCGGGCACGGTCGGCTCCCCCGGCGACTACGCGGAAAGCTTTGGCATTGGCGCGACAGACATCAATGACGTCATCGCCACCTTCAGCAGCCGCGGTCCTTCCACGCTCACCAACGAAATCAAGCCCGACGTCAGCGCCCCCGGCGTGAACGTGCGCTCCTCCATCAACGGCGGCGGCTACGCCAACTTCGATGGCACCTCCATGGCCAGCCCGCACGTCTCCGGCTGTGTCGCCCTCCTCATGTCCATTGACCCCAACCTGTCTATCGACATGGCCGAGAATCTGTTGCGCGACAGTGCCGTAGACCTGGGCACGGGCGGCCCCGACTACAACTATGGTTACGGGCGTATT
This sequence comes from Ardenticatenales bacterium, assembly GCA_020634515.1. NCBI lineage: Bacteria > Bacillati > Chloroflexota > Ardenticatenia > Ardenticatenales > Ardenticatenales bacterium. The sequence continues at coordinate 288,294 of JACKBL010000002.1, read as the reverse complement.
GACTGCTACGCGGCGGCTTCCCAGTTGTCGCCTGGCTTCAGCCTCTCCGCCAACCCCACCTCCGCGGCTGTTTGCGCTCCCGGCAACCGCAGCTTCAACATCGCCGTGGGCCAGATCGCCGGCTACACGGGCAACGTCACCCTTTCCGCCTCCGGTCAACCCGGCACGGCTAACTTCAGCGTCAACCCGGTCGCCGTTCCCGGCAGTTCCGCCCTCACCCTGAGCAGCGGCAACGTTGCCGGCAACTACACCGTCACCATTGATGGCGTAGGCACCGGCGGCGCGGATCCGAAGAGCACTTCCGTTGACCTCAGCGTCTACACCGCCAATCCTGGCGCGGTCACGCTCGTCTCCCCGGCCAACGGGCAGATGGACGTCCCGCTGGTTCCCACGTTCTCCTGGAACGCGGGCGCGCAGGGTTATGCCTACCTCATCGCCGTGAAGAACCTGACCAGTGGCGCGCTGATGTACGCCGTCACCTACGACACCAGCTACGCCTTCGCTACGCCGCTGGACCCGCTGGCGGTCTACGCCTGGTCCGTGCGCCCCTACAATCCCTGCGGCGCGGGCGCTTTTGCCCAGTTCCGTTTCTTCCGCACCCAGGCTATTCCGCCCATCCTCGTGGTGGACGACGATGACAACGCCCCCGACGTGCAGGCCACCTACACCGGCGTTCTGGATGCGTTGGGTCTCGGCTACGACGTGTGGGACACGGGCAACAGCGACAACGAGCCGGACGCGGCCACCCTGCAGCAGTATGACGTCGTGATCTGGTTCACCGGCGACGAATTCGGCGGCGCGGCAGGTCCCGGTTCGGCGGGTGAATCCGCCCTGGCGACCTACCTGGACGCCAACGGCTGTCTCTTCCTCAGCAGCCAGGATTACGTCTATGATCGCGGCGTAACCGCCTTCATGCAGAGTCATCTTGGTCTCGCCTCCGCTGTCAGTGACGTCAGCCAAACGACCGTCACCGGCGCGAACCTCTACGCCGGTCTTGGCCCCTACACGCTGGCTTATCCGTTCACCAACTACAGTGACCGTCTGACCCCCGCGGCAGGCGCAGCGACCGTCTTCAGCGGCAACCAGGGCAGCGCCGCCATCGTCAGCGGCACGCACAAGGCCGTCTTCCTCGGCTTCCCCTATGAGGCGATCCCGGCGGCAGGACGCGGTCCGGTCATGACGACCACGCTTTCCTGGTGCAATCAGTAACCTGACCACCTGTATGGAGCGTTAGGGCCGATGCTCTGACGCTCTCTACCCCAACAATTAAGACCTGCGAAGTTGTATTCACGGCTTCGCAGGTCTTTTTGCGTCTGCGGAACAGCTGACAGATGTAACGAACTCGAGTCTGGCGAAATCCACATATGGTGGCCGGAGTCGAGGCTTTAGCCGGGTTAAACCCCACAGGTGTAACGAACTCGAGTCTGGCGAAATCCACATATGGTGGCCGGAGTCGAGGCTTTAGCCGGGTTAAACCCCATATGTGGGCCGACTGAAGCCTTCACGCCTAAAACGCCAGAGTCCCGTAACGAACTTTTCCGGTCTGCAAAATTCACGACCACCTTCCCGGAAGTTGTCTTGACGACAAATGAATTGGCTTGCGACCCACTTTTGGTCTGAAATCGAACTTCTGGGGCGGCAGCCGTGCATTGTCGCCTTTGGCTCTAAGGGTTCGTTCGAGAATTACTTTGGATTTTCCCACAAGTAAGAACCCTTCCAGCGCATCCGTCATTTCCAAATCTATTAACGGATGCGCCCTAGGCGAGGGGAGCGCGGGCGTCCGGGGTGTAAGGGGCTTCGGGCAGAAGGTGGCTGAGCAAGAGTTTGAGGAAGAGGAAGGGGATGAACCATTCCATGCCCGCTACCGCGGGCAACAGATAGGCGTTGAGAAGTAAGGCAAGGCTCACCCCAAGCAAGGCCGCGCTGCGCCGCAAATAAAGGGGAGCGCGCATGATGAGCCAGGCCGCCAGGAGCAAATAAGCGAAGTAGATGGCGAAGTAAAGCCAATCTTGCCCAGAGAAGAACCAGGCGACGAGCAACAGATGGACGCCATGAAGGGCGATGAAGGTGAGGTGCTGGCGCGTGCCCTGGCCAGGACGGTGATACCAGCGTTTGGCGGCCGTGGTGGCATTGGCGATGATGCCGCCTGTAACGTCCAGGGCGAGTACCGCGCCGACGATGATCTGCACGATGGACCAGTCAAGGTCCGTGGACAGGATATGGATGAGGAGCAAAAGAGGGGCGATGAGTGCCGGCATTACTATCAACCATTGTTCCGCTCGCGTCGCCCCAGGACCAATCAGTTTGTCCCATTCACCCGCCAGCCCCTCGCGCGGCGGCGGCGGTGTCCAATCCACATTCATCTTTTTTCTCCCGTTCTACTACTTAATGATGCTCTTGGCGCCAATGAATTGCTTAAAAAGCAGACGAAAACCGGGCAAGAAAGCCACTTTCAGATAGAGATTTTGCAGCCTGATCCCAAACGCGCTGTGCGGCACAAAAGAGCGGGCGAACTTTTCCGCCCGCACCTGCCGCTCCTCGATTTCCGGCTTCAGTTGCGCCTGATAGGCGGCGAAGGCGCGCTCATGGTCACCATTCGCCAGGCGTAGCTGTTCCGCCAGCAGATAGGCTCCGGCCAGCGCCATGGAGGCCCCTTGCCCGGAAACGAGCGTAAGGCATTGGCAGGCGTCGCCAACGAGGGCTACACGCCCCTGATACCAGGAGGGCATGCGTATTTGCGAAACGGTGTCGAAATAGAACCGGGGCAGCGCCATCATCTCCTTGACGACCTGGGGAATTGCCCAGCCCATGCCGGCAAAAGTCTCTTTCAGCATCGTCATCTGTTCGGCGGGCGACAGGGACAACCGCGGCGGCGATTGCCAGACGAAGAACGTCGCCAGCCGTCCGCCGCGTATCGGGTAGACGGCGGCCTGTTTGCCCGGCTCCAGATAACTATAAAACGTATCCTGGTTTCCCAAAAAATCATCAATAATGCCGCAGCAAACCTGATACCCCAGGTGATAGGCAAACTGGCTTTCCGCGCCCCAAAGCAGCGCGCGCACCTGGGAGTGGTAGCCGTCCGCGCCAATGACAAGATCAACCGTTTGCTGACGACCATCGGCGAAGGTCACGTCCACGCCATCAGGCCGCAATCGCAAGTCGGCGATAGTCACGCCAAAGTGTACGGGCACATGGTCTTGAATCTGCGCGTACAGGATGTCCACCAGGTCGCCGCGCATGAAGTTGAAATGGCGATAGTTGAGCAGTTGGCGCATCTTCTCCAGTTCGATGCGGCTTTGCGTCTGGCCCCGGCTGTTTACGAAGTCCAGTTCAGGGACGGGGTAGTGCCGTTGACCCAGTTGCGGCAGGATGCCCATTTTTTCGGCCACGTCATAGCCGGAGCCGTAGAAGTCGATCATGTAACCGGCGTCGCGCAGGGCGTGGCTTTTCTCGACGATCACGGGCGCGAATCCGTATTGATGCAACCAGTAGGCCAGGGAAATGCCGGCAATCCCCCCCACAAATCAACACACGTCTATTCCGTAACATACAGCACCGCCTCCCTTGCTCCGTTACAATTTCGCCTGGGCGCGCGGGCGAAAAGCAACAAATGGAATATGCTGCTCCGCCAGCCGACGATACTCATCGTCACTGCCCGTCACAACGAATCCCAACACGCGCGCCAGCGTGCGCGCCGCGCCTGGATGCCTGTGAGCATAATCCACCATCGCTTGCCCGGACTCTTGCGGCGACAACGGAACGGCGGTGACGGCCAGGCGGCGGCGGCCTACCTGGATCGTCACGTCGGGCGTCTTCACTACATTGCGATACCAGTCAGACTTAGGGCCAAATCCGGCGGCGACGAGATAGATGTCCGTGGCCTTATCGTACCCGGCCACCTCCACCACGGCCTGCCGTGGCCGCCCACTCTTGCGCCCCACGTGGTTCAGCAGCAGAAACCGCCCCCCTAACAACCAGCCCAGATGCCAGCGATAAAACCAGATCGGCAGCCGGTAAAGCAGGCGGCTGAAACCGCGTGGGGGATGACGTTGTGTTGAGCCAGTTTCTGTATTCATCGAAATACCTCCATTTTGCCTGACAAGGCGGCCTAACCGGAATCAAGGAACCATGACTACGTTGGTGCCGCGAGTTATGCGCCAAAATGCGCGGTGAGAAAACGAGCGACATTGCCGGGACCATCCCAATCTTGCATGACAGCCTGAATTTCGCGGGCGCGCCGCCGCGCCTGCGGTCGGTCGCCCGTTTACGGGCCGCGGCAGGCTACATGGGCTGCGGCAGGCTCAGCCCACGAGGGGGCCAGCGGTTATTGTGTGGGTGGCGGCCCAATACCCGCCAGCAGCAACGACAGACTCGCTTCCACCTGACGCGACAGGTCCAGCGCGTCGTGACTAAAGACCCAGAGGAGCAGCAGTCCTTCAAACAGCGACATCAGCGTTAAGGCGGTGTCGGCGGGGTCCACCGGGCGGAACTCACCCTGCGCCACGCCCTGCGCCACCAGTTCCGTCAGCATCGCATGATAACGGCTGAAATACGCTTGCAGCACTTCTCCCAGCGCCTCCTGGCGCGCCGCCTGGGCGTAAATCTCCAACGTGAAAGGGAGTTCCGCATCGAGCGCCTGCACATCGGCCACGCTGGCGCGCATGATGTGCGCCAATCGCTCGCTGGCGCTGCCGCCCGCGACCACGAGTGCCGCCATCTGTTCTATTTCTTGCTCAAATAACTCGCGGAAAACGGCGGCGATCATCTCGTCTTTGCTCTTAAAGTGCCAGTAGATGCCTCCCTTACTCACGCCGGACGCCTGCACGATGTCGTCCATGCTGGCGGCCTCGAATCCCTTTTCCGCAAAAACGCTCGTGGCCGCGCGCAAGATTTTGTCTCTGCTACGTTGGGCTTTGCTTTTGGACATAATGAGACCTTCGAATTACAAACCGACCGGTCGGTTTGTTTTATATTACCCGGCTTTTTTGCTTTGTCAAGACGCAGTCTGATTGTGGGTTGGTGGTATCCGATTTGGTAAACCGGCGTACAGGAGGGAGTTGTCCCATTTTCTAAATGGGACCTGTCCGATTTGGAGAAGCGGACGACAAAGGGTTGCCCCATTTTCTAAATGGGACCTGTCCGATTTGGAAAATCGGACTACAGAGAGTTGTCCCATTTTCTAAATGGGACCTGTCCGATTTGGAAAATCGGACGACAAAGGGTTGTCCCATTTTCTAATTTGGGCCATGGGCAGAGTGCCGGCATTTCCCCCGTTTACAAACTCTTTACAGCCCGATTGCACAGAAATAAAACGCGCGGAGTACAGTACAAGCCACCTGACCCATCAACAAAAACCACATCACCAGGAGGAAAACCATGAAACGCTCCCTATCCGCCCTGCTGCTGGCCCTGCCACTGCTGCTCACCACCTGGGGCGCGGCCCGCACCACGTCCGCCACCGCCCCACCCGCGCCCCTGCTCTTCACCACCATGACCCACATGGAAGCCAGTTTTCTGGACGACCAGGACCCGGACATTTTCCACGCGCACGTCGAGCAACTGCGCTACGGCATGAAGTTGTTTGAAACGTATGGGGCGAAAATGACCATTGAGAGCGAGAAGCCCTTTGCCCGCGCCAATGCCATTTGGGGCACAAACGTGCTGCTAGAGGCCATCATGCGCGGGCACGGCGTCGGCACGCATTGCGACATTGGCTTCAACGATCCCCCCATGCCCATTCCCCAATTCGCCGCGCTGCTACACGAGAACAAAGTGCTGGTTGATGACCTGGTGGGCGCGGAAAACAATCGCGGCTGCTCTGGCGCGGGCGGCGTCAACGATTGGGCGCTGGCCGCCGACATGGCCGGGTTTGATTATGTAAACGGCATCGTAGGCATGCACTACCTGTCCATGCCGCTGCAAAATCGCCCCGATGGCTGGACGGACGAATACATCCGCCAGGTAGCCTTCCACGAACAGGCTCCCGTAGACCTGGCACAGCGGATGCACCCGTTCATGGTGGCGGACGCGGTGGATTTCGTCGCGGATGAAGATGGGGTGATTTTGGTGAGCGCGGGGGATTTGGGGCGGCTGGATTACATGGCGGAAGATGGCGCGTGCGCGCCGGATTGCCCGCTGACATTCGCGGACACAAACACGCTGGTGCGCCAAATTCTGGCGGCGGCGGCGCTGCACGATCCAACACGGGTGGGCAAGTTGAGCGCCTATCTACCGGTGGACATCTACAGCCACGAGAATGAAGCGCCATTGCGCTACTTCTTGATGCAGATGCGGCATCTGGAAACGGAGGGTATTATCACCTGGGCCACGCAGGGGGAGGTGCTGGACACGTATAGTGCCTGGAACCCGTAGGCGGCTGGCTCAAATTGGCGTTGGGTCGTCTGGCCGCGCGGCAATATCCACGAAGATTTCCACCCATGTGCCCGCGCCGCCGCGGCGGTAGGGGAGGCCGGACTGTTTGAGCAGGCGCCAGATGCCGTTGTTGCTGTATTGGATGACGGCGGTGAGGGTGTGAATGCCGGCACGCCGCGCCTCCCGCACCAGCAAATCCAACATAACGGCCCCGATCCCCTGCCGCTGCGCATCGTCGCGCACGGCAATAGACGCCTCCGCCACCCCTGGCCCCGTGCGAATGAAACGCGCCCCCGCCAACGGCGCGTGCGGCTCTCCCGGTAAGTCGGCGAACGCCAGCCACGCCGCCCCCTCCTCCGGATCCACCCGCGCCAGCCGTCGCGCCTCCGCCTGCACCAGTGCTGGATCAGGATTCGATAACGCCTGATTAAAACGCAGGTAGCGGCTCTCCGGCCCCAGGTGCGCGAAAAGGTCGGTCAGGTAGGGCGCATCCTCCAGACACAATGGGCGCACAAACAGATCCAACCCCGTTCTCGTGCGAAAAGTCATTGTCGCCGGTCTCACAAGCATATTGCCTCCCATGACGCACCGCGTCATATATCTGTAGGATAGCAAAACTTGCCGCGGCTGGCAAGCAAACGACCATTGATAACGACGACCGGATCATTCGCCTTAATTTGGCGGGAAGCAGGCCTTCTCCCTGGATCAGTCCAGGTGAAGCAGGTACAATCAGTTCCGCTGCGTCGCTACGTCCCCCGTTACCTGGGCCTGTCGAGGGCGACAGCCTGTCGAGGGCGACAAGGGCCTTGATAAGGGCTTTGATAAGCTCAGCCCACGCGAGGGCCAGCAGCAACTCCGCCGTGTTGATTTCGGGGCACTCAAGAGTCATTTGGCGCGTCCAGGAGAGGGCAATGAGGACAATCTCTTACCGCAAGTTAGCCGCCGCTGATGCCGGGTTGTATCGGGAAATCAGGCTGGAGAGTCTGCGACTGCACCCGGAGAGCTTTGGGTCCGGTTATGAAGCGCAGCGCAAGCTGCCGAAACTCATGTTTGAGCGGGCGCTGGAGTCGCCGGTTGACAACCGATTCCTCTGGGGCGCGTTTGACGGCCCACGCTTGATCGGCATCTGCGGGTACATTCCGTTTGTGATGGGGGACCTGGACACGCCCGATTTGCGGAACACGGGCACGATCATTCAGATGTACGTGCAGGCGGCGTACCGGGGGCGAAAAATCGGCCTCGCGCTGGTCCATGCCGTGGTGCGGGAAGTCTTTGAAAACACGGACATGGCGCAAATCATCCTCGGCGTGATGCGCGAGAACGCGCGCGCCATTCGCGTCTACGAACAGGCGGGATTCCAGGTATACGACAACCCAGAGGCAGAACCCGCTGCGTCGGGCGAGCTTCTCATGATCAAGCGGCGTGAAGAGAGAGGCGCGGCCTAATCGCCAAAGGTGATGCCCTGGGCCAGGGGGAGGGCGTTGGACCAGTTGATGGTGTTCGTCTGCCGGCGCATGTAGGCCTTCCAGGCGTCGGAGCCGGATTCGCGCCCGCCGCCCGTTTCCTTTTCGCCGCCAAAAGCGCCGCCGATTTCGGCGCCACTGGTTCCCACGTTGACGTTGGCAATGCCGCAATCGGAGCCGGTGGCCGCCAGAAACGCTTCCGCCGCGCGCAGGCTGTCGGTGAAGATGGCGCTGGACAGGCCCTGCGGCACGTCGTTGTGCAGCCGCAACGCTTCTTCCAGATCGTCGTAGGTGAGCAGGTAGAGAATGGGGGCGAAGGTTTCCTGGCGGACGATGGGGGTTTGTGCCGGCATTTTCACCACCGCCGGCTCCACGAAATTCACACCCAGATCCGCCCGCATTCCGCCCCCCACCAGCACCATCCCCCCCTCCGCCTGCGCCTGCGCCAGCGCCGCTGCCATCGCCCGCGTCGCATTCTCCGTCACCAACGGCCCCATCAACGTCCCCGCCGCCAGCGGGTCCCCTATCTGCACCTGTCCATAGGCGCGTACCAATCGCTCCGCCAGCGCATCCGCCACATCACGATGGACAATCACACGCCGCGTCGTCGTGCAGCGCTGCCCCGCCGTGCCCACCGCGCCAAACACAATCGCCCGCGCCGCCAGTTCCAGGTCCGCGTCGGCGGCCACGATGATGGCATTGTTGCCGCCCAGTTCCAGAATGGTGCGCCCCAGGCGCGCCGCCATGCCCTGCGCCACCCGCCGCCCCGTGCGCGTGGAGCCGGTGAAGGAAATCAGCGGCAGGCGCGCGTCCCGCACCATCCACTCCCCCACCTCGCCCCCGCCCACCGCCAGATTAAAGACGCCGCTGACGCCGTGGTCGGCCATCACCCGGTTGGCGATGTGTTGCACGGCCACCGCCGTCAGGGGGGTCAGTTCCGAGGGCTTCCACAGCACGGCGTCGCCGCAGACGGCGGCAATGGCCGCGTTCCACGACCAGACGGCTACGGGAAAGTTGAAGGCCGTGATCACGCCAATGGGTCCCAGAGGATGCCACTGCTCATACATGCGGTGGCCGGGGCGCTCGGAGTGCATGGTGAGGCCGCAAAGCTGGCGCGAGAGACCGACGGCGAAGTCGCAAATGTCGATCATTTCCTGCACTTCGCCGTGCCCTTCGACGCGGATTTTGCCCATTTCCAGGCTGACAAGGTCGCCCAGCGGCTCTTTGTGGGCGCGCAGGGCGTCGCCCAGGTCGCGGATGAGCTGACCTCGCCGGGGCGCGGGCAACGTGCGCCAGCGGGCAAAGCCCGCCTGCGCCGCTGGCATGACTTGCTCATAGCCGGCGGCGGTTGCCTGGCGCACGGCTGCCAGGGGTTCGCCGGTGGTGGGGTTAAAGGAGACGAGTGGGCGGGCCTGGGGATCGGTGAACCATTGATCGATGCCGGCACAAACGCCCTCATTCTCGTCAGCAATTTGCAGTTTTCGTAGTACGGATTTCATGCGTAAGCCTCCAAAAACAGAGATTGATGGGTGGATGGCCCCAAGTCTAGCACAACGCGGCGTGGGGGAACCAAACAAGTTACGCGCGCGTTTATGGGGTAGAATGAGATAGCTGCCGCCCCGGCGACAGCAGTCTTTGTTTGCGAATATCAGCGCGTCCTCGCGGACCACGCCAGGCTTTTTCGGAATTTGAATGATCCTATTCCATACCGAAAAAGCCTCAAGCCAATCCAGAAAACCGCGCTTTTTCCGGATCGCTATTTTTCTGGATTGGCCCTATTTGGAGAATACAAGATGAAAACGATGCCGCGGGTCTGGTTCTTTTGCCTGTTGTGTTTATTGGTGATGCCGGCATTTGCCTGCAACTTCAACGCCCAACCGGAGGCCACACCCACCCTCTTCATCCCCACGCCCCCCGTCCCCACCAAAACGGCCATCCCCGCCGAACGCCCCACGTCGCCGACCACCATTCCCGCCCCCGCCGCCACCCTCACCCCCGTACCCACCGCCACCGGCGCGCCCATCATCTCCCCCACCGGCCAACCGACCGCCGTCCCTACCCCCACACTGGCCCCTACTCAGCAAGCCAGCGTCACCTACCGCGTCGTCTACGTCGTAGCGGATGACGTGCTCAACGTGCGCGGCGGGCCGGGCGTGGACAACCGCATCGTGTCCACGCTGTCGCCAGATGCAACCGGTGTGCAGATGAACGCCCAATCCGCCACCGCCGTGGGCACGTCGCAGTGGGTAACGATTGCCGGCAACGGCGCGTCCGGCTGGGTGAACAACCTGTACCTCACGGAAGTGGTCGCACCGGAGCAATTTTGCCAGGACCCCGCCGCCCGCGCAGCTCTGGACGCCTTCATCGCGCAGGTGCGGCAGCAGACCACCATCGCCGGCGGTGCGCTGCAACCGCTACACATGCAGCGCGGCCTGCACGTGCGCCTGAACTGGTGGAACCCTGAGGTGTGGCTGTCGGGCGCGGCGTTGAGCAACGTCTACGCTTCCGGCGCCAATTACAGTTGGGGCATTGCCGATGGCAGCGGGCTGCCCATCACGGGTGCTTTTGACGAGGTTGTATTGCCACTGTTGCAGCGCGATCTCCTGGGCGGGTCCCAGGTGGGCTGCAATGAGATTCTGCACGGCGGTACGGCTGGATTTGTGAAGCTGCCGGGGGAATATGCCGGCATCAACTACTTCTCCGTCTACCGCCCCGCCCCTCCCGCCGGCCCGGAAATGGACTGGGGCACATGGGTCGTGGGCGTCGAACGGTGGCAGGGGCAGTATTATGTCAGCTTCCTCGTTCACTTCCAGTGGGAAATCTAGGGAAGCCCGCATCTTCCCGGAAGCTCGACAGCTTCCGGGAAGGTGGTAACAAAGCCCTTCCGCCTTGTTATTCCAACGCCTGCGCCAGATCGGCAATAAGGTCGCGCGCATCCTCCAACCCCACGGACAGCCGCACCAGGCCGGGCATGACGCCGCTGGTGGCCATCTCCTCATCCGTTTGCACGGCAGAAATGGTGCTGGCGGGGTGCGTGATCAGCGAATGCACCCCGCCCAGGCTCACCGCCAGGCGAATGAGCCGCAACCGGTGCAGCAGGCGGAACCCCGCTTCTCGCCCCCCACGCAAATCAAAACAGACCATACCACCATACCCGCTCATCTGCCGCCGCGCCAGCGCGTGCTGCGGATGGCCGGGCAGACCCGGATAGTACACCTCGCGCACCGCCTCGTGCGCCGCCAGAAACTCGGCCACGGTCTGGGCGTTGGCGTTATGCAGCCCCATGCGCAGGTTGAATGTCTTCAAGCCCCGCTCCAGCAGCCACGCCTCAAACGGATGCAGCACGGCCCCCAGCATGACGTGTTGCCGCCAGAGTTGGGTAATGTGGGATTTTGTGCCGGCAATTACCCCCGCCACCACATCCGAATGCCCCGCCAGATACTTCGTGGCGCTGTGCAGCACCAGATCAATCCCCAACGCCAGCGGCTGCTGGTTGTACGGCGTGGCAAATGTGTTGTCCGCGACCGTGAGCAGCCCGCGCAGCCGCGCCAGCGAGGCCACCGCCGCCAGGTCCGTCAGCGTCAGCGTCGGATTGGCAGGCGTCTCCACGTAAATCAGGCGCGTCCGAGGCTGCACGGCGGCGGCGAACGCGGCGGGATCCGTTTGCGCCACCTGCGTGCAGGTGATGCCCAGGCGCGGCAGCATGTCCGTGAAGACGTGGGACGTGGTGGGATAATGCGTCTGCTGTGCCACGACATGGTCCCCCGCGCGCAAAAAGGTGAGTAAAACCAGCGAGATCGCCGCCATGCCCGATGCCACGGCAATCGCCCCTTCCGCCCGCTCCAGCGCCGCCACTGTCGCCTCCACCTGCGCCGTATTGGGCGTGGCGTAGCGGCCATAAAATTGAGGATGCGCCTCGGCCGTCATCGCCGCGGCAATGTCCGCCGCATTCTCGAAACCAAAGGTGGCGCTCTGATAAATAGGCGAGGAGACGGCGCTGGACGGATTATGCGCGTCGCCCTCGTGTATCAACCGTGTCTGAGGATGCCAATTTGATGACATGAGGGAGTCCTTGTCGGCGTTGGCCGTTTTCAGTTGACCGTTTTCCGTTGATTGTTCGTCAGTTTTCCCAATCGGGCAAGTTGCTCACGCGTGCCCAGAACGATAAGCTCATCGGCGGCGGCCAGGCGCATATTCTCGTCCGGCACGTGCGTGGCTCCCGTTGCGCCGCGACGCACGGCAACGAGCATAACGCCTGTTTGGCGGCGGATGTCCGCCTCGACCACGGTCTGCCCGTCTAGCCGCGAGTTCGGGGCGATGATCAACTCTTCTAGCCAGAGTTCCACGCCGCCATCCAGGGTGACGACATCCAGGAATTCGGTGATGTGGGGGCGGACGATGAGGTTGGCGATGTGCCGCCCGCCCATTTTGTAGGGAGAGACGACGCGATCCGCGCCGGCGCGGCGGAGTTTCGGCTCATTGTCGGTGCCTGTGCTGCGGGTGACGATGTACAGCTTGGGGTTGAGGGCGCGGGCGGAGAGGACAATCAGCAGGTTATCGCCATCGTGTCCGGTGGCCACGACGAGTTCGCGGGCGCGATCAATGCCGGCATCTCGCAAAACCTCATCCCGCGTTCCATCCCCCTCCAACACCCAAAAGCCATCCCCCCGCGCCGCCTCCGCCGTCTCCGACTGCCACTCCAGCACCAGCACCGGACGCTTCGCTTCCCGCAGCGCCTGCGCCGCCGCCTGCCCCACCCGCCCATAACCACACACAATGACGTGGTTGGTCAACTGATGAATCTGCTGCATCATACGCCGCCTCCGCAAATGTCGACTGAAATCCGTCGTGAAGAAAAACTCGCCCACCGTCGTCAGACCGTATGCCACCCCGCTCACGCCCAGGAAGATGAGCATAATCGTGAAGAGCCGCCCTGCCGCCGACAACGGATGCGTCTCCGCGAATCCGATGGTCGTCAACGTGATCACCGTCATGTAAAAGGCATCCAGCGGCGGCCACCGCTCAATCAGCACGTAACCCATCGTGCCCAACAGAAACAGCAAGATCACGCCAATGATGACGGGCAATATATGGCGACGAAAACGGTTGATCTCCATATGCACGGGCCACGGGGCGGGCGCTCGCGCTTCAGACGGCTGGTGCAGGCCGATGCGGACGCATTTGACAGTTGGACAGGAAAGCACCAAAATCCGAGGCGTGTTTACTGACCGACGCCCGGCGACCACGGCGCGGTCATGTCAAGTTTATCTGAAAAGGCGGCGTCTGTCAGAACCGCCAGGCGAGGTATCCATGAACAACAAGACCATTCCCGGCTTCCGCGATGTGCCGCGCACGGGCGTTATTTACGTCATGCACCGCGCCACCGAACGAGGCTTCCGCTATGATCATCCCCGGTGGGCCAACCTGGGACAGGGCGCGCCGGAAACGGGGCCGCTCCCGGGCGCACCGCCGCGTATCGAAGCGGTGCGCATCAACCCCACACAGCATGAGTACGGTCCGATCACCGGGCAACTTGCCCTGCGTGAGACAGTGGCCCATCTATACAACACACTCTACCGCCAGGGCAAATCATCCCAGTACAGCGCCGCCAACGTGAGCATCGCCGGTGGCGGGCGTGTGGCTTTGACGCGGCTGGCCGCCGCCCTGGGCAACATCAACATGGGGCACTTCCTGCCCGATTATACGGCGTACGAGGAGTTGTTGGGTGTTTTTAAGGCGTTTGTGCCCATTCCTATCCTGCTCGACCCGGAAGATGGGTATCAGGCTCCGTTGCCCCATTTGAAGAAGGAGATCATGGGGCGTGGTCTGAAGGCGCTGTTGGTGAGCAATCCGTGCAACCCGACGGGGCAGCTCGTGGCTGGCGATGATCTGGCGCAGTGGGTGAAAATGGCGCGTTATTATCGCTGTTCGCTCATTCTGGATGAGTTTTATTCGCATTATGTATACACAGATGCCGGCACGGACGCCCATCCCCCCCTTGTTTCCGCCGCCGCCTACGTCGATGACGTAGACGCCGACCCCATCATCATCGTAGACGGCCTCACCAAGAACTGGCGCTATCCCGGTTGGCGCATCAGTTGGACCGTCGGACCGCGGCAGGTGATTGACGCAATTGCCAGCGCCGGCTCCTTCCTCGACGGCGGCGCCAACAACCCGCTGCAGGCGGATGCCATCACCCTGCTGGAACCGGAAGCGACACGGCAAGAAGCCGAAGCCATGCAGCGCCATTTCCGCGCCAAGCGGGATTTCGTGCTGGCGCGGCTGCGCGCTTTGGGCATCATCGTGGAATCAGAGCCACGCGGGACGTTTTATGTCTGGGCCAATCTCGCGCAACTGCCGCCGCCATTGAACGACGGCATGGCCTTTTTTGAGGCGGGTCTGAATGAGCAGGTGATCACAGTTCCCGGCGTCTTTTTCGATGTCAACCCGGAAAGGCGGCGCGCCTATGCCCGCTACCGCCACTACTGCCGCATCAGTTTTGGACCGGATATGCCCACCCTGGAGCGTGGCCTGGCGGCGCTTGAGCGCGTGGTGCGGCAGAATTGAGAGGGCTACGATGTGGTTGATTTTTGTGATGCTGCTGTTGGGAACGGGACTGGGATACGCCTTGCGGGGGCGGGCGCGGCTGCTGGCGGGCGTGGACCATGTGACGACGGCGGCGGTGCTGGCGCTGCTGTTTTTGCTGGGCGTATCCGTGGGCCTGAATGACCAGGTGATGGCCTCGTTGGATTCGTTGGGGGCGCTGGCGCTGGGGTTGAGCGCGGCGGGGATGGCGGGCAGCATTCTGGCGACGAAAGGGCTGCTGTGGGCGGCGGGCGCGGGAGATGACGATGAAGGGTAGTTTGCTGGTGCTGGCGGTGTTTGTGTTGGGCATTTTCGCGGGCACGCAACCCGGCCTGCCTATGTTTTTGCGCCGGCCCGATCTCGCGCTGTACGCCCTCTACCTGCTGTTGTTTCTTGTCGGCGTGGGCATGGGCGCGAATCAGCAGGCGTGGAAGATGCTGCGTCGCCTCAATCTGCGCATTTTGCTGGTACCGTTGGGCGTGATTGTGGGGACGTTGGTGGGGGTGGCGCTGTTTTCGCTGCTGCTGCCGGCATTAAGCCTGCGTCAAGCCCTGGCCGTGGGTGCGGGGTTTGGCTACTACAGCCTTTCCAGCATCCTGATCACGCAGTTGCACAGCGAGGCGCTGGGCGTGGTGGCCCTGCTGGCGAACATGATGCGCGAGGTGGGCACGCTGCTGCTGACGCCGTGGCTGGTGGGGCGGTTGGGGAAGGTGGCTCCGGTGGCGGCGGGGGGTGCGACGACGATGGATACGACGCTGCCGGTGATTGTCAGATATGCCGGCAGCGACACGGCTATCGTCGCCTTTTTCAGCGGCGTCATCCTCACGCTGCTGGTCCCCCTGCTCGTCACCCTACTGCTCTAACCGGCAGGCAAAACGCAAGCAGTCATCTGACAGTCAATGCCCAATCTACTCTATACTTGCCTTGAAGGGATAGCGCTTGGAGAGGAAGTATCGCCGCAAGCTGTTTTGGAGCGGATGGGCACCCTGCCAGCGGTGTTGTTTTACCGAGTCCCGCGGGACTGTCTGTCCCACCTGCAAGAGCGGGCACAGTAGCGGGTCTGACCGCTTCCGCCAGTTGTTGCCTGGGCGAAGCAGCACTTCCACCACCCAGCACGTGGGCTTTATCACTCGCCCAAAAGCAATACGCGGATGAAAGAAGTGCGTAACTACTAAGCCAAATTGGACCAATTTGCTCTGGTGAAAATCGCCATTGAACGCGTGAAATTGGTCCAATCTCCAGAGAGCGTTAGTAGTTACAGAAGTGCGTGTTTTGTCCAAAACGTAACTTCTCAATATGTCGGGGAAACCGCTGCCTGAGCTTGTCGAAGGGCGTTGGTTTCGACAGGCTCAACCAACTCTACCGGGATTTATCGAGAAAATACAGGCCCCAACCTTAAAAAATAGCGTAGATGTTCTAAAACGGTTGACAACCGCCGTCAAATGGCCTAAACTTTCGGCCATTGTTGCCAAAGAAGAGCCAAATTGAGCCAAAGCCATAAGCCAGGAGGAGGAGTCCCATGGTCCCTACGGTCGGTCTGTCCTTGCGTGCCGGCATTCACCTCATCACCGCGCTCGCCCTATTACTCCAACTACTGCTGTCGCCGTTCACCCCGCCGTGCGCTACCTCTCCGGACCGGGATTGACCGGGGAAGCAGTCCACGAGGCGACATTGGAAATGCCGGCATTCCCCCCCAGCAGCACCCACCTCCTCACCCTCACCCTGCACCTCATCGCCGCCCCCGACGCCGACCCCATCACCCTCTGCTTCTACTACGACAACCTCAACCGCCTCACCCACAAAAGCAAACCCCCGTCGCCGAGCGGCAACTGCCAAAACAACCCGCCCCTCTCCGGCCCCAATCACCTCGCCAGCTACGAATACGACACCGCCGCCAACGGCCTCGGACGCCTCGCCGCCATCCGCTGGGGCAGCGACCCCGCCGCCAACCACGAAACCTTCGCCTACGACGCCCGCGGACGCCTCACCGGCCACACCCGCACCATAGACAGCCACCCCTTCACCCTCGCCATCACCGTCTACGACAACCTCGACCGCCCCCTCACCACCGTCTACCCCGACGGCGAACTCGTGCAAACGACCTACGACCAGGAAGGCGAAAACACCCTCACCGCCGGCGCCAACGCCATCATCACCGACATCGCCTACAACCAGCGCGGCCAGATGACCACCCTGGCGCGGGGCAACGGACGAAACACCCTCTTCACCTACTACAGCGCCACCGGCAGCAACGGCAACAGCAACTTCCGCCTGCAAAGCATCCACACCGCCACCCTGCCCGGCAAAGAAGACCTCCTCTCCCTCACCTACGAATACGACCCCGTGGGCAACATCACCCAAATCGTCGATAATCTGTTGGCGACAGACAAAAAGCAGGAATTCGAGTACGACGCACGCAACCGGCTCACCCACGCCTGGACGCCCCCCGCCGCCATCGACCCCTACGACCACGACATCGCCTACGACAAACTGGGCAACATCAGCCACTACGACGGCGCCAGCTACACCTACCATCCCGTGAAAAAAGACGCCGTCATCGCCATCAGCGGCGGCCAACAGTTCGCGTACGACGCCCACGGCAACATGATAGACCGCAGCGACAGTGCCGGCAACTACAGCCAGCAATTCGACAGCGAAAACCGCCTCATCAGCGTCACCACCGGCGGGCAAACCACCCAATTCTTCTACGACGCCGCCGGCCAGCGCGTGCAGACCATCCACCCCGACGGGCGCATCACCTATTCCCCCTTCCCCCAATACGAAGAAGAACACATCCCCATCCCCCCCACGCCCACCCCCACCGCCACCAACACCCCCACACGCACCCCAACGCCCACGCGTACGCCCACGCCCACCCGTACCCCTACCCCAACCAACACGCCCACTCGCACCCCCACCCCAACCAACACCCCTACGCGTACCCCCACCCCAACCAACACCCCCACGCAAACCCCCACCCCCACCCACACCCCTACGCATACCCCGACACCCACCCACACGCCCACCCCATCATCCACCGCTACCCCGCCGCCAACAGCCACGCACACGCCGACAGTCACTCCCACCCCGCTGCCTGCCTGTCCGCCAGCGTTGACCTCGCCCCTCAACGGCGGCATCGCCCTCGTCAAAACCTTCTCCTGGCAGCCCTGCGCCGCCGCCGTCCGCTACACCCTCAACATTCGCGGCGACGGCCTGCCTCCGCAAGGCATCACCATCCCCACCGCGGAGACCAGCACCACCGCCCCCTGGCTCAACCTCATCCCCGGCGGCAGCTACAGTTGGAACGTGAAAGCGTGCTACACCCCGGATTGCAGCAGCGACAGCGACTGGTCCGCCCCCTTCACCTTCTGGTACCTCTACCAGCCCACCGCCACCCCCCCCGCCGCCACGCCCACGCCCGTGTTCGTCACCATCGCCCCCACCCCCACCCCCTACGAATGCCCCACCACCCTACAAGAGCCACCCGACGGCTCCACCCAAAACGCCCCCCCCACCCTCCTGTGGACCGACCCCTGCGCTCCCGGCGGCGGCGGCAACGGCCCCCTCAGCGGCGGCTGGTATGAAGTGGAGATAACCGGGCAGAACCAGCCCCCCATCACCCTCATCATCGCCGCCGAAAGCTACGACACCGGCTGGCTGCTCCTCCTCCCCGACAGCTACACCTGGCGCGCCCGTTCCTGCGCGGACGAAGACTGCGTCCAGGCCGGCCCCTGGCCCGACGCCTGGTCGTTTACCTACCAGGAAGCTCCCACCCCCATGCCGCAAAGCCCGCAAGCCCACGGAGACGACGGCGGCGGCATCCAAACCGAATACGGCATCACGCGGCGCAAAGTCTACTTCCTCACCGGGCAAGCCGTCGCCGTGCGGCGGATTGTGGAAAACGGCTCTACCAATCTCCTGCACATCCACGCGGACCATTTAGGCAGCAACAGCGTCATGAGCCTCAACAACGGTGGAGACATAGTCAACGGCAGCCGCACCCGCTACCTCCCCTTCGGCGCCTACCGCACCGCCCCTACACAACCCTACACCGACCTGGGCTTCACCGGCCAGCAGCACAACGACAACCTCGGCCTCATTTATTACAACGCCCGCTACTACCTGCCCAGCGTGGGGCGGTTCCTGAGCGCGGACACGATTGTGCCGGATAGCGAAGACCCGGAGAGCTTCAATCGCTACGCCTATACTCGAAATAATCCGCTGAAATATGTTGATCCAAGCGGCCATTGTTGGGGGTTTGCCAGTGGATTGCGCAATACGTTTTATCAAACGACGTGCCAAAATATCGATGCCGCCGTGTCCATCATTCGACATACTGATGCATCAGCCGAAGAAAGGGCACTTGCTGTTGCTTATATAGGAGTGGAGGCTTTGGCACATGGTACGGCAATTGTTGGTACAGGTATCGTAGCAATTGGTTGTTTGACAGGTGGAGGTACAGTCGTGTGCGCTACAGGCGGTTCTGCTATAACTGCCGCCTCAAGTGATGGCGATCCGACAAATGAAGTGCAGAGAGTATCACAAGTATTATGTGCTGATGGTGACTGTACAAATGAGGCTCGAGGTGCTGCCCATGTTGCCAAACGCACGATCGATTTTCTGGCCGATAACGCCAATACAGTTAATCATATCATGCAACCAAAGCATGCTTGGAACAGGCTCATAAATCTTGGAGGAAATAGGGCCCAAGATTATCAAGCGATTCAACCATATTTGCAGCAAGCGGTAGACAATGGACTCCGAACATTGTTATCAAGTGGGTCTAATGTTACTGCTATTCAATATGTGTATACTATTGAAGGTGAGACAATAATCTTGAGAGGAATCGAGTTGACCAACAGCGTTTTCCAAATTAGTGATGCATGGGTAAGGACAGTACCATGAAAGATAGAATAGATCTCTTAATACGGGCCAATCAAGCTAGGGTTGAATGCCGTTATCAGGACGCAATTGAGTACTATGACAGATACTTAGACAAGTACAATAACAACGCAGACGTAATGCATGTGCTTGCCCTAGTTCATTTTCAACTGGATGTTGAGCAACCACGAAGGATTGGTCGAAGTTTAAAAGCTATTGAGTGGATTAATAAGGCAATTGAACAAGAACCAAATAAAGCAGAATTCTACGCGACTCGAGGGGATATTTATAATTATGGATTAGATGCACCGAATTATGAGGAAGCAGCAAAAAGCTACAGAGTAGCACTGCAACTGAAGCCGGATTTAGTAAGTGCGCATCTTGGGTTGGCTGGCCTGGAAGGTGTTCCCGAGCAGCTAGTAAGCCTATCCGAAGCGATAATTAGTGTGGAAAAGGCATCACAGACACAACAGGAAAATCCAGATATTTTCCTCAGGTTGGGTACGCTCTACTTCCAAGCAGGTCAACAGAATCAAGCATTAGTAGCCTACGAATGTGCGTTGCTACGACCTCGACCGCTTTCTCTAAAGAATACAGATGAGATTGTTCAGAGACTTCGTTGAATGGATAGCTGTAGTCAAACCAAGTCGCCTCGTTCGCAGATCGCCACTGTGACTGCTACCCCCGATCCCGCTCTAACTCGACTCTCCTCAGTCCTGGCGATGGCAGCAGCATCACTCGGCAAGGACGCGGGGGCAGGGCAGTGTCCAAACCACCTGCACTGTCACCTGCCGCAGCGTCTACTTCCTCGCCGGGCAAGCCGTCGCCGTGCGGCAGGTCATCCCTGGCGAGACCAACAACCTGCTGCACCTGCACAGCGACCACCTGGGCAGCAACAGTGTCATGAGCTACAGTAGTAATGGTGACAGGGTCGGTGGCAGCCGCACCCGCTACCTCCCCTTCGGCGGCTACCGCACCGCCCCCAGCCAAACCTATACCGACCGCGGCTACACCGGCCAGAAGCACAACGATGACCTCGGCCTCATCTACTTCAACGCTCGCTACTATCTGCCGGGCATCGGTCGGTTTGTGAGCGCGGATACGATTGTGCCGGATGTAACAAATCCGCAAAGTTTTAACAGGTACAGCTACGTGCTTGGAAATCCCCTTCGGTATAGCGACCCCACCGGCCATGTATGGTACGATCCTGGCCTTGATGCTGCCATGCCAGGCAACTGCAATGGTGGCTCGACACCTCTGCGTGAACCGCCATCACAGGAGCAGGAACCAACCAGGCCACTAATAAGACTCGCGGAATGGGAAATACAACTTCTAATCCTTGTTGCCATAAACGAAGGGGGCGCCCAATCATCGCAACAAGTAGAATATATCACTCAACGTTCGCTCAAAATTTATGCCAAAAGTCAATTTGCGCGATTGCGGTTGATGATGGTGATTCCAAAACAATGCAAACTACGATAATGCCGTAAACGCTTGACTCATCGAGGCTTTTCACCGTACTTTACCAATCACATACAGATAATAGACCCTCTCCTCCCCTGGATTAGGCGGATTGCAGGGCCGCCAAACCCGTGTAGGCCGTCAACGGAATGCCCAAGAGTCCCAAAATGCGTTCTTGCACACCGGTCAACGGGGTTAATTGGTAAAGAACCTGCGCTCCTAACCGGAAGACGGTTAAGTTGATGTCCTCAAAGGCTTGCAGCATGCGCTCCATCGTGGGCGTGGCGGTGCCTCGTTTGGGATTACCCGGAAAAATGCCGGTCAATTCCTCTTGGTAGCACCACAGTAAATCGTGGTTGACCGTCAAAAACGGCCAATTTGGCAAAAAAGGATTCATCATGCATACTGGTAAGTTTTGCAGAACCGAAATCAGTAGGAGACATGATGAATCCAGAACAACTATTTTGCCCTAATATCGACTGTCCGGCTAGAGGACAACGGGGTGAAGGCAATATCACCGTCCATAGCCAAAAAGAAAAGCGATGTCATTGTCATGTCTGCAATACAACATTTGCCGTCAGCAAAGGGACATTGTTCTATCGCTTGCGCACCGACCCGCAAATAGTGATGTGGGTCATCGTCTTGCTGGCGTATGGCTGTCCCGTCCAGGCCATCGTCAAAGCCTTTGGGTTTGATGAGCGCACGGTCAAGAATTGGTGGCAACGAGCGGGTGTGCATTGCGCACATGTCCATGAAGCGGTCATTGCCAGCCAGCCACTGGACTTGCAACAAGTGCAAGCGGATGAAATCAAAGTCAAGGTACAAGGCGGTTCGGTGTGGATGGCGTTGGCGATGATGGTATCCACCCGACTCTGGTTAGGTGGCGTCATCAGCCCGCGACGGGATAAGCGCTTGCTGCAAAGCCTGACGGACAAGGTGCGCCAAATGGCCTTGTGTCGTCCGTTGTTGTTGGCGGTGGATGGCTTGCCCGGCTACGTCAAAGCCTTTGGCCGCAGTTTCCGCAGCAAGTTGCCCGCTGGGGGCAGCCAGGTCGTTGTCAATGGCACGCCTGGTCCGAAGTGGCTATCGTGCAAGTCATCAAACGGCGTCTGCCATCTGGACTGGAGGTTGAACGACGAGTGGCTCAGGGTGACCCGCAACAGGTAGAGAAGCTGATTGCCACGACGCAAAATGGAGTGGGTGTTATCAATACCGCTTTCATTGAGCGGCTCAATGCCACCTTCCGCTCTCGCCTAAGCTGGTTGGGCCGGCGCACGCGGCATCTGGCGCAACAAACGGCGACCTTAACGGTGGGTATGTATGTCACAGGGTGTTTGTACAACCTTTGCGACCCCCATCGCTCTTTGCGTTGTCGTCTGTCTGTGGGCGAAAGGGGGTATCGTTGGGTGCCGCGCACGCCAGCTATCGCAGCGGGATTGACAGACCACATCTGGACAGTCGATGAATTGTTAATGTATCGTGTGCCACCACCGCGTTGGACACCACCCAAGCAACGTGGGCGGCCTTCTAAAGCGTTGCTAGAACTGATAAATCGATGGTGTTAACCGACCACGATTAACTGTGGTCTCACCTTCCTCTTTGACCTCCGCCAACGCCTCTTTAGCCACGTAATCACCCAGAGCCAATACCCGGGCTGCCAGGGTCAGCAGGTGGAAAAGTCCTTCGGCATGGTCATCACGCTGCACATAGACCGGGGTAATGGAGAGCAACTTGCCTTGCAGACGACGAAAGATGTTCTCCGCGACGTACTGGCTGCGATAGGCTTGCACCGCCTGGGTCAATGACAACTCGACAGCGGGCGCGTTGGTGGCATAAATCCGCCACCCCATCTTGAACATGGCCGCGGCAATCGCCACCAGGTCACGCTGTACGGTCAATTGGTAGCGCACCGTCTTTTCCACCCGCGCTGGCTTGTCTTTATAGGCGCGTATCGGACGCTCCGCGACCTCACGTTTAGTCGTGCAGACGAATAAGCCGGACACTTTGTACTGTTTTTGGATGCGCTTGATGGCCGCTAACAGCGTTTTCTCGTCTTCTATCTGCTTTTTGCCGCGTTGCCGTGGCGGTGTCAGGGCGCGTAAAGCGGCTTCGGCTTTATCCAACCGTTTCTGTAATGCGTCTCGTTCACTCTGCATGTAGCTGAAGGAACGCACCACCAGCAAACGCTCTTGCCAGGTGACGTGGCGCTTATTGACGATGGCGCTGCGCGACCGGCTGACTTCAAAACCCCGCGCCACCGCATCAGCCGCATTGGGCGCTGTGCCATTGGTCGGCAGCGCCCCATCCAAAAAAGATAAGCGGTATCTGGGCTTCCCGCTCTTGCTGTCCGACCAGCAGTTCGTCGAGCAGCTTGGGTTCATCTTTGAGATAGGCCAGGGGTGTCAAATAGTGGTCGTTGTTGTGGGCGACGGTGGCGCGTGTCAGGAGCGCGCTCATCTTGCTATCTCCCACGACCAGCAGCGCCCGACCCGGAAAAGTCTGCTTGATGCGCTGGTAAATGGGAATGTAGAGTGGGTCATCAGCCCGGTTGCCTGGGACGATATCCACCGCCAGCGGTAAACCCAAGGGGTCGAGGCTGCCGATCATCATTTTGTACAGGGTCTCGAACAAACCATTCTTGGCTTTGCCAACCTGGAACAGCCACGACCCGTTGGGGTCGTGGTTGACAATGCCAACGGTGCCATCTAGCCGCGCACACCACCGTTCGGGCAGTTTCTTGGCCAGGTCATAGACCCGCACCAGGCGATTGCCCAGGCGACTTTCGACCTCAGCCCAGTCGCTTTGCGGCTGTAGATACCGCAGACAAAGGGCTAACCGGTCATCGGTGAAATCTAACGGCGTAACCAGTTGCCCAGTTAGGTGTCCCAGTGTCAACAAGTGTTTGGCAACCCACTCCTGAACGCAATCCATCCGGTGGGTGTGCTTGACCAGGATATGTATCAGCCAGATGGTAATGACCCAACCGGGCGTCAACCCCTGCCAGTTGCCATGGGGGACGATGATGCTATCCACAATGGCTTGAATGCCCATTTTTTGTAGCGAATTGTAAATGAGCGGGATGTCATCTACTCGCTCTGTCTGTATGTCGAACCTGTTAATGTCTACCATAGGATATGGGTATACCAAATTTGGTTTTATCCGCAAAATTTGAGCGAACGTTGAGATATCACGTGGACTATTCTAAATCGCTACACCAATCCCAATATTCCCACGACCAAAGGCTTCTCAAGTCGCCTGGAAAGCATACTGATCAGTGATCCACAACAGTACCATGTTGTTTTTGGAGACCCTCGTGAAGGTTATCCAGGTGGGATCTTCCCCGGATACTTGGCCGGAACCGGTCCTATTGGGGAAACGGGTGTCACGAATGCTTATGCTTCCTGGAGTGGTTGGTACACGTACCTGAACGAAACGAATACAGGTGCGGTTCGCAATGCCATTGATGCTTATAACAGTGGTGCGACAGACCCAACCAATGGAGCCGATTCTTTTTTCCATGTGCCCATGGAGCAAGGGGAAGCACGCAGCACTTCGATAAAGAATTTAGCCATAGATGAAGGGCGATTTCGTGATGCAGCAGCAGCTGGCTGGCTTAGGGGCAACGGTTATGAGCCACCTCGGGGCATATCGCGAGATATGGTCTATTGGCGGCGGTATCTCTGGCCTTAAGCATTTAGAGAGGTATACAAAATGGCTCTGCAAGTTAAAAACTTTCTGATGAGAATCACGGTATCTGTTCTGGTAAGCTTGGTAATTGGATGTAGTCCATCAACCGACGTTGGTGGGGATACTTTTCAAACAGGACCAGTAACCCCCAGCCAGACTTATCCAGGTCAACAAGCAGAAATAGAGTCAAACACGGCCACTATTTCAGTGTTGCCTACAGTTACAGACGACCATAGTGTTACTATCGTTGCCCCAACGGCAACAACCAAAGCAACACAGACGAGTACGCCCACCCCTGAGTTGACACCAACCAGAGAGCCGGAAGCCCCCGGTGGAACTTTGTTCATTAAATCTTTTGATGAAGGTTTTCTGCGGGTGTCGCTTGAGACAGGCGAAGTGGAAACCCTGGTACCCAAAGAAGAAGATTGGTTGTTGTGGCGCTTTGCCGTTTCCCCTGACCAAAGAAGGGTGGCTTACTGGATTCATACGTCGCAAACGTCGGAACTGTGGCTGTCGAGTTTAACGGAGTGGTCACCTGAAGTACTCCTGAGCCTTTCGGATCTAGAACATGACGCGGCCAATTTGTGGTGGCCAAGCAACGACTATCTGCTGCTTGAGCCTGGCATTAGCGACCATCGCTACAACCTGTTTGTCCCGGCACATGCCTATATCATCAACGTGCATCAGAAGCAAGTTGAGGTCGAAGACACCGGTTTTGCCTTTGGTTGTCTTCTGGCTCCTTCGCCTAGAACAGAGGAAGTGGCAACATGGTGTCCGGCAAAGGAGAGTTGGATCGACGTTCAATCGTACTATACGGCTCCGACATCTTATTATGCGGTTATCGAGGAGGCAGGCTTTTTGTGGACGACGACAGAACCACCAGTAGTAATCCTGGCGCAGTTAAAAACTCCTGATAATACGTGGGCCTGGTCACATGACCGCGGTTTAGTAGCCTTTCCTCTGTACGATAGTGAAAAAGGAAGGGACTTGCTACACTTCGTTGAACGTTCCACTCTGGCATCCTTTCTAATAGATCAACAGGACGTGAGGTATTACTCTGCGCTTGATTGGTCACCTGATAACCGATATATCACTTATTTTGGGACTTGTGCTACATATGCTTGTAATCTCATAACCGACTTGGCTAGTAGAGAAGTTATCTGGACGAGTCAGGTGATACCGGGTTTACAGAACGGAACCTATTTGGCCTGGGCACATGACAGTCGGCATATTGCGCTACAATTTGAGGGTATTACGATTCTTGATTTACGGACAAATGAAATTGTACGACAATTAAAGATTCCCTCAGCGCATGTACTGGCTTGGTTGCCATAGATTGCAGGGTATGAATTACCTGTATGCTCGTTCATCTATACAGTTGGTACGGCATCTGCGTTACCTTCCCAGCAACGCGCCTGGCTATGAAGTGCCGGCCGACGAGGGGGGCATCTGGGGGTATGGGTGGTTCAACGCGGACGCCACCGGTCACTTCCTGCACATCTGGACCTTCTGGAGCGCGAGCGCGCGGCAGACGGCGGCGGCGGTTGTGCCGGGCGGCCAAGGGAATGGCGCAGCCCGAACGGAACCGCGCCTGTACGCCAACGTCTCGCTGCGCCTGCTATCTGTGGAGACGCAGCGTGCTGCATCTCGACTCATGCGCCCGCCGCAAGCGGCAGGTGTAAACAGTGTACCCATGCTGGAAGATACCGCCACTGTCGTCTACACCCGCCAGCACGCCACACTGTCTCTGGCAAACATGACCATCGCCATCCATGTTGCCGGCAGAGTGGAGCCAGACGAGTTTGTCTATATCTTCGCCGGCCATTTAGGCAGCACCAATGCCATCCAGAGAGGCAGTGACCCGCCTACGGTGGCATTACCTGCTATTTGGGGATTATCGAATGGGCAGTCGATACGATTGTACCCGATCCAGCCAGCCCACAAAGTTGGAACCGCTATAGCTATGTTGTGAATAACCCGTTACGGTTTTATGATCCAACGGGGCATTTTGAATTAGGTTCTGATGAAGAAGGTTATAATCAAGAATCTGAAGTCTATCAATACTATATGAACCTTGGCTGGTCTGATGAAGATGTTTTTGATTTGTTTCGAATTTGGGAATATCAATACTCAGACTGGTGGAATTTATTACTCGAAGCTGAGATTGGCGATTATCTGGATTATATTGATTACGGTGGGTCAAATTTATATGCCCATTTTGGCACTGATGGCAATGGCGAGTTACAAATTCAGATATCTTGGGACATGAATGATGCATGGTCTACTGATACCCGATTAGATCAAGTATTCTTTGGTTATTGGGATTACTACTACGAAGATATGGGCATGGACTGGAGTATTGACGCTTTGAGAATATGGAATGGATCTACTGCAACAAATATATTGTTAACAAGACAAGGATATCGTGGTAGTGGTTCAGGGTTTGGATTTATCAGGGGAACCGGAGTCTTTAGAGACAGTGATAATCTAATGCCAACAAAAATGAACCTTGGAGGTGCTCTCAAGCAAACCTGGGGATGGTTTGCAGCGGCAGGAGCAGCATTTGCATCACCAGCCGATGGTCCCGTTGGTGAACTGGTATTATCTGGCGCAGGTGTTGTAGATGCAGCACATGCACTGTATGAAAATTATCGCGATCGTTCTCGCCTGTCTCAATATGCTTATCCACGCCATTAAAAGAAGACCGGATTTAACATAAAATGGCAAAGACTTATCAAAACGGATACTCCCGTTCAGACCGGAGTTGACAGATTTTATTTAACATAAGAGGATGGTCTTCTCGTCCTAGTGTATCCTTATCGCCGAACAAGCCAATAGGAAACCAAAGACAAGGAAACCACCATGAGCAATCATAACACGCTCTTTCACAATTTGATGCACTGTGTGTCGCACTTTCATGACCTACAGACACTAATCACCTTCGTCTGGGCGTTGGTGGGACCGATAGTCAGTTAAACCATCCCTCTAAACGATGGGCTTTGCACTGATCAGGACAGCGCAAGTGGTGAGTAAGGAACGACGGCTCTCGCGTTGGTTGCATGACGAGAAGATCGTGTCCATGGCCGTCTACCAGCCGCTAATGAAACAGGTGTTGGCCGAATGGGCTAATGAAACTGCCTATCTAACCCTCGACACCAGCTAGCTATGGCGACGCCTCGTCATAGTCCGGGTGGCCCTGGCTTATAGAGAACGAGCATTGCCGTTAAGCATGTGCCTGCCGCAGTACGGCGGTGGCGCTGGTCTATTACCAACAATGCTGGCCGAGGTAGCCGCCCTGATTGCGACGAGTAGTTGGGTGGTTTCGAGTCAAGTTCTCTGTCTCCATCTATTGCGCAACTCATGGCTGGCGAACGGTGTGCGCCTTGATGCTCCAATCCGGTGGAGCACGTTTTTCCGTTCCATCTGGCTAACCCGACAACGGTTCGGACCACTTCATCTTGCTCTGGTTCACGTCCACACGCCAGAGTAATGGGCGATTGTCAACAATGAGCCTATTAACTTGGAAGCCTTCAACGGGTACGGTCTGTGCTTTGATATTTCGGACGATAAAGCATCTGATTTTCAATTGGAAGCCAGCCAACTGGAATATCCCCAGTTTATCTCTCGTCTCTGCCACCTTCTGGTCACAGCGACCCTTTACCTGGTGCGTACCGGCACTGCGCTGGTGGAGTTGGTGGAGACGAACCGCCGTCATCTGGGAGATACCCATTAGCAACGCGTCTTTAGCTACCTCCAAATTGGCTGGTGTCGGATTAAACGGGTTTCTGTTTGTCAGGGCCGTCACTTCCATTTCCTCTGGCTAACGCCCGACCCAGATCCTGAACCAACTATGACTTCCTGGCGAAAGTTTTGCCAACCTGACCTGCGCTTGGAACGCATCGAGTGGTTAGGTTATGAGTTTGTCAAGGTTCATTTAGATAAGATTTGTCAGTCAATCAAGGTGTTATTATGTTAACGCCGCTCCCATTAAAAGGAATCGAAATGTATCAATACGAAATTGTTCGCATTCATTTCACGTACAATTTTTGGAAAAAACTTTGGCAGCCCTGCAGAGATTACCATTCTATAATCAAGGAATACATTTCCCGGGGTTGGCGGCTGAATAGTATCTTGTCTGCGCCAACAAGAGGGTTATTTGGAGGAATTGAGTATATTGAAATATTTTTTGAACGGGATCTCGATACAAATAATGTTACTAGTGAGCAAGTAAGAATTAAAACGTTCAATTAGCTCTTTAGTTTTCCGTAAATTCATTCAAGTTCGGGGGTAAAAAACGAGTTTTCACGCCCTCGAAAGCCTGATAGCTTCGTATCCAGGCGGCAAATGTGCCGTAACCGAAGCCTTCTTAGAAAGTTGGTTGGAAAGTGGTAGACCAATTTTATTGACTTTCCCGAAAAAAGGTTAAGTCGCTAAAAAGCGGCATCATTTGACATAATGTGATAGAATTGAGGCACATTCCTTGCAAGAAAATAGCCTATGTTTCGTAAAAACAACCAACATCAACAACCCAATTTCTTCAACAGCGACCTCTTGATGCCCGACAAAATGCGCCAGCAATTGCACGATTCCTGGGCCGGCGTGTTCCGCACAGAGGTTTTCAGGCGCATTCCCGAAGGACGGTTCGCCCTCTTGTACAGCGAAACCGATTCGCGTCCTAACGCGCCCGTCAACGTTCTGGTAGGCGGCGA
The DNA here is from genome assembly GCA_020634515.1 of Ardenticatenales bacterium. NCBI lineage: Bacteria > Bacillati > Chloroflexota > Ardenticatenia > Ardenticatenales > Ardenticatenales bacterium. The sequence continues at coordinate 259,136 of JACKBL010000002.1, read as the reverse complement.
TATGCTCAAAGACGGCTTTGGTTGGACTGATGAAGAATTGGAGCGGCATTTGCAATTTGACCTGCAAACACGATACGCATTGGGTCTGGACGATTTGAGCCAAAACGTTCCCACGCTGCGAACCTTCCAAAATCATCGGCGGCGTGTGCGGGAACATGCCGAGACAACGGGAGAAAACCTGTATGAAGTTGTCTTTGGGGTCATAACCGATGAACAGATAGAGAAATTGAAGCTGAAAGTGGGCTGGCAGCGGATGGACAGCACCCAATTGTTGAGCAATATCGCTATGGGTAGTCGTCTGGAATTGGTATTGCGCGTTTTGCAGCAAGGGGTAACGGCCTTGCCAGAAGCGCGTCAAGCGATTTGGCGGCAAGAACAGGCAGCGTATGTGGTTAAACAACCGCGCCATATCTGTTATCGGTTGAAAAACGAAGAAGTTCCCGATTATTTGCGGCAAACAGGAAAACTGCTGGTGGCCTTGTTGTCGGAATTGGAAGCGGAAGAGGGGGCAACAGAAGCCAGAGCGTTGGTAGCGCGGGTATTGCGCGAACAGTATCAAATAGAAGATGACGAGACGATTCGATTGCGGGAACCAAAAGAAATTACCGCCGACAGTTTGCAATCGCCCCATGACCCGGAAGCGACGTATCGGGAGAAAAATGGGGAGCGGTATCGCGGCTTTGTGAGCAACGTTAGCGAAACGTGCGACCCGGAAAACCCAGTGCAACTGATAACCAGCGTACAAACAGCCAGCAACAACACCGATGATGGTCAATTGCTGGCGCAATCGTTGGCCGAACAGGCTGAACGCGGCCATCAGGTCGATAAAATGACGGTGGATGGCGGTTACACCGGCCCCAAGTCCGAAGAAGCGTGCGACGCGCATGGGACAGAATTGCATCCATCTCGTCTGCGCGGCGGTAAATCGCAAGGGAAGCAGTGGGGTTGGGAGCAATACAGTTGGCAGTTGGCAGTTGACAGACGACGGCATACCAGAACAGGTCAGTTGTCCGCAGGGGCAATTGGCTATTTTGGAGCCGGGGCAGAAAGAGGGGCGTTGGTTGGCACGATTGGCGAGCGATGTTTGTGCGGAATGCCCCTTTTTCCAAAAGGAATGTCGGGTTCAGCCGCGTAAGCGCAGTGGGCCGACGTTGCTGGTAAACACGCGCGCTATCCAGGTGGCTGTGTTGCGACAACGGATTACCGCTACGAACAATGGGGTTCGTGCAGGCGTAGAGGCGACGGTGCGTTCGGTCAAGAACCCCTTTGCGGGAGGCAAGCTGCCGGTGCGCGGCTTGATTCGTTCGCAAATGGTCGTTCTGGGGTCGGCCTTGTTGGTTAATGTTCATCGTCTTACGCATTACTATCTCGAACAAGCGTCCCAATTGGATGAAAATATGTCAGGGGCTTTCATTTTGTCTCTATTTTTGTCGCTAACAGCCCTTTTGATAGCTATTTTCTATCGTCGGGGCATTATTTTCGAGCGGCGGCTTGTTTTTCAAGTTGGTACCGCTAATTATGTCATGCCTCAACCAGTTGGTGGTTGAGGCTTTTTTCGGAAGAGTCTTTTTTAAATGCTTCATCAGGCGTCCATACGTCGGTTTGGCAGCTCTGTCCCAGAAGCCAGTCCGGATTGGCGGTAGGGTCGCCGCCAGATATTTCAATAGCGACCCGAAAATCATGGTCAGTGCCGGTAGCCGTGTGAGGGCGGTTGGGCGGTGGACATAATGCCGACCGCCGCCACCAGACAAAATGTACTTGCCCGTTTGCGGAACCCCTTCAATCGGCCAGCGTTCTGGATAAACCGCCTGCATGGAGGCAGCGGTCAGTTCCAACACAGGTGTACCCAGCGGCAGCGGGTCTTCGAAATCAGGGTGGTGAATGGCGACAATCTGTAGACGTGTGTGCCGCAATTTGCGCTTGCGCTTTTCGTCTTCAACCCGGTCCAGATGTCGCTCCAGGAAGTAGACGGGGGACCAGACCTCAACCTTTATTTCAACGCTATCCTCAGCAACAAGCGTGTGCGTTTGCGTTGGTTGAGACGCTGGCAGGAGATTGTCCCCATGTTTTCGCGCCAATGGGCGCACCACTTCAGCCTGGTGGCGGCTGGGCGTTGGCCCCTTCTTGGAGGTTCGCGGCGGTATCTTGCCTGCTGTTTTGCCGAAGGTGCAGTTCTTGGCTAACCGTACCACACAGTTATTCACCCCATGTCTAACCGCATCTACCAATGAAAATCCAGCATCAAAGAGGGCCAGGTCTGTCTCCGTCAGCTTTTTGCCGACCTGCTTGTACACCTTTTTCCATCTCCGCGGATGGCGCGTTTTGACTCGTATTCCCGCGGACCAGTAGTTCCAGGATGGCGACCCGTTGTTCTCCAACACGCCCTGTTGTCCCCATCATGCCAAATGGCACACCGGGCACCGCTTTGTGGGCATCTGAATCATACGTTTTGCTCTTCAGCCCTTTCACTCGTGCCCTTTTGTATGCCGTCATATCGACGGGTTTCAGCTGGTACCCTTGAATCACCGTTGCCTGCCATTGACCAGCCGCGTCTACTTGCTTTTTCAACTCGTCGAGCAACTCCGCCAGATTGAACTGACCGTACGTGATCGCTTTGGCTGCCCGACGACTCCTTGCGGCTCGTTCTGCCTCATCATCAATGAATGCGCTCAAATACTGGTCGACCGCGGGCATGATGCCACCGCCTGATTCGACAAAGTATCCGCTGTACATCGCGCTGATGACATCACAGATTCCTAAATCGGTTCCTTTCGGCAGCGTGGCAACCATTTGCTCAATTGCTTGTTGCACCTGATAATGGATAGCTGTGGGCGTGTTGGTGTTGGTGTTTGTTTTCACATACTAATCATCCATCAACACGCCCCTTTTTGCACCCCCTGTTTTCTCTCAGTTAGGGAAAACCAAAGATATACGGGCAACACTCTTTATGAGATGCCATATATGCCGGTTTTGAAATTGTATTTTTAACTCAAAAAATGAGCGAACGTTGCGTATCAGGACGTTTCTACTCAAATGTTAAACTTGATATGCACGATGTCCCCATCCTGTACCACATACGTTTTGCCTTCCAGGCGGAGTTTGCCGGCATTTTTCGCCCCCACCATGCCCCCCAACGCCACCAACTCCTCATACGCCACCACCTCGGCACGGATGAAGCCCCGCGCCAGGTCCGTGTGAATCGTCCCCGCCGCCTCCACCGCCGTCGCCCCCCGGTTCACCGTCCACGCCCGCACCTCATCCTCCCCCACCGTGAAGAAGGATTGCAGCCCCATCAACTCATAGCTGAGAGCGACCACGCGCCCCAGACTTAACTCCTCCACCCCATACTCCGCCATGAACATCTCCAAATCGTCCCCCGTCAACTGCGAAAGTTCCATCTCCAGCTTGCCGCGCAAGTGCGTGACCACGCTATGCGCCACGGGATAGTCAAGCGGGATTTCCTCCTGGTCGTCCCCGATATTCACCACCACGAGGACCGGTTTCAGCGTGAGGAACCCATACCCGCGCAACGATTTCTCTTCCTCTTCGCTCAATTCCAATTCCCGCAGCGGGCGCTCCACCAGCAGCGCCTCGTGCAGCCGTTCAAACAGCGCCAGTTCCGTCTGCGCCTCCGCCTTGTTGCCTTTGAACGCCCCTTTGCCCAACCCCTCCCGCAGTCGCGCCAGTTTTCCCTCAACCGTAACCAGGTCGCTGAAAAGAAATTCGGTATCCAGGGCTTGCAGGTCGCGCGCGGCGTTGACGGAACCGTCGGGATGGGGCACGAGATCACTGGCAAAGGCACGCACGACATGGACGAAGCCGTCCAGCCCGGACAGATGGTTGAGGATGGCCCCGCTGAATCCCCCTTTTTCGCTGGCGCCTTTTTGAATGCCGGCAACATCGGAATAAGTCACCTTCGCATATGTCGTCTTTTTAGGCTGGAACATCTCCGTCAGCACGTCCACGCGCGTGTCCGGCACGTCCACCACCGCCGATAAAACCTCAAATCGTCCCCCCATGCTCTGCCCCGTAGGCGCGTTCCCGCGCGTCAGGGCATTAAAAATCGTCGTTTTGCCCGCGCCTGGCAGGCCAATAATGCCTAGTCTCATGATTCCTTCCTGCTTTCATGGTTCGATAAATGCCGGCACACCCCCCAGCCCTTGAGTATATCAAATTTCGCCAGCGGGAACCTTTTCCGCCCAAGTCACGTCATAACGACATAGCTTGCGCTAAATTTCACAAACAGCAAAGCCACGCTTTGTTCAAGGAGAAACAACTGATGTCAAACAATTACCACAAATTTACCACCCTGCTCGTCACCCTTTCGCTGATCCTTATTCTTGGCACAGCCTGCATTTCCGGCGGCGAATCTGCCGCCCCGGAAGACAACCTGGATGGCACGCAATGGATACTCACGGCGATGGGGCCGGAAAGCAACCCGACCACGCCGCTGCCTGACGCGCCCATTGATCTCGCCTTCAAGGATGCCAGAGTGCTGGGAACCGGCGGCTGCAACCGTTATTTCGCCGACTACACTCTCGCGGCCAAGGATAAAATAACCATTGGTTTGCCTGGCGTCACGATGATGGCCTGCCGGCAAGAAATCATGGACCATGAAAGCCAGTACCTTGCCGCCCTGCAAAATGCCACATCCTATACATTGACCCAAGACACGCTGCGCATTTTCTACCCGGACGGCGTGCTGCAATTCGCCGCCTTTGTAGAACCTGCCGACCTGCCCCTCGAAGGAACCGTCTGGCAGTTGACGACATTCGTCACCGCGGACACAGCTCGCTCCCTGCTCAACGGCACGGAAATCACGGCCACCTTCGCGCAAGGCCAGGTCAACGGCAGCGCCGGCTGCAATCGCTACTTCGCCGATTACGAAACCAACGGCGAAACCATCACATTCTCCCCGCCCGGCAGCACGCGCATGGCCTGCGCCCCGGAAATCATGGACCAGGAGAACGAATTTCTGGCGACGATGCAGGCGGTCACCTCGTTCCAGATTGTCGGGGAACAGATCACATTGTCCGGCGAGATGGGCACGCTCATCTTTCACGGCACGCCGGTTGACGAGTCCGCGCCCTGATCCCATCCCCCGGCAAGCACGCACGCACAAAAGGCCGCCCCGCGCGGCCTTTTTTCTCTCCCCCTCACCCACTCTTATAAGCAACCACCCCATACGCCCGCGGCTTCGCCACCACCCGCCCAAATCCCGCCTCTTGCAACCGCCGCACCACGCCCCTCGTGATATTCGCGCCGCTCTTGCTGCTGGGGTCGCCAATGTAATGAAACAGGCGCCCCCGCGCCCGCAGCACGCGATACGCTTCTTCATAAAAATGCCGGGAATACAACTCCCCCGCCAGGCTAAAGGTCGGCGGATCATGCAAGATGCAGGAAAACGTCCCTGCCGCGAATGTCTCAATCACTTCATAGCTATCACCCATAATCTGGCGGATTTTGGCGTTACGAAACAGACCTTGCGACCAGGGATTGCGCCGGCAAATCCCCTGCGCCGCCGCGTCCAACTCCACCGTCACCACCTCGTCCGCCGTCTTCGCCGCCTCGATGGCCGTATACCCCAATCCCGTGGCCGTATCCAACAGGCGCCCGCGCGGCGTGCCCAATGCCTTGATTTTATTCAGGGTATCTCGGTGCGGATCAATCCCCTTGATACGGTGCATGGGAAACCCCGCCACCAGCATCGTCGGCGCGCCCTCCGTCGGCAACAGGCTGTAAAACCGCCCGGTCATTTGCGAAAAAGCGCGGATCGGAACGATTTCCCCCGCCAGGACCTCATAGCAGGCGGTGGGATTGTCCGCGATCTCCGCCACTTGCGCCCAGGACACCATCACGCCCTCCGCCAGCCAGACGCCATCCGTCCCCGGTCGCGCGGTCATCGTCGTCATGCGCAGATCAATAGAAGACACGACCTCCGTCAGCCCCGCTTCTCGCGCCCGCAGCATCTCCGCCGCCTGGAAATGGGAAAGCACCATCAACATATCGCCGCCTCACGTCGCCGCAATTGCCGCCGCAATTCGCCGCGCCTCAAGTCCAATTTCGCGCAGCATCCCCGTGGGCGACGCGTAAAATCCGCAGAAATACAACCCCGGCAGCGCCGCTTCGCTCCCGCTGACCAGTGGCACGCCCACCGCGTCCGTCACTTCCGCCGCCGGGCGCAGGAAATCCGCCAGCGCCGGTCGGTATCCCGTCGCCAGCACCACGGCGTCAAAGTGCGCCTGCCGCCCGTCCGTAAAGACCACACCCTCCGGCACAAAATGGTCAATGCCCGGAAAGAGGCGCACCTGCCCTTGCCGAATCAACCGCATGGTCCCCACGTCCAGCAGGGGGATGCGCGCGTGTTCGCGCATTTGCGTGTTGGGGCCATAGGGCAACTTGCGCAGCCCAGCGCGGGTGAGATCGCCAATCGATAGGCGCAGCAGGGGCGCGGCCAGGAAATCCGCCACAGGCGCGGGGAAAAGGCTCAGGGCAATTCCCCACCCCAAAATGGGAATGCCCAGCAGGTCTCTTGGCACGACATTGACGGCGCTGCGCACGGCCAGCGCCGGCCTGGCGCCATGTTCGTGCAAATCAATGGCAATCTCCCCGCCGGAATTGCCGAATCCCACCACCAACACCTCCCCACCGCGAAAAGGCGCCCCATTGCGATACGCCGAACTGTGCAGCACCGGCCCCGCGAACGCCTCCTGTCCCGGCCAGGTGGGCATATGCGGCTGGCGTGTGTAACCCGTGGCAATCACCAGATGGCGCGACCGATAGCACGTATCCGCCGTGCGCGTCTCCCAGCTTTCCGCCCCCTGGCGCACGTCAATCACCGTTTGCTCAAAGTGCGGCTGCAACTGGAAGTGCGCCGCATACTGCTCCAGGTAATCCACCACCTGCTGCCGCGACGGATAACGCGGATAATCGCGCGGCATCGGCCAATAGGGCAGCCCGGAGAGGCCCCGACTGGTGTGCAAATGCAACCGTTCGTAGTGTCGTCGCCACGCGGCTCCCACCTGCTGCGCCTGCTCTAGCAGCACAAACGGCACATCCGTCCGTCGCAGACACGCTCCCACGGCCAAACCCGCCGCGCTCGCGCCCACGATCACGGTATCCGTCGTCACTACCACCCCCGGTTGTTCATCCATTTTCGCTGCCAATCTATTCCTCCTGTGCGGGAATCCATCAACACGGCTCTCCCAACATCGGATCTAATTGTATCCAAATCACGCGGATCAAGCCTGCGTCCTTGCACATTGCCCCACGCGCGGCTACATTACGGTAGTGAAATGCCGGCATCCCTGGCCCACACAACACAGATTCTTGTCCTATCCGCGTTCATCCGCGTCCCATTGACGAACCACTGCCCACTATCCCCGAAGGAGACGTCATGCGCCACAGCGCACCACGATAAATGGGAACACCTTCCCGGAAACTATTACCCAGGGCCATCATCCGTGACGAAGCTTCCGGGAAGATCCTTTTCAGAGGAGACTTCACGCGCCGCGGCGCACCACCATCAATAACAACATCTTCCCGGAAGCTGCTCCCCAGGGCCATCATCCATGACAAAGCTTCCGGAAAAGTTATTCTCGAAGATCATTTTCGAAGGAGAAACCCCAACCATGAAAAAACTCGCCCGCGAATACCCATTCACCTACCATCTCGAAGTCGAATTTCGCCATCTCGACCCCATGGGGCACGTCAACAACGCCGTCTTCTTCACCTACATGGAAAGCGCGCGCGTGCGTTACTTCACTAAGTTCTTTGAGCTAGGAACCAGCCCCCTGGACATGCCCCTCATCCTGGCCGAAGCCAGTTGTACCTACAAATCCCCCGCTTACTTTGGCGAGGAACTCACAGTCGGCGTCGCCATCACCGAGTTTGGCAATCGCAGTTTCCGCATGGCCTACCGCATTGATGGCGATGAGGATCGCCTGATTGCCCGCGGCACCACCGTCATCGTCATGTACGATTACAGCGTCGGCCGCTCCGTGCCCGTCCCCGAAGAATTCAAGCAAGCCGTACACGCTTTTCAAAAAGATTGGCGACTGCTGTCCGAATAAGCCCTATGCTCACGCCCGCCAACCGTGGTCCCGTGCCCCTGCCGCTGCGCCGCCGCTGGGTCCTCACCGCCGTCGCCTACACCCTCGCCCTTCTGGGTCTCCACCAGACTCTCTCCGCCTCCTGGGGTTTCGACTATGCGAATAAGTGGGCGTTCACGGCGGCGCTGGCGCTGGGTCTGCTCCTCTGGCTCTTGCACCGCTATCTGCCCCTCAACCACGCCCCAGACGGCATCACGCCCCGTGCTACCCTCGGTCCGGGCAATGCGCTCACCCTACTGCGTGGCGGACTCGTCGGCCTGATGACCGGCTTTCTCTTTTTGCCGTCGCCGCCAGGCTGGCTCGGTTGGCTCCCCGCCGCGCTCTACACCGCCTCCGCTTTTATCGATCTGTTCGATGGCTTCGCCGCTCGCCGTGCCGGCCACGCCACCCGGTTGGGCGAGGTTCTGGACGTGGAGTTTGACGCCCTCAGTGTGCTGCTGGTAGCCGCCCTCGTCGTCTGGTATGGCAAACTCCCCTGGTGGTTCCTGCTGCTGGCAACTTTTCGCTACCTCTACATGCTCGGCCTGCACGCGCGCGCCCGTCGCGGCCTGCCCAACGCCCCCAGCCCCCCCAGCGTCTTCCGCCGCGCCGTCGCCGGCGTCTTCATGAGCTTCCTCACCGTCCTTCTCTGGCCCATCGTCCGCCCCCCCGGAACCACCATCGCCGCCATCGTCTTCTGCCTTCCCTACACCGCCATTTTCCTGCGCGATTGGCTCGTCGCCAGCCACGCCGTAGACCTCCACGCCCCCGCCTACCGCCGCTTTTGGCTCCGGCCCGTCCGGTTCGCCCAGACCTGGCTGCCCCTGGTCCTGCGCGCGCTGCTCCTCGGCCTTCTCCTCCTCGCCTTCGCCAACGACCTGCGCCCCGCCTGGACCCCCTTTCTGCAAACGGGCTTCCACCTCACCGCCGCGCCCCCGCTGCTGGCCGCCCTCAACACCCTCACCCTGCTCGCCATCCTCCTCGTCGTCCTCGGCATCCTCCCCCACTTCACCGCCCTCTGGCTCATCCTCGCCGCCGCCGCCGACATCCTCGGCGCGGTCCTCACCTGGCCCAACGCCCTCCTCCTCGCCGCCGCCTGCGCCCTCGCCCTCCTCGGCGGCGGCCGCTTCGCCCTCTGGCAGCCCGACCACCACGGCATCTTCCACCACCGCATGGGAGAAAACCAGGGGGCGCAAGGCGGAGGGAAGAAGGTTAACCCTCCATGAAAAGCCGCTGACTCCTCTCATGTGAGTGGGTAATGCGTGGGTCCCATCATCCCCGTAGGACAATTCGGCGAATTGTCCTACGCCTTATCACCCGCGACAATCTCCAATCAAAAACTGTGGTCACGTTGCGCGCACATTCTGGCACAAGTCAACGTTTGCAAAACCGTTTCCTGCTAACTGCTGCCCACAACCGGTTGCGCGGGGAGCAGCATTTGTGCCTCGATTACTTCCCGGTCCGGGACGGAAGCCAGCGCCAGGCAATCCAACAACAGGCGGTTTGCGTCCAGGTAGGATGCGAGCAAATCAACCTGCGCTGTAGACAGTTCCCAAAACTGCACCAGGCCCCAATGCCGCAGCAGGATTGCTTCTACTTCGAACACAAACGATTTCCAGGCGGCGGCGCCGGCATCTTCCGCCGGCGCGGAAAGTCTTGTCAACGCGGTTCGCAGCCAATCTGGCACTTCCTCCTGGCCGCTCCAGGTCCGCAAATGCTGAATGACGCCGACTGTGTCCGCAGGTAGATCGCGCAGCAAACCCCAATCATAGGTGACAGCGAGGGCGCGGGCGAGGGCGAGGGCGAGGTAAAGCAGCAAAGCGCGCAGCGCGGGCGGCTTAAAGCCGCTCCACGACTGCGCGCTTTGCTGCGCACCCCATCGCAGCATCTCTGTCACCACCGGGTCTTCCGCCACCATGCGCGCCAGCGCCGCCAGGTACTCCCCGGCAAATGCCTGCGCGTCATAAAGCATCCCCGCCGTGAGCAAAAACACCTCGCGCCAGCGGCCATCCCCGACGCGCTGCATCAACCGCGGCAGCGTGTCCGCGGCCGCATTGTCCACAATGTAGCGCGCCGTAAAATACTCTTGCAGCGTCAGGTGAGAGAAGGAATACAGATCATCCGTCTGCGCCACCAGCAAACCATGTTGGGCCGCTATTTCCCCAATGACAGCGGTCGCATTCACCTCTCGCGGCGGCAGCTCGGGTGGATATACCTGCCCATATTCCTGTCGCTGCTGCGCCATCAGCGTTTGCCGCCACGTCTGCCAGAAATCTCGCACCAGCGCAACCAGCCTTGGCTGGGGAATAAAATACTGCCCCTGCGCAAAGGTATGATACGCCAGGTGGGCTAATAGCTCATCCTTTCTCTTGGGCGTCAACTGCCCATAAGCGGAATCCCGTTTGACACCGCGTTCGCCGTCCCACTGCGCCAACACCACGCGCAGCGCGCGACTATACAACTCGCCGCGCTGGCGGGGAAAGGTAGGCTTTTCGGCATAAGCAATGCACAGCAGCGCCAGCAGCAGCGGTGTGCGCGTCAATTCACGAATACTTTGATGCTCATTCTTCTCCAGTTCCCGCAGCAAACTGTCGCCGCGAGCCGCGTCTGCGTCAAACCAGTTGCGCACAAATGTATTCACCTGGGATTCGGTGAAGTCAGCTACCTGAACATAGGTAACATGCTCAAATCGTCGCGTCTCCGCATGGGGGCGGCAGGTCACGAGAATGACGCTCTCCCCGCTCCTCTTTTGCAGATCGGCTATTTCGTCGTTGACAGCATTCCGCCGCTCCGACAGTACCTCATCCAGGCCGTCCAGCAGCAGCAACACCCGCCCCTGGCGCAGCCAGTCATCCAGCCTGTCCTCCCCATCAGGAAAACCGCCCAGCGTCAACTGGTGCGCCGCCAGGCTAAACAAGCTCCCCTCCCATGAATTCATGCGCCGCAATTCCACGTAAAGGGGAATTCTGGCAGGCGCAAGCGTCTCCCGCGCCGCTCGCAACGCCAGCCAGCGCAGAAACGTCGTCTTGCCCACCCCTGGCTGTCCCACCATGAACAGGCGATTCGTTTGCGCCAGTATGGCAACCCCTGCAGTGCGATCGTTTTCAGTAAAGGAATTACGCCTGTGCGCAAACAACTGCTCTCGTTCCGCTGTGTCTTCTTCACGCCAATAACGCTCTTTGCGCAGCACGTACACATCCGTGTAGATAGATTCCAAAGGCACAGGGCGCGTCATGCTCAAGACGCGCATCGTGTCATACTGCGCCTGCACCCAATCCAGGTAATTTTGCAAAGCAGCGTCTTCGTCAAATTGGGGTATGTCCGGCTCCCGTTCGCTCAGACTCCCGATCTGCCGCAACAACTGCTCTAACTGCTCCAAACGGCCCAACACAAGGGTGTTATGGAGCGTGTTTTGGGTCACCAGCATTTGCAGCCGATCACTTTGCGCGGCATCCAGGAGGCTGATCGCCCGATATAGCTCCCGCTTTGTGGGCAAATCCTGCAGACGCGCCGTCGCCAGTTTCGTCTGACTCAACGTCGCCTGCAAGATAGCCTCTATCTCGTCCAGCGACGGGTCATCCTGGCTGGCAATCTGCATCAGAATATCCGCCAGAACATTGCCGCTAATTGCGGCCACCAGACTCGCCAAAACAGGAAAGGCTGTTTGCAAGTCATCAAGATTAGCAGGGAAAAGACAATATATTGCGGCTGCCGCTGCGCCAATTGCCACAGTTCCCGCTAATTCAGATGCACCTTCAAAGGATTTAGCAAAGTGCAACAGGCGGGAAAAGGCGGTCTGGCGCTTCTCTTCTGTCAATTCCGATTGCGTCATGTTTGCTCCATGAAGAAGGCTATGTGAATCTGGCGAGATTCTACCAGACCCGTGCATCGTGGGCTATACTGCCTGTCGAAACTGACACAGTGGGTATTCGGAGATGGGGCAGCAACAGAAGCGACCACGTAGATGAGCAGAAGAAAACGCTTTCGGCAAACGATAGTACCATTGCTTTTCTGGTTGGCGGCGGGGGGGTTGGTGTGGCTGGCGCTGCGGGGGGTGTCGTGGCGGGAGGCGGTGACGGCGCTGCGGGGGTTGGATGGGGGGAAGGTGGCGGCGCTGGTGGGGATGAACGGGTTGCTGCTGACGCTGATGAACGGGCGCTGGTGGCTGGTGCTGCGGGCGCAGGGGCAGCGGTTGCCGTTCTGGCGGCTGTTCGCTTACCGACTGGGGGCGTACAGCATCAGTTTCTTCACGCCGGGGCCGCAGTTTGGCGGTGAGCCGTTCCAGGGGCTGATGCTGACGCGACGGCATGGGGTGGCGCAGGGAATGGCGGCGGCGACGGTTACGCTGGACAAGGCGCTGGAGTTGGTGGTGAGCTTCTCCTTCCTGGCGGTGGGGATTGGCGTCGTGGGACAGCGGCGGCTGTTGCCCGAACTAACCGCGCCCGCGCTGCCGCTGGCTTTGGGTTTGCTGGCAATGCCGGCATTCTTCCTCACCAGCACCATCAGCGGCAAATACCCCCTCAGCGGCGCATGGCGGCGGCTCCCGCGTCGCTGGCAAAGCCGTTTCCCGCAGTTTAGTGCCGGCATACAGGAGACAGAAGCCATTGTGGGCACATTTTGCCGCACCTACCCACGAACGCTGGCGTTGATACTGCTGCTGTCCGTGGCGGCATTCCTGGTCCTGATCGCCGAATACTGGCTCATGCTGCACTTCCTCGGCGCGACCCTGACGGCCACAGAGGTGATCATGGCCTTCACAGTGGTCCGCCTCAGCCTGCTCGCACCCACGCCGGGGGCGCTAGGAGCCGTGGAAGCCGGGCAGGTGCTGGCACTGGGGGCGCTGGGCTACAACCCGGCCGTGGCCATCAGCCTCAGCCTGATCAGCCGGGCGCGCGACGTGGGGTTTGGGCTGCTTGGATTGGCCTATGCCGGCTGGCAATGGCAAAACCGGCGACCTGGGAGCCATCGCTGAATCCCGCGCATTGCGCGCAACAGAGCAACTCCATCCGCCTGAAGGGGTTATCTCAGGTAAAGACGCATCCAAAAATAAATCGGGGAATCGTTGGATGCGTGTGCATTAACCCCCTGGCCCGCAAAACGGCGAGTCGTTTTGGGACGGTCACGAAGCGGTCGGGCCGTGCCGCGCCACATCTATCATTCCGTCATGCGCATGATCGCCTCAGTCGCGGGAATGGGTGAGCCATGCGCCCCCTGCTTCCATTCGTATCACGCAAAACAAGGAGAACATCGTGAACACCAAGATGCTGACCATCATTCTCACCATTGTTACCGGCTTGATTCATCTGTTGCTGGGAATTGCCTTCCTTGGAGACGGCGGCACGCTGCCAATACTATTCATCCTCAATGGGATTGGCTACCTGGCATTGTTGGCAGGGCTGTATTATCTACCGCAACTGGCAGACCAGCGCAGCATGATCCGGTATGGCTTGATGGCTTTCACCGCCGTGACAATTGTGGCGTATTTTGTCGTAAACGAGGCTCCATTTGCCAGTCTGTTTGGCTTATTCGACAAGGTTGTGGAAGTGGTGTTGATCGTTGTTTTGTGGATGGGACGAGAGGCATAGGCGCTGTCGCCAGACGTTGCCTGACCTGAATCAGGCCACGTCATCTCGTGACTGGCGTGGAATTGTCGTATAATTCCTACATGAACATGCTCGACGAGCAACAATTCCAGATAAGGGGGATGGACTGTGCCAACTGCGCGGCCACTTTGGAGAAAGGCGTGGCGCAGTTGGCAGGCGTGGGCCAGTGCCACGTCAATTTTGCCACGGAGATGATGCGGGTCGGGGGCACGGTCGCACCCGAATCCGTGGTAGCGCGCGTGCGCGAATTGGGGTACGACGTAGCGGCGACAGACACGCCCCGCGACGCCGCCGCCACGCCCACGCCCCGTTTTCTGGCATTTCTGTGGCAGCAGCGGGACACGCGGCTGGCGCTCTTGGGAGCCATTCTTATCCTGCCGGGCCTGCTCTTCAACGAACTGCTGCCCTTTCTGGGCTGGGAACACCCGCTGCTCAACGTTACCTCCATCGCGGCCATGATGGTGGCGGGGTATCCCATTGCCATGAGCGCGTGGCGCGCCCTGCGCATCAACCGGGAAATCAACATCAATGTATTGATGACGATTGCCAGCCTGGGCGCGGTCGCCATTGGCGCGTACACCGAAGGGGGGCTGGTGATGGTGTTGTTTGCCATTGGCGAGGCGCTGGAAGGGTACACGGCGCAGCGGGCGCGAAACGCGATTCGCGCCTTGATGGCTGTAGCGCCACAGGAGGCGGTGCGGCGGCACGTCTGCGTCGATTGCGCCGAACACCTGGGGCAGGATGGCTACACCGGTGGACCGTGCCCGTTTTGCCCACCATCCGAGCAGCGCGTGTCCGTGGCGGCGCTGGCGGTGGGGGATGAGATTATCGTTAAGCCGGGGGAACGCATCCCCATGGATGGCGTGATCATCAGCGGGGCGTCGAGCGTGAACCAGGCCCCAATTACGGGGGAGAGTATGCCCGTAACGAAAAGGCTGGGGGATGAGGTGTACGCGGGGGCCATTAACCTGGAAGGGGCGCTGATCCTGCGCGTGACGCATCTGGCGGCGGATAATACGATTAGCCGCGTGATTCAGATGGTGGAAGAGGCGCAGGAGAAACGCGCGCCGGCGCAGCGCCTGGTGGACCGGTTCGCCCGCGTGTACACGCCGGCGGTTGTCGCGCTGGCCGTGTTGGTGGCCGCGATCCCGCCTCTGGTCTGGGGGCAACCGTTCCTCAACCCCGACGCCACAACCCACGGATGGTTGTACCGCGCGCTGGCGCTGCTGGTGGTGGCCTGCCCGTGCGCGCTGGTGATCAGCACGCCGGTGAGCCTGATCAGCGCCATCAGCAATGCGGCTCGTCACGGTGTCCTCGTCAAGGGAGGCGCGTTTCTGGAGGCGTTGGCGGGCGTGCGCGTGATGGCTTTTGACAAGACGGGCACGTTGACGGCGGGGAAGCCGATGGTGGTGATGGTGCGGGCGGTTGAATGCCGGCATTCCGGCAATGAAAACTGCGAACCATGCGACGATTTACTGGCACTGGCCAGCGCCGTTGAGCAGCGGAGCGAACACCCCATGGCTTACGCCCTGGTGCAGGCGTCGGCGGCGCGGGGGGTGCAGCATCGGTACGCGGCAGACGACGTGACGGCGCTGGTGGGGCGCGGCGTATGGGGACAGGTCAATGGGCAGCGGGTGACGGTGGGCAGCCACGGTTATTTTGATGAGGAACTGCCGCATCCGCAAATAGATTGCCTGGCGGCGGAGGAAGCGGCAGGCAACGGCCAGACGCCGCTGTTGGTGAGCATGGGGGAGGATTATCTGGGGTATATTACGGTGGCGGATACGGTGCGGGACTCGAGTCGGGCGGCGATACAAGAGTTGAAGCAGGCGGGCATCCATCACCTCATCATGCTCACGGGGGATAATGAGGCGACCGCGCGCCAGGTTGGGGCGGAAGTGGGGGTGACAGAGGTGCGGGCGGAGCTGCTGCCTGCCGGCAAATTGCAAGCAATCGAGGCATTACGCCAACAATATGGCCCCGTGGCCATGGTGGGGGATGGGATCAACGACGCCCCGGCCCTGGCGCGCGCGGATGTGGGTATCGCCATGGGCGCGGCGGGCACAGCGCAAGCGATGGAAACGGCGGATGTGGCGCTGCTCAGCGACGATTTGAGCAGACTGCCGTTTGCCGTGCGTCTCAGCCGCGCCGCTATGCGCACGATTCGCGTGAACGTGGCGATCAGCCTGGGGCTGAAGCTGGCATTTATGCTGCTGGTGCTGCAAGGGGCGGGAACGATGTGGATGGCCGTGCTGGCGGATGTGGGCGCGTCGCTGTTGGTGACGCTCAATGGCATGCGCCTGCTGCGACGACCGACGACGCTAGGGGACGGACATTAAATAAGACGACGACGTTGTTTCCTTGCCGTTCCTTCAAACTGACCATGCAATTTCGCACGTTATTTCATCGTCAGTCCTAACGAGCCAAAACGCGGAACCGGGAAGCTACCAGGCCAGGGGTGAATAAGGACACACCGGACATGGGCGTTTGGGGGAGTGGCGGCTTCAGCCGACCCGCAGAGGGGAACCGGCTAAAGCCGCCATTCCGAAACAGAAGGCATGGTAGCGGGTATCTGGAGAGTTAAGGGGCGGTGATGCCTGCCGGCATTTTATACATCGAAGGCAGCCGATAAATCCGATACACCGGCGTCTGCACCCAGATCGCATAATTCTCGCTGCCATCCACCGCCCGCTCTGAGGCCACCGCCTGACCGGGTGCTTGCGGCAGCGTCCCCGTGGCAAAGAAATAATCCCCATTCGCCAACCGCTGCGCACTGCCAAACCCATCCGCATAATACCCCAGGTCCGCGTTCACATGCAGCGTGGCCGTCATATTTTGTTCGTTGAGCTGGTATACCTGACCGCGACTGTAACACATCCCCCCCGACTCGCAGCGCGTATTACCATTGTCGTACATCGTCATAATGCCATTTGCGAGCAAACCGGTATCGTGCGGGTGGCTAAACCAGGGCCACGGGTCGCCATTGCCTCCCTGGAGGGCAAAATCACCCTCGTTACCCAGTCGCCAGATCACGTCCCCGCTGCCTTGACCATCCTGATAGTCAATTTTCACGACCCAATCCTGATTGCGCAGCGAGAGAAGCAGGCTGTGGTCCTCGGGGGCGTATTCCAGCGTGTTGGTGTGCAGCCAGTCGTTGGCTTCCTCCGCCAAAAACAGGGGTACGCACCAATCATCTGTTTGCAGGCACTTCTCGTCCAGCACGGCGATGCGCTGCACGTCCAGGTGCGTAAAGGAATCCCACACCCAGACAAGGTCCATCTGTTCGTCAAAAACCAGCACGTAATCGCCGAGGATGTCCACGAGTCCCGGCCCCTGCACGTCTTCCATTAGCCGCTCGGTGCTGGCGAGGACGGCGGTGTAGCCGTTGGGCAGGCGGCGAGAGTCGTGATGGAAGACGCCCATGGGTGGGTAGCCCAGTTCCGCCAGTTTGACGTTCATGCTGTGGGCGTTCGTTTCGCGGATGATATTGCCGGCAACATCGAACTCACTCCAATACACACTCCGCATCGTCCCATCCCCCGGATTCGCCAACATGGTCCCTTCTGACGTGGGGCGAAACAAGATGAGCCAGTTGGGCATCGGTTTCTCGTAATACCAGACGACGTTCCCCTGCAAATCCGTGGCCATGGGCACATTGCCCGGCCAGTTGGGACCAACCAGCGCCAACGAATAATAGAGCAAATCCTCGCTGCTTGTGCCGGCATCAGGGGGATTGATCACAACCGTTTGCGGCAACGGCAGAGGAACCACGCCACTCGTAAAAATGCGCAGCGGGCTGCTGCCCAAATAACCCCCTTTCGCATCAAACCGCTGGTTGATCAGGAAATAGGTTGTCTGCTCATGCAACCCAGCCACGTAGAAGTTCATGCTATGTCCGGGGCGGCAGGGCCGCGACGGAATAATCGCCGGCGCGCCGCCACTGACCGCGCGGAAAATGACGCGCATCGTCTCCCCGGCGGCACAACCAGGGGCGCTATACAACGCAATAAGAGCGTTGTCGGTGGCCGTAACGACGGGCACGGCGGTGGCGCGTGGCAGAAATTCATACGGCACGGACACAGTCTGCGTCTCACCGGTGTTCAGGTTGCGCATGGTGGCTATGAGGGTGTATGCACCATCGTCAATGGTGGTCCAATCGAACGTCTGGCGCGTGGTGAAGTCAAAGACGAGCCGCTGCGGGCTATCGGGCGCAACAACCGCGAAGGAGAAATCAACCGGAGCGGTCTCGTCCGTGGCGACGGTCCAGGTGATAGGCGTGCCCACGTACTGGCCAGAGGGCAGGCTGGGCGTTAACGTGAGAAGAGGGGCTGCCACGGCCCGCGCACGCGCGCCAGCAACGACGACAAGCAGGGCAAAGAAAAAACTTAATAAGACCGGTCGAACACTTTTTTTCATTCTGTAGCTCTCCAATAAGTGGTCATTGGTAACGACTAACGTCCTCTGGAGATTGGGCCTATTTGAAATGGGTCCAATCTGGCTTAGCAGTTAGTGGACATATGGTGGCCGGAGTCCCGGCTTTAGCTGGATCAAAGCCATAGGCAGGCCGGCTGAAGCCTCCACGCCAAAAACGCCCGTATCCAGCATCGTATGATAAACGTGACTTATACGACACCCTCACAACGCTCGCCCCATTTTTCATCGTCCTTGCTCCAGCACGCACAACGTCCCGGCGCAGGCAAAGCCGCGCGCAGCATCCCAACTAAGACACGTGCTGAGTACGGCGGAGGCCGCGCCGTGGGTCCCGGCGCAGGCAAAGCCGCACGCAGCATCCCAACGCCGTGGTCGATCCCCATAAACCTTTTGGCTCGGCGTCACGAGCAACCATATCCAGCACTATTTACTGGTATTCTTTGACTCGCTCCACAAGTTGATCCCGAAAACCCCCACCAGGCCAGATTTCCGGCAATCAGCTTTTCGTCTCCTGGCGGCATGCGCGCGGCGTTTATGTAACAATGAGACCTCTCTGTCTGGGCGGTTTGTGGTTTCATCAACCGCACATGCCGCCAGACGGGGCGTTTCCAATGGCCTCCGTCACATTATCTCTTGATCGCGGCAACAGCCTATGCGCCCGCCAGTTTGCGCGCACGATCGCGGGCGGCGTGCAGGGCGCCGATGATTTGCTCGCGCAGTGACTCTCTATCGCTCTGGCGGCCAACCATGATCGGCTGACCAAAGACGTAGTAAAGTCGGGAGAAGGGGAGCGTCACCATGTAGCGATCCCAGCGGTTCAGCTCAATCACAGGTTGCGCCGCCGCGCCAAACGGCAGCACCGCCGCCTGCGCCTTTTGCGCCAGGAAAAACACCCCGTCTTTGGGCACAAACGCGGGGCCATCCGGTCCATCGGGGGCAATGACGGAGCGATAGCCCTGTTTCATGCCTTTGATCACCTGCAGAACGGCTCGCCCGGCAGCAACCGGATTGCCCTGCATATCCACGGCATAGGATGGACCTGCGCCGAGTCGCTCTCCGACTCGGTTCAGTGTGACGCCGCGTTCGTCGCCGACGAGGATGGAGCTGTATTCGGCGGTGTTTTCAAAACGGTCAATGTAGTGGACGACCGTCATCACCTGCTGATGCCATAACGCCCAGAGGACGGGCTGGCCGCTGGCTTTGGCGGCTTCGAGGTTTTCCCGCCCTTCCACGATCATGCGCGTGGTGCGGGTGACGAGGCGGATGTACCGGTAGAGCAATTCTCCTTGCAGATTGCCCCACCAATGGTGCCATTTGCTCATGTCTTTCTCGCTTCGTAATAGTTGGCCCTGGCGGCGGCGGTGACACGGTGCAGAGCGTCGGTCAGGGGTTGGGTGATGGTTTCGTATGGGGCGTCAGCGGGCACATCCTGCGGCGCGCCGATCACCAGGGAAATGCGGGCGAAGGGATAGGGCACAACGTAGGTGTCCCAACGGGGGAGGCGATAGCCGCCACGTGTGTAAGCGCCAATGGGGAGAAGAAGGGCTTTCGA
This sequence comes from Ardenticatenales bacterium, assembly GCA_020634515.1. Taxonomy (NCBI): domain Bacteria; kingdom Bacillati; phylum Chloroflexota; class Ardenticatenia; order Ardenticatenales; species Ardenticatenales bacterium. The sequence continues at coordinate 239,460 of JACKBL010000002.1, read as the reverse complement.
TTTTTGCGCCAGGTAGGCGACGCCGGGCTTGATGACGTAGGCGGGGCCGTCGGGGCCGTCGGGCGTGATGTAGCAGTCATGCCCTTGCTTGACCATGCGTACGAGGCGGGCAAACGTGCGGGCCGCCGCCAATGTTTCATCCCCTTTGAGGTTCATGGGAAAGGGTTTTCCACCCAGTTTTTGCGCGAAAACGTTGAGGGCGTCGCCGCGCCAGTCGTCGGGCATCATCAGGACCAGCCGGCTCATGTCATACTGTTGCAGGAAGTATCCGGCCAACATCATGGTCATGCCGTGCCAGGCGGCGAGGATGACGGGACGGGGGTCGCGTTGGGCTGCCTGCCAGTTGTCGTTGCCCTGGACGAGATAGCGGGCCGTGCGATGAACGAGACGGGCTTCCAGGGCCAGGGCGGTTCCTTCTAGTTGGTTGAGCCAGGTTGTCATACCTGTCCGCCTCGCATCAATATGCCGGCACGGACCAGACTCACGCCGAGATACCCATTCGTAAACATAAACCACGTCAGCACAAACGGCCAGAACAGCAGTGACACGGCCATCACGCTCAAAAACACCACCGTCAGCCGCTTGCGCGACACCACCCAGGCCAGGGATGGGAAGCGAATGGTGCTCACCATCAACACGCACAGGGTCAGCAACAGGATGGGGTAGAAGGTATCTGGGAGGAAACCCGTGGGCAGGGAGAGGTCGGACAACACGGCCAGGGCTTGCGTCGCGCCGGCGGTGGAGATGGTTAATCCCATGGAATCGGCTGATCCGCTCAGTTTTGCCGGCAACAAGTTAAACCGCGCCAGACGAAAAGCCCCGGCCATGGGAATCAACGTCACTATGGGCCAGACGAGTACGGGAGACAGGTCGCTCTCCTGCAAACGCATGAAGACAAGCGTGGCCGGGGCCATCCCCAGGCTAACCATATCTACCAGTGAATCCAGTTGGAGACCGAAGTTGCTCCTGGCGTTCAGACGGCGGGCGAGTGCGCCATCAAACATGTCCAGAATGTAGCTTGTCAAGATCAAGGCCCCGGCAAGGCCCAGTTTTCCTGTCGCGGATGAAAAAATGGAGATGACGCCGCACATCAGGGACAAGAACGTGATGCCATTGGGAATGAGATAGCGATATTTACTCGTCATAGGGTACCTCCGCCACAAATTGGGCCAATGGGGTAATGCCCCCATAAACCTGGTCGCCGATGGCGACCAGTACACGTGCGCCGGGGGGTAGGAAGAGGTCCACACGGGAGCCAAAGCGAATCAGGCCAAAGCGCTGACCTGTGCGCAGCGTATCACCAACCTGGGTATAGTTGACGCAGCGGCGGGCGAGAATGCCGGCAATTTGCTTCACCACCACCATCCCATACGCACTCTCAATCACCATGGTAATATGCTCATTAACCTCCGATGCTTCCGGGCGGAACGCCTGCAAAAACTGGCCTGGATGATGCGACCAGGCCACCACCCGTCCGCCAATCGGCGCTCGCTGCACATGGACATCCAGCACGGATAGAAAAATACTGATGCGTGTCGCCTCCCCCTGCCACGTGTGTGGTTCCGGTTCCGTGGCAATCGCCACCACTTTGCCATCACCCGGGCTAACCACCAATCCCGCCTGTTGCGGCGCTACTCGCCGCGGGTCACGGAAGAAGTAGAGAATCAATCCCCACAGCACCCCACCCAGCGCAAACAAACCGCCGCTGAATAGGTTCGGCCACTTGCGCCACAACCAGATCAAGGCAGCCCATACCAGTGACACTGCCAGAATTGTACGCTCGCCCCCTTCCGCAAAAGGCCAGGGGCGATCATTGCCATACTGTTTCATAAACGTCTCAATCTCCCTGACGCAGCATGCGTCCTGGTTTTCATCAACCTGTGGCAACGGTGGGCGCGGCATCGTCAGATTACTTGTATTGTACCGCAACTTACCACGAATCTGCATCGCGCTCACGCAATTTCCCCGCATGGTTACATAGGAGAGTAGTCGGCTGTGGAATGCCGGCATTTTCCCCTTCATTCCCTGATCACCATTGTAAGGATGCGCGTTTTCCACTACAATGGTTGTTATGACAACCCTCGACTGGCAACAACTCCTGCAAGATTGCGTTTCCTTCACGCAGCGTCTCATTCAAACACCCAGCATGTCGCACCAGGAAGCCGCCATCGCCCGGCTTATCCACGCCGAAATGGCGCGGCTTGGCTTCGATGACGTGTGGCTGGACGAAATCGGCAACGTTTGCGGGCGCATCCACGGTCAGGACCGCGCCCTCGGCGCGCTGGTGCTAAACACGCATACCGACCACGTCGACCCTGGCGACCCCGCGCTCTGGCCGGTCCCACCGTATTCCGGGGAGATTGTGGACGGGCGCATTCTGGGGCGCGGCGCTTGCGACATCAAGGGTCCGCTGGCGGTGCAAGTGTATAGTATGGCGGCTTTGAAACGTGCCGGCATTCGACCCCGCCGCGACATCGTATTTACAGGCGTCGTCCAGGAAGAGATCGGCGGCGCTGGCTCCCAATACTGGGTAGACCACCTCAACTACGCCGTGGACCTCGTCGTCATCGGCGAACCCTCCGGCAACACCCTCAGCCTCGGCCACCGGGGTATTCTCGGCCTCTGGGTCACCTTCCACGGTCGTTCCGTCCACGCCAGCGTGCCCCACAAAGGCGTCAACCCCAACTACGCTCTCGCCACCTTCCTCCAACGCCTCTCCGCCAACCAATCTCGCCTCGGCAGCCACGACCTACTTGGCCCCACCACCGTCAGCCCCACCCTGGTGCAGGTAGATACCCAGAGCAAGAACGTCACCCCCGCCTGGACGCGCGTCTTTCTCGACTTCCGCACCGCCGTGGAAAGCGCCAATAGCCTCATGGCCTTCATTGCCGAAACAGCCGCCGGCCTCGACTACACCATCGGCCCCGGGTGGGAAGGCGTAGACATCCCCGCGACCGACGAGCCGATCTTCGGCTACTACACCCCCCCCGATAGCGAACTGGTCGAACGAGTCAGCGCCGCCCTCAGCCGGGGCATGGGGCGGCCTGTCGCTCTGAGCAGCTACCAGTTTGCCACCGATGGACGCCTCTTCACACCCCGCCAGATTCCCGTCGTCGGCTTTGCTCCCGGAGAAGAATACCTGGCGCATACAGTTCAGGAGAGCATTGCCATCGACAGGATGGCCGAAAGTCTGCGTGGCTACGTGCAGCTCCTACAAGAGTTCTGATTTATGATCGCACCGCAAACGGCTCCCTATGGAGCCTGGAGATCCCCCATTACCACGGACATGATTGTGTCCGAAACCATCAACATCGGGCAACTTCAGATTGATGGCCCCGACCTGTATTGGATTGAAATGCGCCCCACGGAAGAAGGACGGTATGTGCTGGTGCGCCGTGGGCGTGAAGGCCACATCGCCGACGTTACCCCCGCGCCGTATAATGTGCGCAGCCGCGTCCATGAGTATGGTGGGCGCGCCTATTTGGTGGTCGATGGCACGGTCTATTTCTGCCATTTTGCCGACCAGCGGCTCTACCGTCAAGACCCGGCCACCTTGCCCGTTCCCATTACGCCACCAGCCTCTTACCGTTATGCGGACTTTGTGCCGGATAGGCGGCGACAACGCCTCATTAGCGTACGCGAGGACCACGGCCAGGAGGGGCGGGAGGCGGTGAACGCAATTGTAGCCGTGGGCGTCAGTGGAGGAGATGGGGGGCAGGTGCTTGTTGCCGGCAACGACTTCTACGCCGCCCCCCGCGTCAGCCCCGACGGCAGCCAGTTATGCTGGCTAACCTGGAACCACCCCAATATGCCCTGGGATGGCACGGAACTGTGGGTCGGCGAATTCCGCCCAGACGGCAAGCTGACCAACGTAAAACGCATTGCGGGCGGCCCTACCGAATCCATCTTCCAGCCTGCCTGGTCTCCCGATGGCATCCTCTACTTTGTCTCCGACCGTACCGGCTGGTGGAATCTTTATCGCTGGCTTGATGGGCACATAGAACCGCTTTGTCCCATGGAAGCGGAATTTGGCCTGCCGCAATGGTCCCTGGGCGCAGCCACCTACACATTTGACTCGCCTGACTACATCGTGTGCATCTATTCGCAACAGGGCGACTGGCAACTGGCGCGCCTGCACACGACGACCGGTGAACGCGAATCGTTTGATTTTCCCTTTACCTGGCTGGCCACGCCATTGGTTAATCAGCAAAAACAGATCATCTTCCTTGCCGGCTCGCCGCGCAGCGAAGCCGCCATCGTGCAGCTTGATCGCCCACGGCGCGAATATCAGATAATTCGCCACTCCAGCCGTGTAACCATTGACGCAAACTATCTTTCCGTGCCACGCGCCATCGAATTCCCCACGGAAAATGACCAGAAGGCCCACGCCTTTTTCTATCCACCACACAACACCGATTTTGTCGCGCCAGCCAGAGAGAAACCACCGCTGCTGGTGATCAGCCACGGCGGTCCCACTTTCGCGGCCCGTCGCACGCTCGACCCGCAAATTCAATTCTGGACCAGCCGCGGATTCGCCGTCTTGGACGTGAACTACGGCGGCAGCACGGGGTACGGGCGCGCCTATCGCCAGCGCCTGAATGGGCAATGGGGCATCGTGGACGTAGATGACTGCGCCAATGGGGCGCTCTACGCAGCGCGGCAGGGATGGGTGGATGGACGGCGGCTGGCGATCCGCGGCGGCAGCGCCGGCGGCTACACAACCCTGGCCGTTCTGGCATTTCGCCGGGTCTTTCACGCCGGAGCCAGTTATTTTGGTGTCAGCGATCTGGAGAGGCTGGCGCAAGAAACGCACAAATTTGAGTCTCGCTATCTGGATCGCCTGATTGGTCCTTACCCGGAAGAGCGCGAATTATACCTGTCCCGCTCCCCGATTCACGCGACAGAGCAGTTTTCCTGCCCCGTTATTTTCTTTCAGGGGTTGGAGGACAAGGTTGTGCCGGCAAACCAGGCCGAAAAAATGGTCGCCGCACTCAAAGCAAAGGGCGTCCCCGTTGCCTATCTCCCCTTTGCCGGTGAACAGCACGGCTTTCGCCGCGCGGAAAATATCAAGCGGTCAATGGAAGCGGAATTGTATTTTTATTCCCGTATATTTGATTTTCCCCTGGCGGACGAGATCGAACCGATAGAGATCGCCAATATAGATTAAATGAAAAGGGTATTCTGGCGTGTACGACGTGCCGTGCAATTTGTGTGAAGCGACTGATACGGAATGGACAAAGCCCGTGCGTGAGCATGGGGGGGAGGAGGCCTGGTTCTCGCTGGTCAAGTGCGGCGGCTGCGGCCTCGTCTATCTCAATCCGCGCCCGGACGAGGAAGAACTGCGCCGCCGCTCTCCCGCCTACCAGGAAGCCATTGACGACGTGTTGGCGCGGGTGCGGAGAACGCGGATCGGCCAGTTGGGGCTAAAAATGCTGCGGCAAACGCGCCGCCCCCCGGGACCCGTGGGCAAACTGCTGGACATTGGCTGCGCCCAGGGGCAGTATTTGGCTTACGTCGGTTCGCTGGGGTGGCAGGGGCACGGCATCGAGTACGACGAGGGATCGGCGCAGTATGCGCGGGAGCAATTGGGCATCCCCGTGCTGGCGGGACCGGCGGAAACGCAAATGAGCCACTGGCCGGACGAGACGTTCGATGTGGTGACGATCTGGCACGTTTTGGAGCATCTGTCTGACCCGCTGCGGGTGATGCGGGAGATTTATCGGGTGCTAAAACCGGGCGGAACGTTGCTGCTGGAAGTGCCCAACTACGGCAGTTTGTGGTCGCCGCTGTTTGGCCGTTTCTGGTTTGCGCTGGAAGCCCCCTATCATCTGTACCATTTCCAGCCGGAGACGTTGACGCGGCTGCTGCGGCAGGCGGGTTTTGAAACTTTCCGCCTGAACGGGGAAACGTCCCCGCCGGAGATCACGTGGAGCATTCAGGCGGTGTGGCTGCATTGGCGCAAGAAGCAGTGGGATGGACATTATCTGTGGAATCCGCTGGGGGTGGTGGCGTTGTACCCGCTGGAAATGGCGTTGGCGCCATTCCGCCGTAGCGTAAATATCCGTGTTGTGGCCCAGAAGTGATGCGACAACCAACGCCGCTGCCGCGAGAGTTGCGCCCCCTGGATACGCCCTATCTGCATTTGTTGGATAGGGTGACGATTGATCCGGTGTTCGTGATGGGATTGCACCGATCCGGGACCACCGTCCTGTCGCTTTGTATGCTGGCAACGGCGTGTTTCAACACCACCACCATGTACAACATGCTCTATCGCCGCTGCCTGCTTCATTTGCATTTGCATCCCCAGGAAGGGGCGGCGCGGCGAAAGGAACTGGCGGATTATTTTGAAAGTCGCAACCTGGTCACGCGCACCTACGATGGCATTGGGGTGGGGCCGGATGCGCCGGAGGAGTATGGGGAGGCGTTGGGGAACAAGGGGCGGCAGCCGCTGCTGAACGCGCGAAACTTGCCCGGCTTCATGGAACTGGCGCGCAAAATCCAGTATGTGGACGGTCAGGAGCGTCTGCTGCTGCTAAAGAACCCGTGGAATGCGCGCCACTTTCTGTACCTGGCGGAAGCATTCCCGACGGCGCGGTTTGTGTTTATCCATCGTTCTCCGCTGGAGATCATTGATTCGCAGATTCGTATGTTTGCCTCGCTATTGCAAGAGCGAAACGAGTACGAACTGTTGTTGGTGGACTGGTACGGGGAGCTTTTTGAGCAGCCGTGGAAGGTGAAGTTGGGACAGTGGATTTACGGGGAGAATTCGCCGTATCTGTACTGGAAAATTGTGCGTCACGTCACGCGCACGTGCGAGTATATGCGGGTGCATCGTCAGGCGTTGGGCGCGCGGGCAATGGACATTACGTACCAGGATTTGTGCGCGCAGCCGCTGGAGACGATGCGCCGCGTGACGACGTTCCTGGATTTGCAGCCGGCACGGGAGCCGGATTATGCGCAGTTTATTGCGCCGCGCACCCGTCCGCTGCTGCCCCACGTGGCGCGTAATCGGACCAAAATTGAGCGGGCGACTGCGCGTTACGTGGAGGAATTTGGTCTATCTTCCCGGAAGCCATGAGCTTCCAGGAAAATGGGTCAGGCGAGGCCAACGAGGCGGCGCAGGATGGCGTCGAAGAGGGGGGTGGGCAGAAGGCGCATGAGCCAGACGCCGAGGCGGGCGTCCATGCCGACGAGGTAGTGGGCGCGTGGACGAGGAGCGGTCAACGCTTTGTGGATGATGGCGGCGACGGTGGCCGGGGGCATTCCCTGCCCGGCTTCGTCCGCACTTTTGACCTGATCCAGAACAACACCGTAGTAGGCTTCGTATTGGGGGGAAATGCCGGCACGATTCTCAGCCACCCGCTCACTATTCTTCCGCCAGATTGCGGTGTTCACCTGACCCGGATCGATGATGATCACGCGCACACCCCACCCGGCAACCTCGCGGCGGAGGGCGTCATTGAGGGCGCGCAGCGCGAACTTGGAGATGGCATAGGGAGCCACCATGGGCATGGCAAAACGCCCGTTGATGGAGCCGATGTTCACAATACGTCCGCGGGATTGGCGCAGGAGGGGCATAAAAGCTTGGGTAACGGCGGCTGTGCCCAGGACGTTGACTTCGAGAAGTTGGCGCAGGTTGTCCAGGGGCATGAATTCGACGGGGCCGCCGAGGAAAATGCCGGCATTGTTCACCACCCCATCCAATCCATCCGCCCCCACCGCCGCCCGCACCGTCTCCACGGCGGCGGCAATCTGCCCCGCGTCCGTGATGTCCAGCGGCAGGGGCGTCAATCGTGCCGAGGCGCGAGCGCGCAATGCCGCGGCGTCTTGGGGGTGGCGAATGCCGGCAAAAACCCGCCATCCCCGTTCATCCAGATACAACGCCGTCGCCGCCCCAATCCCTGAAGAAGCCCCCGTCACCAATACACATCTCTCGCGCCTGACACTATTCTTGCCCATACTTCACGCCGCCTCCGGTTCGTACCATGCGAATTAAGACCATTGCGAAAAAAACCTCCGCGCACGTATGGAGTTGCATGGGCAAAGGTGCTATAATGTCACCGCTGCACCACGGATACTTACTACCGTGCGCCAAACCCCAATGACATTATCATTTTTGGACAACGGGATCAAGCTCGTTTGGGGTTGTATTATGGGCGTTTTGTGCCGGCATAAACGATACCACTGGAAATTAATCACCGCCATCTTCCCGGAATCTGTATTGATGCTAAATGACTGGAATAATGAGACGATTGGGATCTGCCATTGAGCTTCCGGGAAGGTCCGTTTGACCATCGACTCCATAGCGACCGGCATCGAACGCCTTTTGCAGTCCAGTCATTCAGCCATCCATTATTGAAGTATTGAAGTCGTTATCTTAACTACAAGACGCATCCTGGCAGCCACGGAGGCAAACAATGGGTAATCCAATTCCTATCCAATACGTCATGAAGGTGATTGAGTCACCCGATATCCTCGTGCATGGGGCGCGTCACGCCCTGCGCCGCCGCGTGCTAGGGCCGCTCGATTATCGGCGTGGGGATGGGTTGAGCCGTTTGCCGGCACAAGTCGGCCTCAAACTCGTCAACGCCTGCAACCTCCGCTGCAAAATGTGTTCCCAGTGGGGCGAGTCCGGCTACAACTTCATCCGCCCCGCCGCCGAACTGCGCCAACTCGTGCCCCTTTCCGCCTACCAAAAACTGATCGACGACATCGCCCATTACAAACCCTGGATGTACGTCTGGGGCGGCGAACCCTTCCTCTACCGCGACATTATGCCCCTCATCGCCTACATGAAAGAGAAAGAGCTACTCGTCTCCATCACCACCAACGGCACCAAAATTGGCTCGCACGCCAAAGACCTGGTCGCCTACGGCACCGATATCCTCCTCTTCTCCATTGACGGCCCCAAAGACACCCACGACAACATACGCGGCTATAAAGGCGCATTTGACCTCACCGTTTCCGCCCTCCAGGAAATTCAGGCGGAAAAGAAACGTCAACGCAAAGCCAAACCCTACATCGTCATGACCTCCGTCTTCACCGCCAACAACCAGAGCAACATGGAGGAACTGTACGAGATCGCCGAAGAGATCGGCATTGACATGATGATGACGTACTATGCCTGGTTCCAGACCGAAGAAAGCGGCCTCCATTACACGCAAATACTCGAAGAGAAAATGGACATCACCCCCTGGTCCTGGCGCGGCTACTTGTGGAACGTGGACGAGATCGACCCCCAGGCCGTCGCCGACACCGTGCGGCGGCTGAAATCCCGCCGCTGGCGCTTTCCATACGCCTTTTTCCCCGAACTAAAGCCGGAAGAAATCGCGCCCTATTATCGCAACCACGGCCACACCTTCGGCCACAGCAAATGCGTCGCCCCCTGGACCCTCTGTGGCGTCATGCCCAATGGCGACGTCGTCACCTGCCGTGATTATCCTGACGTGGTTCTGGGGAATATCCAGCAGGAAAGCCTATTGAACATCTGGAACAGCCAGCAGGCCCAAACGTTCCGTCACCTGCTGCAAGGAGAAGGGCTGCTGCCTATCTGCTCCCGCTGCGAAGGGCTGATGGACATCTAAAACGCCGACGAATCAGGCCAATTCAGAAGAGGCGTGGTTTTCTGGATTGGCTTCAGGCTTTTTCAAAACGGACAACCACCAACCACTGGAGATCGCCCATGGGTAACAAACTTCCCATCCATTACGTGACAAAGCTGATGAGTTCGCCGGACGTACTCGCCAGGGGAATGAGGCAGGTGCTGCGCAAACGCGCGGCGGAGTGGCTCGATTATCGCCGCGACGACGGCTATAGCCGCCCGCCCGCCCAACTGGGCTTCAAACTGGTGAACGCCTGCAATCTGCGCTGCAAGATGTGTGGGCAGTGGGGCGAAACGGGCTACAATTTTTCTCGCCCGTCCGCGGAGTTGAAGGAAATTGTGCCCCTGGCGACGTACCAGACGTTGTTGGATGACGTTGCCCCGTTTAAGCCCTGGCTTTTTGTCTGGGGCGGCGAGCCATTTCTCTACCCGGACATCATGCCCCTCCTCACGTACATGAAGCAAAAAGGGCTGACGATCTCCATTTCCACGAATGGCACAAAACTGGACAAGCACATTCGCCAGATTGTAGAAATCGGCGTGGACTTTCTCCTCATCTCCATTGACGGTCCGCCGGACACGCATGATGATATTCGTGGCTACAAAGGGGCGTTTGAGAGTACGGCGGGAGCGATGAAGGCGATTCAGGAGGAAAAGAAGCGGCAGGGCAAAACGAAGCCGTATATCTTCGTCGTCTCCGTGATCACGGCGAACAATCAGCGCAACCTGGCGGAGTTGTATGAGGTGACGGAAACGCTGGATGCGGACATGATGATGACGTTCTACTCCTGGTTCCAGACGCGCGAGAGCGGTCAACGACAGACCGCTCTGCTGGAGGAAAAACTGGACATCACGCCGTGGTCGTGGGCGGGCTGGTTGTGGAATGTGAATGAGATTGACCCCCAGGCGGTGGTGCGCAGCGTGGAGGAAGTGAATGCGCGGCAATGGAGCTTCCCTTACACTTTCTACCCTAATTTGCGCCTGGAGGATGTGCCGGCATATTACCGCGACCACTCGCAAACATTCGGCTATGACAAATGCCTGGCTCCCTGGCTCCTCGGCGAAATCATGCCCAACGGTGACGTCGTCACCTGCCGTGACTATCCCGACGTCGTGCTGGGCAACATCCGCGAGCAAAGCCTGTTGGACATCTGGAACAACAAGCGCGCCCGCTCCTTCCGTCAGCTTCTACAAGAGGGCCTCATGCCTATCTGCGCCCGCTGCGAAGGCATGATGGGGCCGTAGATAAGAGTCGGGGGGGCTAGTTGGCAGTTGTCAGTTGGCGCAGCGCCAGGCGGCGTTGAAGTTTGCGCAGCAAGACCTGGGCTTCCAGGCGCACGTTGTCCTCCAAAGCGTTGGCGCCTTCCTCATCTAATGCGTCCATTAGCTGGGTAATGAGTGACAACGCGGCGGCTGGGTCGCCGGTGGCCATAACCGGGGAAACCCGCGCCAATGCGGCGCGGATGTTTGCGGGGGCGTGCGCCAGTTCTTTTTGCAGACGGTCGATATAGACTTCGTCGCCAATGGCCGGTTGATGGTCATAGCACGTCGCCAGATTTGAGGGGCCGGAAACACGCCCCGCTTCATCCATCGCCTCCACTTTGTACAGATAACGCTTACCTGCCGCCGCCGTGTCGTCTACAAAATACCACGCCTCGCTTACTCCCACTTGCTCGTATGGTCCGGGAATCCACAACTCCTTCGGCGCGCGTGGCAGATAGAGGTTAGGCATCATCCTCACCAGGCCACGCGCCATTTGCAGCACCCGCCGCAGCAGCCGGTTCGTGCGAATCCGCTGCCGCTCGTTGCTTACCAGGGCGCGATAGATGCGGTACGATGCCGCCCCAGGCGCGATCTGCCAGCTCACCACGGTGCGCCGGCCCAGGCGGTCGGCGGCGACTTCTCCCGGTGGCTGTGGCCCCGCCTCATCCATCATCGGCGGGCGACCGCGCCAGATTTGCAGGCCGTGCCAGCCATTGACCGTGCCCACGTAGAGGCCGTGCGGCGTGGCAGCGAAGGAGCGCAGCCCTTCGTTAAATGGCTGGTCGAATCCCGTCGTGGTCACGGGCGTGAAGTGCCAGCCATCGTCCGTGGTGTACAGGTCGCAGCCGTAATGGTGACGAATGACGCGAGCCGTCTCGGCGGAATGGCGAAACAGGGTACTCATGTTCCAGGTTCCCAGGTAGAGGCGGTCTTCGTACACGAACATGCGCCAGACGTGGGCGTTGAGCCAGTTGCTGAAGCCTGCGTCCAGCGTGCTCAGGGGTGTTTTCCAGCCATCGGGCGTTTGCCGCGCCGCGCCAACGATCAGGTCCCAACTATCGTCGGGGTTGATGCGGATGATTTCCGCCGGGCGGTCCGTGCCCACATAGAGGCGGTCGCGGAAGACGCACATGCTGATCACGCTCATGCTCGGTTCGGGATGGTGCGCGCCATTGGTGACGACGGGGATGAGGTTACAGGTGGGCGCGCCGTTGCCATCCGTTTTGTAGACCGCGTAGCCGCGATTCGTGTAACGCAGGCCGAGGTAGAGGTAGCCGTTGTAGACGGCCATGTCGAACAGGCGCACGTCGGGGGGGGTGATCTGGCGGAAGTGGTTGTTGCCGGCGGCGGGGTTGTGGTCGGATTGCAGCAAAACGCCTTCGCCGCGCACGGAGCCGGCCTGGATGTAGAGGCGACCATTGTAGACGGTGGGGGTGCGGAAGCTGCAAACGTCTATGTCGCCAAGGAACGTGCCGGCATCTTGCGGCACAGGCGTAAAAGTCTCCCCATCCGTCGAACGCAATATCCGCGGCGGCGGCACGGGGCGATACATAAAGCGCGTATTCACCCCAGAAACGTACAGCGCCTCCGTCCCATCCGGTTCCGTAAACAACGTCATACCGCGGAAACCAATTGCCCGCGGCAGAAACTTGCCTTGTTGATACGGATTCGGTACAGTTAACGGCGATTGAAAAACACGTTCCCAGGTGTCTGTCTCTGGGGTCCAGCGCCAGATTTCCGCCTGCAAAGGCATGTCGCTAAAATCAGGCGCACAATCAACATCGGGGTCACGTGGGGGATAGCGGACTAGTAAGGGGAAATGATGATTCAGGCCCGCTTGTTCCACACAGTAGAAAGCGCGATTGGTAGTGGCGTATAGCTTGCCCCGCCACCATAATAGCGACCATGCCCACGTATTATGCCTGTCGCCAAATCCATCGAGAATGATGGGTTCAAAAGTCAATTGTCGTTTGTTGCCGATTTTCATAATTCCGTGTGCTCCTTCTGCCAAACTTATTGCTGCCCGCCATAGGAAGCGTATTATAATCCATAATTGCGTGTTGTGGGTTTGGTTGAATCGTCAAAATAGCGCTGCCCGAAAAGAATAGTATGGCCCGAATTCTCTTCATCTCATTGCCTTTTCCCGGAGTTGTGCATCCCAATCTGTCTGTTGCCGTTCGTCTGGCGCAGCGAGGGCATGACGTTGCCTATTTCACCGGACAGTCCATTTGTGGGCGTATTGCAGATGCCGGCATCACCCCCTTCCCCTTCTCCCCCGAACTCAACGCCCACTACCAACGACTCGTCACGTCCCCCACAGACGGCGCCGGCGCAACCTGGACACAGCGCCGCCGGCTGCGCGCCATCCTGCGCAACTTCTTCTCCGACACCGTTTCCCTGCAATACCGCGAACTGGACGAACTACTGCATCGTTGGCCCGCCGACCTCATCGTTTGCGATCCCGCCATCTGGGCACCCTTTCTCATCACCACCCACACGCGCCAGATACCCGTCGTCGTCCTCTCCTACCTCCTGGGCAACAACCTGTCCGGTCCCCACACCCCGCAAATGGGCATGGGGCTGACACCAGGGCGCAACCTGCTGCAAAACGGCTTCAATCGCCTCGCCGGCCAGATCATGGAGTGGTACATGGCCGACGTGCGCCGCCCCGCGGTAGAATTTCGCCAGCAATTCGGCCTGCCGCCCGTCAAAGGCCCCATCATCCAGTTAGGCAAACATCTGCCCCTTTTCCTGGTGACAAGCTGCCCGGAACTGGACTTCGACCGCCCCGATCTGCCTGGAAACACCCGGTACGTGGGGCCATTGACATGGTATCCGCCACACCCGCCTTCCACCTGGCTGCAAAACCTGCCTCACGACCAGCCCTGGGTCCACGCCACCGAAGGCACGATTCATTACCATGAGTCCGTCGTCCTGAAGGCCACGGCGGAGGCGCTGGCCGATCAGCCGGCCACCGTCATCCTCACCACGGGCGGCAATCGGGAGCCGGCAGAAGCAGGGCTGACCGGGTTAGCGCAAAACGTGGAAGTGGTACGCTGGATCAACCACGATGAACTGCTGCCACAAATTGATCTCCTCGTCTGTACGGGTGGGTCGGGCGTGATGCTGGCGGCGCTGACTCACGGCGTGCCCATCATTGCCGCACACACGGAATGGGACCATGCGGATAACGCGGAACGAATGGCCTGGACGGGTGCCGGCATTTCCCTCCCCGCGAGCAAGTGTCACCCCGAACGATTGCGGGAACTCATCTTCGAAGTACTGGCAACGCCCTCCTACAAGGAGAATGCGCGGCGCATCGGCAACCACCTGCGGCAAGCGGGCGGCCCAGAACGCGCCGCCGACTTGATTGAGGGTGTGCTGTAGGCTGAGTTTCTCATCACCTTCCGGGAAGCTCCCCGCTTCCTGGAAGGCCAATTCACTTCAAGGAGCATTGTCATGGCAAAAGATGCGCAGTTAATTGGCCTGGAAGAGGCCATGCAGTTGGGCAGGGAAGAAAACATCTATTACCACCGCGAACATTGCAATCCCCGTCTGGCGAATCTGTTGGAAGTCGTCGAAGCGGATAGCCCGTTGGTGCGCGCCGAGGGCAACTATTTTTGGGACGCGGACAACGTGCGCTACATCGATTTCATGAGCGGCTTTGGCGCGGCCAGCCTGGGGCATAATCCCCCCCGCGTCGTGGAAGTGCTGGAAAAAGTCGGCCACATGCCCAATCTGGTGGAGGGGCTGGCGCTGATGCTGGGCGCGCTCTGCCATAACCTGGCCGCGCTGGCGCCGGGCGACCTGAAACGCGTCTACGTAGCGAATTCCGGCGCGGAAGTGATCGATGCTTCCATCAAAGTGGCCCGCGCCGCCACGGGGCGCACCAAGATGATCACCTGCCGCGACAGTTTTCATGGCCGCACGGTGGGCGCGCTCTCCCTCATGGACAACAAGGCTTTCCACGATCCCTTCACGCCGCTGCTGCAGGATGTCGTCTTCGTGCCTTTTGGCGACATTCCCGCCCTGGAGCGGGCGCTGCGCAAAAACAAAGCGGCGGGTTTTATTCTCGAACCGGTGCAGGGGGAGGGCGGTTTTGTGCCGTCGCCACCCGGCTATTTGCGCGCGGCGCGGGACTTGTGCAGCCGCTACGGCACACTCATGATTGCCGACGAAATTCAATGCGGTCTTTGTCGCACGGGGCACTTTTTCGCCGTGGATGTGGAAAGCGTCGTCCCCGATATTCTGCTATTGGGCAAGACGTTGGGCGGCGGCGTCATGCCTCTGAGCGCCTTGCTCACCACGGACGACCTGTATTTTGCCAGCAAAGGGGATACGCCCCGCTCGCCGCTGCACATTCCCACCTATGGCGGTAATACACGCGCCTGCGCCGTGGGCATCGTGGTGCTGGAGGAGTTGATTGAGGGGAATATGGCGCAGCGGGTGCAGGAATCGGGCGATTACCTGATGGGACGGCTGAAGGCGCTGCAAGCGGAGCAGCCGCTGATTGCGGAGGTACGTGGTCGCGGCCTGATGATTGGCGTGGAGTTCGCGCCGGCCACAAGTGGGTTGGGTACGTTGGTGACGGCGGGGATGGCGAATAAACTATCGCGAGAGTATCTTGCCGGCATTGTTATCAAAGACCTCCTCAGCCGCCACCGCATCATGACCGCCTACACCCTCAACAACGTCAACACGCTGCGCGTCCAGCCTCCCTATACCGTCACCACGGAAGAAATGGACACATTTGTCAATGCCCTGGCGCAAACCCTGGACGAAATCGGCAGTTTCGCCAAAGCCGCCGTGAAATCGATTCCCGACATGATGCGCCTGCGCCGCGCCTGAGCCAAAACTGAGGTTTGCCATGACTTCATCCGCGCCCGCCAGAATGCTCTTTCAGCAAGCCGCACCGCCCGGTTTTGGCGACCCGCAAAATAGTTGGGCTTGGGCCATGTTGTGGTGGCAGGACGCTCTCTATGTGGGCACGCACCGCGCCTGGTACTGCGCCCAACGCACCGCCTTCACGTCCGCCGTGCCCGAATTCCTGAAAAAGACCATTGGCCGCTACATCATTCCGCCGCCCGACCCCGCCGCGGACTGCCCCGATAGCGTCCTGGACCTGCCCATGCAGGCGGAAATCTGGCGCTGGACACCCACCGATGGCTGGGAGCGCGTCTACCAATCTCCCCAGGACGTGCCCATTCCCGGCCATCCGGGACGCTTTGTGGCCCGCGAGGTGGGGTACCGTTACATGACGGCTTTCACCGAGTCGGATGGGTCGGAGGCGATGTACGTGTCCGGAGTGAACGCGCGTTACCTTTACCGCGATTTGCCCGCGCCCTGCCTGCTGCGCACCGTGGATGGCCGCCACTTTGAGCCTATCCCGCATGACCGGGGCACATTTCTGGGCGACCTGGATACGTACACGTTTCGCTCCATTTTCGATTACAAAGGGCGGCTTTTTGTTCTCACGGGTCACATGCACGGTTCTGGCGTGTTGCTGGAGTCGGCCAACCCGGCCGCCGGCAATAATGCTTTCCGCCAGGTGAGTCCGCCGGGGATGAAAATCTTCGAGATGGTCCCCTTTAACGGCTATCTCTACCTGGGCGTCCACGCGCAAGATGGGTACGCGATTGTGCGCACGGATGCCAGCGGCGATCCTTACACATTCGTGCCTGTCGTGACTCAGGGAGGGTATCTGCCGGCAAAACCCAGCCTGCGTCCGATCAGTATGCACGTGTTTCAGGGGTGTTTATATGCCGGCATGGACCGCCCCCAAACCGAGATCATCCGCATCCATCCCGACGACACCTGGGACCTCGTCATCGGCATGCCCCGCGAGACACCCACCGGCTGGAAAACCCCCATCAGCGGCATTGACGCCGGCTTCAACACCTGGCTCAACGGCCACATCTGGCGCATGCAAGAGCATGAGGGCCGCCTTTACGTAGGGACCATGAACATGAGCGTCGCCCTGCGGAAATCGCCCCGTATTCATCCCACCAACTTCGGCTTCGACCTTTACGAAACGGGCGATGGCTGGCATTTTGCCCCCATCACGGCCAACGGCTTCGGTAACGATCTGGATTACGGCGTGCGCTCTCTCGCCAGCACGCCCCATGGTCTCTTCGTCGGCTCCGCCAACAACTGGCGCGCCTTTCACGTCTGGCATGGCTCCCCGATCCTCGGCCCCGCCGCGGCACTCCCCGCCGTGAACCCGGACCAGCCACCTACGCACCAACTGGCCGCCTTCACGGCCCCCCCGCCGGAGCGCCTGGCGCTGGAACAGCTAGATGATCGGGTTTTGCTCTCCTGGGATCCCTCCGCCGACGGGCCGGGAACACGCTATCACGTCTGGCGGGCGCTGGTGCGGGACGAGCGCACTTTCTTCCAGGGGCGGCCGTGGTTTCGTCAGGCCACACGCATCCTGCGCGTCATCCGCCGCCTGCTGCCCACGTTGCGCCGTCTACGTCCGCTGGCACGTGAGGTGTATCTGCCTCCCCTGCCGGAAAAAGTGTGGATGTTCCAGCCTTATGAGCGCGTCGGCGTAACCACGGAGACGACTTTTCTGGATGCGCCCGGCGCGGAAGATCGCCACGTTTACTATGTGCAGGCGGAATCGGCGGAAGGGGCGTATTCGCCGGCGTCGAACGTGGTGGCCGTGCCGCTGCTGACGCCGGCGACGACGTTTGAATCACTTTTGGATTGGGCGCGGCGTGCGGAAATGCCGGCATCCACCCTCACCCAACTGTCCACGGCGGAAGAGCAGTGCCGCCGCGCCGATTGGCTCGCCACCCTGGAAACGTTGGCCGCCTTGCGCCAGACCGATGTGGATTTTTCCGTACCCCAATATCTGCTCGACTGGCACGTCCAACTCGACCAACTGTCGCGCCGCGTTCAATTATGCCGGCACGGCCTTCTCTCCCCCAACCATCTCCTGTCCACCGGCTAATGGCCCTCTGAAGGCCGGGCAACGGGAGAACGGCAATCAACCCCCATAAACACGCTGCAGAACCAGCGGCGTGATATACGCCTCAATAAACGCGGACAGGAGGAGCAGGGGGAGCGCAATGCCCACGAGCAGGCGGAAGAAATCGGCGGCGGCGGCCAGCCAGCTTTCGCTCACGGTCCGGTCGGGCGGCGGCGCAACCAGGAGAATTTGCCACCGCAGCGCGGCGGCGGCCACCAGCCACAACGCGGGGAGTTCCACAATGGCATGGGGGATGACGGTCGCCAACAAGAAGGCGAAGGGGCTTTGCCCGGCGGCGGCTAGCTGCGCCGCGCCAAAGCTGAGCAGCGACCAGGGGAGCATGAATACGAGAATGCCCATAACGCCAAAGGAAAAAACGCCCAGAATCGCCTGGAGCAGCACGACGCGCACGTTCTGCATGAAGATGAGGAAGGGGAGTTGGGGCTGGATGGTTTGCACGAAGCTAAGGTTGTCGAGAATGGTGCTGCCCGTCATCTGCACCTGGATGGCCGGGGGAAAGACGTAACGCCGCGCCAGGACGCTGCCCAGGACGATGGACAAGAAAAAGACGATGGCGATGGTGAATGCCGGCATTTTCAAATCCCCCACCACCCCCCACGTCTCCCGATACCACCCCAACGGACCCGGAATCCTGCCCGCCTCCGTCCGGCCCACATACCGCCGCCAGAAAAAACGGAACATCCACCCCAGCTTAATCTGATCAATATCCCGCCCCAGCAACTCCTCCCGATTGAACAAATGAATTCCCATCCGCACCAACACAATCGCCGTCACCAGTAGCCCGACAATAACCCACCACAACCCCGCATAATTCGCATAAAACAGCGCCACCGCCTCCGCCTGCAGCAGCAGCGCCATCGGCACGATAATAAAACTCGCCAACAAATTCGACGCCCGCACACTCGTCGTCTGACTGGAGACCACCACCGCCCCCGCCACCATCACCACCCCCTGCACCGTCGTAATCAACAACGCCTGCACCAACAACGTCCGCGGCGCATACCAGCGCGCCGTCACGGCCAGGCCCACCAGGTACACGGTAATGCCGATGTAGCTGGCCAGCAGCGGCGGAATCACCGCCGCCATCATCTTGCCCACGTACAATTGCACATTCGTCAGCGGCGTCGCCAACAATGGCTCCAGACTCTTGCGCTCCTTCTCCCCCACGAAAGTCTCCAAGGCGATCACCAGCGAAAATGACATGGGGAAGAAGCCCACGACCAGCAGCAAAAACGGAACCAGTCGCTCCGCAATCAGTTCCGCGCCAAACTGCCCCACAAACCCGAGCATCCGCCCCGCCGTAAAATTCATCAGCGCGGGAAAGAACAATGTCAGCAACAAAATGGGGATGATAATGCGCCAATCGCGGAACGAATCGCGCACTTCGCGCCGCGTCACAATCAAGGCCATCCGTACGTCATCACGATTGAAACCGTGCCGGCCACTTTTCTCTACCGTTGACAGTTGCTCAAGCATCGTCATTTTCGTTTCCCGTTCCCTGTTGTCCGTTACCCGTCGTTTGTCGCCCATCCACCTGCTGGATCACGCGCAGATAGACTTCCTCCAGGCTTTGCGACACTTCCCTGAGTGAGACCACACCCAATCCTAATTCCATCAGCCGCCGCACCACGCGCGGGTTCGTCCGCTCCGGGTCATCGGTGCGAAAACGCAAACCCCTGTCGCTGACCGCTTCAATCGTGATCAGATCAGACAGGGCTGGAATCTGCCCGTTCGGAGAACGATCCAACCGCAATTCGAGCAAGGGCTGCCCCAATAACTGCTGCTTCAACTGCGGAATCGCGCCATAAGCCACAATTTCGCCCTGGCGAATAATGGCCATCCTATCCGCCAGCGTCTCCGCTTCCGCCAGATTGTGCGTGCAAAGGATGATGGCCCGTTTGTCCTGGCGCAGTTCGTTGATCGCGTCGCGCACCAGGCGGGCGCTGTGTGGGTCCATCGCCGAAGTGGGTTCGTCCAGCAGGAGGACGGCAGGATCGTGCAGCATGGCGCGGATGATGCCCACTTTCTGCCGCATCCCCTTGGAATACTCGCCCAGCCGACGATGCGCCGTATTCGGCATGGCAAAACGGTCAAACAGGCTCAGCCCGCGCGCCTTGATGTCCGCGTCTGTCATGCCATAGAGGCGCCCATAGAAGATGAGGTATTCCAGGCCGCTCATGCGACTGTAAAGGCCGGGCTGTTCGGTGAGCATCCCAATGCTGCGCCGCACCTGGTCTGCCTGCGTAACAACATCAAAACCATTGATGCGGACGTGTCCACTGGTCGGTTTCAGAATGGCGCTGAGCATACGGACGGTCGTGGTTTTGCCGGCACCATTCGGCCCCAGCAACGCCAGTAACTCCCCTTTCCGCACCGTCAGCGACAAATCGCGCACGGCCATGAAAGCGTCAAATTGCTTTGTCAAATTTCGCGCTTCAATCATTCTTGCGCTCCTCATTCAGCATCACCGCATAAGCCGCGTACCGCGATGTCTCCCAACCACACCGCCATCCGACAACGAACGTCACACGCCTATGCGCTCTTTCACAATCACAAACAGTCAAGTCCTACATTATTGAACAACAGCACCCCTTGAATTGTGACAGAAAAATACACCCCCCGTTACCCCCATTCATAGGCCAATTGTCCTGTCTGGCCCCATCGGCGGCAGGCAAATGACCCGCGCAAACATACCCTGGCGAACAAGGTTGCGCTATGATTACATGCGCAATCAGACTGTCTTTTGACTACAACAGGAGGAACAAACGTGACATCAGTCGCTGGCTTATCCATTCTGATTCTGTTCCTGGCGACAGGAGCCATCTGGTCCGACGTGGCGGATCGCAGGCAGCTTCATTACTTGCTGAAACCCCTGTCTACCATCTTGATTATCGGTCTGGCACTGGTGACGGCCCCCGCGCCGCGCCCATTCTATGCCACGGCCATCGTCGTCGGTCTGGTCTTCTCGTTAGGCGGCGACATCTTCCTCATGCTGCCGCAAGACCGCTTCCTGGCAGGCCTGATCAGCTTCCTTCTGGCCCACCTGGCGTATATTGCCGCTTTCGTTTCCGTGGCCGGCTTCCACCTGGCTCCCGTTTTCCTCGCTTCCCTGCTGATTTATGGCATCGTCTTGTTTCAACTGCTCTGGCCGGGAATGGGGAAGATGCGCGGACCCGCTTTCGTGTACATGCTGGCGATTCTGACGATGGCCTGGCAGGCGGGCGGCCTGTGGCAAAGCACGGGCGCATCCGGCCATATGCTGGCCGCCGTTGGCGCGCTCTTTTTTGTTCTCTCGGATTCGCTCCTGGCCTATAACCGCTTCCGCCACCCTATCCCCGGCGGGCGTGTCCTGGTTCTGGGCACGTACTATCTGGCCCAATGGCTCATTGCCCTTTCAAGTAACTACTAACGCTCTCTGGAGATTGGACCAATTTCACGCGCTCAACGACCATTTTCACAAGAGAAAATTGGTCCAATCTGGCTTAGCAGTTACCCTTTCAATTGCATCGTAATCTTGCCGGCATATCAACCCACCCCCAAAACCCTAACCAGGCCCCAGAAGCCTGTCAAATACAGCGTCAATAAACACAGCGTACCCGGAATCGTTCAGGTGGACACAATCCAGGTCGTCACCAGGAAAGTATTGCCCCGGACTCCAGATGAGGGGATTGGGCTGACCCGGATGCCCTTGCAGCGCCCCCCAAACGTTGGCGTACACCACCTGGGGATAGTCGGCGGCAATGCTCGCCTGGATTTGGCCTATACGAAAAAAGAGGGGGTTCACGTCCCAGGGGAGGAACGATCCCAGAAACGTCTGTGCCGAAACCAGGCAGAACAACGACTTGTCCATCTTCAAAATGTCGTACGCGGCAAAAACAATGCGCACATCGCCGCGCACGGCGACGATTTCCGCCACTATCGTGCGCAGGTCGGCGTCAATCTGGTCGTAGATGGCCTCCCCCTGGCCGGCGTAACCTGTGAGCAGGTCGTTGCCGCCCAGTGAAATGTACAGGACAGGCTGCGGCGGCGAAATCGCCACAAGCTGTTTGATTACGTCCAGGATGCCACCCGTGTTGTCCGCCCACATGGCCGCCGTGCTGCCAGGAATTGACGTTTGCAACACCAAATAGTCATCGTCCAGTCCGCGCTGTTGTAGTTCGTTTTTGGTGGGCGTGAGCAGCAATGTCCCCCACGAATCCCCCATAATGGTCCAGGTACGGCTGAAGCTGGCGCTCTCCGTCTCCAGCGTCGTTCCGCTCTCCTGCGCCTGCACCTGCTGCCGCGCGAGCAATAAGCATCCGGCCAACAACCACAACATCACCAACACCACACGTTTGTGCATAACAGACCTCCTGCGAAGATGTAGGGCGATTTTCCAAATCGCCCGCCCGATTTAGAAAATCGGGCTACGACGGCACACCATTTTCATTCATGGTGGTCGGCGGCAGCCGGTGAAGTCTCCTGCGAATAACGGGAAGGGATGATCCCAGCTTGCCGTCTCAATTGTGGCACAAAAATACGCCTGGCTCCCAGTATACCCCGTAGAAAGACACTCTGACGATAACCAGAATGGTCCCATTTGAGAAACGGGACCATTCCGGCACTTATTTATGCTCCTGCCCGATCAATCGTCTCCGGTGGGGTGACAGCCAACACAGTTGCCAATATCCCCGATACCATGCTCCGCATGTTCATTAATCATGTCCTGCTGATCGTGGCAGTTGAAACACGTATACGCCGGCGGCGGACCGGGATGGCAGGCGCCACAGTTCCCGCCCGCGCCACCGTGATTGAGCGGGAAGGAGTGGTTGAATGTGGCCCCTTCCCACGTATCCGTGTTGTGGCAATTGGAGCACTGACCCGGAAAGTGGTTGGCCGGTGGCGTATGGCAGCCCTGGCAGTCAGTCAAGCCATTGTGGCTGAAGTTGACATCGTGCCAGTTGCCTGTGTTTTGGTGGCAGTTGCGGCAGCTTCCGCCGTAATGGTTCGGCGGTGGCGCGTGGCAGGCGCTGCAATCCGTATCGCCGATGCCGCCGTGGTTGAAGTTCGCGTTGTGCCAGTTGCTCGTATCCTGGTGGCAATTGCGGCAGCTTCCACCGTAGTGATTGGGGGGCGGCGCGTGGCAGGCGCTGCAATCCGTGTCGCCGATGCCACCGTGGTCGAAGTTCGCGTTGTGCCAGTTGCTCGTATCCTGGTGACAGTTGCGGCAGTTTCCACCGTAGTGATTGGGTGGCGGCGCGTGGCAGGCGCCACAATCTGTGTCGCCAATGCCGCTGTGGTCAAAGTTCGCGTTGTGCCAGTTGCTCGTGTCCTGGTGGCAGTTGCGGCAGCTTCCACCGTAATGGTTCGGCGGCGGTGCGTGGCAAGCACTACAGTCGGTGTTGCCAATCGTACCGTGATTAAAGACTGCATTGCCGAAGTCGTTCGTGTCCGAGTGGCAGGCGCGACACTCGCCGCTGTAGTGATTGGCGGGCGGCGCGTGACAGGCGCCGCAGTCGGTGTTGCCAATCGTGCCATGATTAAAGACCGCGTTGCCGAAGTCGCTCGTGTCTGAATGGCAGGCGCGACACTCGCCGCTGTAATGGTTTGGCGGCGGGTTGTGGCAGGCGCTGCAATCGGTGTTGCCAATTGTACCGTGGTCGAAGGTGGCGTTGTTGAAGTTGCTCGTGTCCTGGTGACAGTTACGGCAGGTTCCACCGTAGTGGTTTGGCGGCGGCGCGTGACAGGCGCCGCAATCGGTGTTGGGGAAGTTGGCGTGGTTGAAGTTGACGTTGTTGAAGTTGCCGGTGTCGGTGTGACAGGCACGGCATTCACCGGCGTAATGATTGGGGGGTGGGGCGTGGCACGCGCCGCAGTCGGTGTTGGTGAAGTTGGCGTGGCTGAAGATGACGTTGTGGAAGTTGCTCGTGTCCTGATGGCAGGCGCGGCAGGTGCCAGGATAGTGATTTGCGGGGGGATTGTGGCACGCGCCGCAGTCGGTGTTGGGGAAGTTGGCGTGGTTGAAGTTGACGTTGTGGAAGTTGCCGGTGTCTGCGTGGCAGGCGCGACATTCGCCCGGATAGTGGTTGGCGGGCGGATTGTGGCAGGCGCCGCAGTCCGTGCCGGCAAAATTGGCATGATTGAAGTTCACATGACCGAAATTGCCTGTGTCCTGGTGGCAGGCGCGGCATTCGCCCGGATAGTGGTTGGCGGGAGGATTGTGGCAGGCGCCGCAGTCCGTGCCGGCAAAATTGGCGTGATTGAAGTTGACGTGCGTGAAGTTGCGCGTATCCTGGTGGCAGGCGCGACACTCGCCAGGGTAATGGTTGGCGGGCGGCGCATGGCAGGAACCACAGTCCGTGCCGGCAAAATTGGCATGATTGAAGTTCACGTGACCAAAATTGCCCGTATCCTGGTGGCAGGCTTGACATTCGCCAGGGTAATGATTGGCGGGTGGCGCGTGACAGGAACCGCAGTCGGTGCCGGCAAAATTGGCATGGGAGAAATTGACGTTGGCGAAGCTACCCGTGTCCTGGTGGCAGGCGCGGCATTCGCCCGGATAATGATTGGCGGGCGGCGCATGGCAACTGCCGCAATCCGTCCCGCCAACGTTGGCGTGGCTGAAGTTTACCTGGCGGAAGTTGCCGGCATTTTGGTGGCAACTGCGGCACGCGCCGGTGTAATGGTTGGGCGGCGGAGCGTGGCAGGCACCGCAATCCACGCCGGTAACGTTGGTGTGGTCAAATTGGATGACGTTGAAGTCGTTTGTGCTGACGTGGCAGGAGCGGCAAGTGCCGGCATAATGCCCAGACGGCGGCGCATGACAACCACGACAATCCGTCAGCCCGATATTGTCATGGCTAAAAATGAAAACGGCGAAATCCGTCGTGTCCGTATGGCAGTTGCGGCACGCGCCGGTGTAATGATTGGCGGGCGGCGTGTGGCAAACGCGGCAATCCTGACTACCCATCAGCGCATGATCAAAACTGACCGGCTGCCAATCATCAATGACGTGGCAGCCCGCGCAATCCGCGCCATACGCGCCCTCATGTGGGTCGTCCGGCGCATGGCAGTTGACGCAAGCGGATGGCGTTCCCTTGTAATCCCCCTGCGTATGACAGGCAGCACAGTCAGCAACGTCATGGCCGCCTGCCAGCGGGAAGAAACTGTGGTCAATTTGCTCGGCGGCAGCGGGCGGAAAAGGCACGACATGGGCGGCGTCAAGAATGTCGGCGGCGGAGGGGGTAGGCAGGCGGGTGGGTTCGCCGCCGGAAGCGGTCGTCGGCGTGGGCGCAGCGGCGACGGCAGCCGGTTCAATCGTGACGGGCAGGCCGAGGTTGGCCCGCGAGGATCCCATGGAGCCGCGCCAGAGGCGCACGGCGGCCTGCTGCCAGGCATAGAAGGGGTCGCCGGGGTTGTAGGGCGTGTTTTGTGCCCATGACCAACTGAGTGCGCCGACGATAATGCCGGCAAACACCACCACACTCACGATCGTCAAAACCAGTCGCCTGCCCATCATCCCACCTGTCTCTGATAAGCGTGCCAGAACCGCAACAACGCGCGGCGCATCTCATCGCCCCCCGCCTGCAACGCCGGGCGGATCGCGAAAATATCCACTTCATCCTGAATCAGCAAACGAAGCGCATCCGCCAGCGTCTGCTCCCCGATCAACATAGCACCCACCAACTTGTCTTCGTCCATCACCAGGCGCAGCGTATTCGGACCATCCTGCGCCCAGGCGCTCACATGCGTGCGCGGCCGCGTAAACCACGTCTCCGATGCGCCACGAGAAAGATGCTGCACAATTTCCGGCTCCTCATCCCCCACGCTGCGCGGATTAATCTGCCCAATAATGGTAACGTGCAGCCCGAACAATTTGCAGACATTAAAAGGCGTCCCCTTTTCATACGGCTGGCGCCTCCCCATCATGTTCATGGCCGCCGCCTGGCCCTCCGCCACCGCGCTCGGCCAGAGAACGTCCAGCATGTGGCGGCGCGTCCACGGATCGTAAACTTGCGCGCAATCACCCGCGGCAAAAACATGTGGAACGCTGGTTTCCAGGTATTCGTTCACCAGAATGCCCCGATCCAGCTTCAAAGGGGTCCCCCGAACCAGTTCCAACGACGGCGTCACCCCAATCGCCACACCAAAAAGCTGGCAGGAAAACGCACCGCCCCCCTTCAGCCGCGCCGCCCGTACTTTATGCCCCCAGCGCGTCGGCAGAATCTCCTCCGCCTCCGTCCGGTAATGGATATGTACCCCATGCGCCTTCATGCTGGCTTCCAACAATGCCGACTCGGTATCATTGAAGACACGCCCCCACAGTTGATCGCCCCGCACGAAATAATGGGTTTCCACATTGCGATGGAGAAAACCCTCCACCATTTCCAAAGCCGTGATGCCCCCGCCAATGACTACGCCTTTGCGCCCACGCCGCGCCTGGCGCAGCAGTTCCTTCGTCCCTTCCAGCGTATCCAGGTAGACCACTCCCTTCAACGTGGCGTCAGGATACGGGGGCGCCGCCGCCCGCGCGCCCGTGGCAATCAGCAGCTTATCGTAGGGCAAGGAATCCCCATTGGACAGATAAACGCGCTGCGCTACCACATCCAGGCGCTCGGCGGCGTCATAAACCAGGCCTAGACGTAACTGCTCGTACCATTCGGCGCGGCGGGCAATGACCTGGCGCGGCGGTATCTCTCCCGTTGCCACGTAGGCCAGGCCAGGGCGCGAGTACATCAGAGATGGCTCGGCAGTGAGGATGGTGATACGACTGTGCGCGTCGTGGGCGCGGATCGTCTCCGCGGCAGATGCGCCGGCGGCCCCATTGCCCACGATAACGTAATGTAGGGGCGCGGACGACCCACCCGGCGCGCCATGATCGTTGGCATGAGAACCGTTATGCTTCATCAATCACAGCCTTTTCCCAGCGCAGCGTACCACGTGGGCAAACTTGAATACATTGGCCGCAGGTAATACAAGTATGATCCTCCACGGCCAAACCCTGACGGGCATAGCTGCGGACATCAATGCCGACAGGACAGTTGTAGCCGCAAACGCCACACTGAATGCAGCGGCTGCCGTCCGCCTGCACACGCCCTAGCGGAACGACGGTAATTTCATCGGCTGTCGGTTCTTTAGCGAGAAATCGGGAAAACAAGGACATAAGTTACTCGTGGCGCTGCCCGCCGCCACATCGGGTGAAAGCCGATAAACGTCTTGGCCGGGCGTATCAATGTCAAAGCTGGTTTGAGACTATTGTAGTCAATTTCCAGGACAGTGTAATCAGGTAGCGCGTTCGCGCCGAGTCCATCCGTCATATGGTCTGTGATGGCTCAGGCGCGACGCACTTCTGGCTTCTAAATAAGTGCGTCACACCTGGGGGACATCATCACGATGCTAGTACCTCGACAACCTAAGAATGAGGGGTGAGGAGTGCGGCATCCTCAGATGCCGCCCATTCGCATCTGAGGATGCGAACTCCTCAAAATCACATTGTTGAGGCACTAGTTGAGTAGTCGGCTTCGCGGTGGAAAAGTAACGGGCATACGCCGAATCGGCTACCTGTTGGGTGCGATCAAATCACGGGGCAACGGTCGCCTCAATCTGGTCGAGACGCAGCGTGTAGCCATTGGGGAAGATGGGGCCGTAGCCCAGGCTGATGATCTGAGCCATAACCAGACCATCACTATCGCGAACGAACCGGTTTGGATCGGGTGCGTCAAGAAAGTATTGGGGCGTATCGGTGATCGTGATGGGGAAGTAGCTAAGAGTATACCAGGAGCCATTGTCAAAGTTACGTAAGCGCACGACGCCGAAGATGTTCCCGCTGCTGACGGCGGCTTCCAGTTTGAGGTTGAGGGCTGAGACGGTAGTCAATGGGCTTTGCGCGGCAACGACGGCCGTGACGATCTGGCGTGACCCGGACGGGGCGCTAAGAACGTAGGCGTAGTCGTCATCGGAGACTTGCAGCGCGGCCAGCCCTCCCCCTTGCGGCGTGCCCGTGGCTATGTTCCAGGCCAAAAGAGGCGCGTTTTGAAGATCATCTGCCGCCGTGGCCCAAAAGAAATCGTCGCCAAAGATGTATTTCAGTTCGTTAGGAGGCGTGGCTTCCGTCTCTCGGAATTCAACCTGGGTGAAACCATCCGTGTCAATAACGCCGAAAAACTGGTGCTGCGCCCACAGTTGGCCGCCATCGAAGTCAACGGGGTTGCCCTCGTCTCCATCGAGGATCAGGGCCAGGTTGGCCGGGGGCGTGTTCGTTTTGATCCAGCCACCGAAGGCGAAAAGAGTTTCCGCCGAGGTGATAATCCAGCCGTCATTGATGCCGTTATAGGGGTCGCCGTGCGGGAGGGTGTAGAAACCCCAAAGTCCGGTGCGGACGGGGCCGCTGCCCGTGGTGACCTGGCTGTTGACGTTGTTGGCGGTCCAGGTGAGGCCGAGGCTGGTGACACCTGGGGCTGTGATGGGAGACCGGGCGATTCCCCAGGCGTTGTCGTCTTCAAATCCTTCGTGATGGGAGGTGTAGCCGAGGGAGGCGATGGTGTTGAGGAATTCTGTTTCGTCGGTGAAGATGAGGCGGGTGTTGATGGTCTGCGCCGGCTGGTCGGCGTGGGCAGCGGCGGCGAGGAGGAAGAGGAAAAGAAGGGATAAGAGGATGGTAGCGTGGATTGCTTTCTTCATGATCTGCTCCTGGGAGGAAGTAATCGTAAATGGGTAAATGGGTGAACGGTTGAATGGTCAATGAAGGTGTGCCAGACGCGCCATTAATTTATTCAATAATTCAACCGTTAATCATTGCTCTCAAGCCGCTCTCAGCCGCTCTCAGCCGCTCTCAGCCGCTCTCAGCCGCTCTCAGTCGCTCTCAGCCTCGTCCTCCGTGCCGGTGGGGTGGCATTGAACGCATTGTTCCAGTTCGGGAGCGCGGATACCTTCCTCCTGATGTTTGCCGGCCATTTCCACCCGTTCGTGACAAGTGTAGCAGGTATACTGGTCGAATGTGGCGGTATGGCAGGTGGCGCAGGGGATTTCGCCCTGTTCGCCGTGGTTGAGGGGGAAGGTGTGGTTGGTGAGGCGGGCGGGTCGCCAGGCGGCGGGGGTGTGGCAGGCGGCGCAGTCAAGACCGAAGAGTCCGGCGTGTAGGGTTGGTTCCGGGTGACAGGCGACGCATTGGTGGGGCGTGCCGGCAAAAACCTGGTCCACATGACACCCCGCACAATCCGCCGTCGCGTGCCGACCCTCCAGCGGCCAGATCGTCGCGTGGTCAAAATTCGCCATACGGTCCACGCCGTCATGGCACTGCAAACAATCCACGCCAAACTGGGCCACATGCGCCGTCATGAAAGCGATGTCAACCTGGGCGTGACAATCGGCGCACTGCGATTCGGCAAATCCAAACTGCGCCCCCGTGTGGCACGTAGCGCAAGAGAAAGGCTGTTGGTCGAAATTCGTTACGTGCCGCGCCAGGCTGAAGCCCGTATCGGCATGGTTGAACAGAGCGGCATCCAGCGTTGCTGGCGACCAGCCGGTAGGCGCATGGCAGGCGGCGCAGTCCGTGCCAAAGAGGCCGCGATGTCGCTCCGGTTCCGCATGGCAGGCGAAGCAGTCGGTGGGCGTTTCCTCAAAGCGACCGCCATCGTGGCAGCTTTCGCAGGCCACGTCCGCGTGCAAACCATCCAGCGCGAAAAACTCGGCGTGATCCGCCGCCGTGAATGCGGCCAGGGTATCCAGGCCATCATGGCAGGCGACACAATCCTGACCGAAAGCGTCTTCATGAACGGTCATGAAGTCCGGTTTGGCTTCTTTGTGACAGGCGAGACAGGCGGAAACATCCACGGAGGCAGCCACGGCACTGGTGTGGCAGGTGGTGCAGTCCAGGGGGGCATCCGCGTAATCGCGTTCGTGTTTGTCCAGGCTAAAGGGGGTCAGGCTGTGGTCAAAATCGTGTATGGCGGCGGCGGTGAGGTCAAAGGCGCGCCCTTTGTGTTCCTGGTGACAGGCGGCGCACCTGGCGACGTTGTCGAAGCGGCTGTGCAAGCCCTGCCCGGTCCGATGCTGTTCGCCAACGCTGGCGTGGCAGCTTTCGCAGCGGGTGGGGTCGATACCCTTGAAGGGGGCGTGGCACTGGTTGCAGTTGTCTTGAAACTCGGCGTGGTTGGTGAAGCCTTCCAGGGTCTGGCCGCTGCTGTTGTGGGCGGAAAGGTCGCCGGGATTAAAGGCGCGCCCGCCGGTGAAGGTGACGTAGAGGGAGAGACCCACGATGAGGATGGCCGCGGAGGCAAGAGCAATGGGGGAAAAGATGGGGTGTTGTCGTTCGACGAGGCGGTGACGTTTCATGAAGGGTCTGGGATGATGGTATTAGTGGAGAATGCCGGCACGAAAATAAACCGTCGCCACAATATGCACAATGACGGAAAAGAACAGCGTCAGGCCCAAGGGCACATGCGCCATATGCCACAACCGCATGTAGCCGCGCGCCGTCTCCAGCGTCTCCATTTGCCGCTCCAACTCCCGCTGTCGCGCCAACATGGCGGCCAACTCCTTCTGCTGCGCGCTCTCCAACTCATCCAGGCGACGCAATTCCCGCCGCAATCGACGCTCATAGCGCCACTGGAAAAAGCTGCGTCCCAGGAGACTTAACCAGGCCGAGCGCCGCGCCGTGCGTTCGCTCAACGCGGTGATGACGGCCTGCACATGATCCGGTTTTTCCTGTTGGAAGGCGGTTAGACTTGCGTGTAGGTTGTTTGCCTCCGCCGTCAGCTCCGCGTGCGATTGGGCCACGCCGGAGAGGCGGCGGGGGAGCGCCGTGTAAAGATAACGCCCGACGAAGCCGCTGGCGACGACGACCATCGTCAGCCAGAAGGTGAGGCCGGCCAGACCGCGAAATTGCAGTCCGGTGTGCATCAGGACGAGAAATGGGCCTACCAGTCCGGTAAAGATGTGGAAGGAGAGCCAGTAGCGCACGGGACCGGCGCGATTAAGGAGGGTCGTGCGTTTACGCAGGCTGTAGAGCGTTTCCGTCATCAGCATGAGGAGCGTGCCCACGATGCCCAGCCAATGGCCAAAGGGATGTCCGCCGCGAGGTTCGGAGACGATTTCATAGGCGATGTACACGCCGCAAAGGATGAAGATGACGACAAAGCTGACTTCTAACTCGAAGGCTTGTCGCGGTCGGTTGCGCGCGGGCGCGGTGGTAGTGGGTCGTGAGATCATGGCGTCATTCAGTTGATCGTGGGTACAGTAACAAAGGCATGAGATTTTCCAAGATGATGAGCTGGCATCATCATTCTACTTCGTTATTATAGCGAAAGGGTGAACGCAACAGGTCTTTAGGTACTATTGTAACGCTGTTATCACGAAAATTGTCTTGTGGGGGTGTGCCGTTTATGCCGGCATTTTCTGCCAGTACCGCATCGCCCGTTTGCACGCTTGTTCCCTATGGATTAGTCGCCTCAGGGGCGGAAAAGTCACGCCAGGCAAACAAGTTGCGGCAACGAGGGGGCATTTACCATTTATCCCTTTTCCGCTACACTACAGCGCCACGCCGAAAAACGGGCAACAGTCAACGGAAAACGGGAAACGAATAACGACCGATGTCCGGTGATTCCGATTTGTCGTGCCAACAACGGACAATTGCCAGATAAAAACACGCACATGATGCGCGGATGACGAAGATTTATCTCGACGATGGGTGGCAGCGTGTGCTTCTAACCACTGCCCACTGTCAACTGACCACCATTCTCGAAGGAGACTTCATGCGCCGCGGCGCACCACCATCAATGAAAACATCTTCCCGGAAGCTGTTACCCAGAGCCATCATCCGTGATGAAGTTTCCGGGAAGATCCTTTTCAGAGGAGACCATTCTATGTCAGGAGTAATCGCCGCGGGCAGTCAGGAGACGGCCAGAGCCGGCGCAGCGATATTGGAGCAGGGGGGCAATGCGGTTGATGCCGCGGTGGCGGCGGCGTTTGCTTCGTTTATTGCGGAGATTGGGGTAGTGCATCTGGGGGGCAGCGGCATGGCCCAGATTTATAATCCGGTTTCGGGCCACGGAACTGTTTACGATTTCTTCAGCGCCACGCCGGGATTGGGTCGCGCGGGAATGCCGGCATCTCTCGACTTCGGCAAAGTAACAGTTGACTTCGGCGCCACCACCCAGGAATTCCACCTTGGGCGCGGTTCGGTAGCCGTGCCCGGCAACATACGTGGCCTGTGCCAGATGGCCGCCGACTATGGACGTTTGCCGCTGGCGCAGCTTTTGGCGCCGGCCATTCGCCTGGCGCGCGATGGCCTGCACCTGGAGCCATTCCAGACGGAAACGTGCGAACTGCTGGCCCCTTTGTATACACATACTGCCGGCATGAGGCACGTCTTCCAACCCAACGGCCACTTCATCCAACCCAGCGACGTGCTATACATCCCACACCTGGGGCATACCTTGCGGGAACTGGCCGCGTCCGGCGCGGATTTCGCCTACCAGGGGCCGCTGGGGCAGGCGCTGGTGGCGGACCAGGATGCCAACGGCGGGCTGTTGACGACGGCGGATTTGGCCGCCTACAGCGTGCCCACGCTGTCGCCCATCCGGTTCCCGTATCGGGATTACGAAATTCTGCTGCCACCGCCCAGTTCAACGGGGGGCGTCCTCACGGCGTTCACGCTAAAGCTGTTGTCGGCGTTTGCCGTGCGTGAACGGGCGCATGGTTCGGCGGACCATTTGCGCTTGCTGGCGGAGGTGATGGGGGCAACAAGTCGGGCACGCGTTTATTGGGATCGGTGGCGGGAGGAAATGCCGGCATCCACCGCCATCACCACCTTCCTCGCCAACAACTTCGTCCACGATTACGTCGCGCAAATATCCGCCGCCCTCGCCAGCGGTCGCCCCTACGCCCCCGCGCCCGAACCACCCGGCCCCAGCAACACCAGCCACCTCAGCGTCATCGACGGCGACGGCCTTGCCGTCAGCCTGACCACCACCGCCGGCGAATCCGCCGGCTACATCGTCCCCGGCACAGGCTTCATCCCCAACAACATCATGGGCGAAGAAGACCTGCACCCACGCGGCTTCCACAGCCAGCCACCCGGTCAGCGCATCCCCACCATGATGACGCCCGCCATCGTCCTCAAAGATGGCAAAATCCGCCTCGTCGTCGGCAGTGGCGGCAGCACCCGCATCCGCAGCGCCATCCTGCAAGTGCTGAGCAACCTGCTCGACTACCACATGAAACTGCGCGACGCCGTGAACATCGCCCGCGTCCACTACGAAAACGGCATTCTGCAATGCGAAGCGGGCTACGATGCCGCCGCCGTAGACACCGTAGAACAGGCCGGCTACGTCGTCAACCGCTGGCCCACACGCAGCATCTACTTCGGCGGCGCGCACAGCGTCTCCCGCACCGAATCAGGCCGCCTCGTCGCCGCCGGCGACACCCGCCGCGGCGGGGCCGTCGCCACCGTGTAGGCGACAAACCAACCATCAATAAAAACATCTTCCCGGAAGCTGTTAACCAGGGCCATCATCCGTCATTGCGCTTCCGGGAAGATTCATTACACACGAGACGCCTTTTTGTGGCGTTGCCATTCGAGTGCTATTTCAGCGCCAGCCTTAATCGCCTGGCAGGGTCAGGTCGGAGATGATCACCAGGAAGACCTGGTTTTCCAGGTCGGGGAAGGCGTTGGCGGGGGCTTCGGCCCAGGCGACGATTTCCTGACCGTCGCGCAGCGTGACCATGATGAAGCCGCGAATGAGGAGGCCATCCTCGTTGACGTAGTCAAAGTCGCCGCGCACCCAGAGGTTGTCCGCCAGGGTGAAGCGGTAGGGATCGCCGGTGGCGAATCCTTCCACGCCGTCGCCGGCCACGGCCAGCCAGTCCGCCAGCAGGGGCAGCCGCCCCGCGCCGGAATCGGGATCGGTGCGCAAGGCGACAAAGGTGTCGCTGGTTTCGCCGGTGAAAAGCTGCCAGCCGTTCTCCAGTTCCTCGTAGGTGAACTCTTCCGGCTTGGAGACGGTGAAGCCGTCCAGGGTAAGGGTAGCCCAGTTGCCGGGATAGAGGCCAAAACCAACGGGCTGGAACACCCAACTGCCGATAATTTCCACGGCGGCTTCCAGGTTCGCCTCTTCCTCGCTCAGGGGACCATCCAGGTCCACCACATAGCCCACGCCCTCGCGCGCGAAGGTGAAGAAGACGCCCGTGTGGGTGACGCCGTCGGCGTCGTTGTAGCCGTAGGCCGTGATCAGCCCGTCTTCCCCGTCTACCGTTGTCACATCTTCATAGAGAATGTCCACCGCGCCGAAGTCGTCCAGCGTTTGCGTTTTCAGGTCGGCGGGCGTGCCGCTGCCCAGGTCGGGGTAGAGGGTGATGTACAGGTAGGTGGTAGCGTCGGGGTTACTGGTGTACAGCAGCGCGTCGTCGTATTCGGGACGATACCACGCCTCGGGGTAGTTGAACTGGAAGCCTTGATACGGGTCAAGGTAGGTGGCGTAGCCGGGAATCAGGTTGTCGTTGTCCACGGCGAAATCATGATAGACTTCCGCCCATTGCCCGGCGATGGTCTCGGCGGCAAAGCCGAGGAAGTAGTCGCCGCTGGGGAGGGGCCGCCACTGGTAATACAGTTGCTTGTTTTCGGCGAAGAAGAGGGAGACGCCGGCTTCGCGGATAGTGTCACCATCTTCCGTGAGGTATTGATCGTAAATCTGGAATTCGTCCCCTCGGGCGGGGAAGATTTCGTAGGGTGCGCCTTCGCCGCTGCTCTGCACGCCCCAAACGCTGTCCATTTCGCCGGTGTCTGTGTCAAAGACGAGGCTGGCGTCGAAGTATTTCGACTCGCCGGCGGGGCGGTAGCGGCCTTCGACGACGTACAGGCTGCTATCGTAGTCGGTGGGCCACATGACGACGTAGTCGCCGTTTTGGCCGTCGGTGATATAGGAGGCGTCGGTGTACCAGACGAAGAAGTCTTCGTGGACGCCGTCGTGCCATTCGTAGAGGAGGGAGCCGTCGTCGAGGTAGGTGGGTTCGGGGATGAGGTAGTCGTATTCGACCAGTTGCAGGCGGCCGTCGGGTTGGTAGATGCCGGCAATCAAGTAAACATTCTCTATATCACGCCCCGTAATCTCCACGTCCATGTAGGCAGGCTGCTGGTAGCCGGCCACATCGCTGAGGACATTCACAATATCAAAACCCGGTTCGGGAATATCCGCCAATCCCAGGTCATGATACGTTGACAGGAACGTATCCCAACCGGCCACCGGTCCTTCGCTGGCATAGGAAGGCTCCATAAACTCCGCCAGGCGGGGGAAATAGACAGCCATGCCCCGCGCCTGCGGCAAGCCGCCGCCGTGGGCCTCGGCCACCACCGCATCCGCCACGGCGGCCATCACTTCTTGCGCCGCCGCCGTCACCGCCTCATCGGTGCTACGCTGCGCCAGGATGGAGGCAAAATGCCACAGGTCCACAGCCGCGTAGTAGTCGGCATCCTCCGGGTAGAAGCGGGCAAAGCTCTCCGCGCCGGCGCGGGCATCACCTACGGCGCTGGCGGAGAGGGCGGGATCGATGATCAGGGCGGCGGCCAGTTGCTCCACGGCATCGGTGACGCGAGGCATGGCATCCAGCCGCACGGCGGACATGGTCACGTACTTATCTGGCTCGACATCGGTGTAGTAGGCGAGGAAATCGTCTACCATGTGCTGCGCGAGTGTGCCGGCATCCATCTCCGGCGCGGCATACAAATCAGACAACAAAGCGGCATAATCCCAACCCAAACCGGGCACCAACTCCTCCGAACCGACCGCATACAGCGCATACGGGCTGACCACATCGTACACTTCCATCTGCCCCATGAGGCAGGCATCAAAGCCGATGATGTCCAAATGGTCGGGACCAACCTGAGCCAGCGCCCGCTGCAACGCGCCATCCAGATCGTTCATGCTCAATTCGTCGTAGCCGGACGTGCTCTCATCAAAGGCGACGCCCAACCAGCCCGCGCCGTGGTCCCAGAGGATGAGGGCGTAATGGTTGGCGGGGAAGCCCTCCATGCCCCAGACGATGAAATCGGTGAGAACGTTGGGGTCGCCCATGTTCTGCTCGCCCAATTCTTCCAGCAGGGTGGGATTGATGCTGTCCGGGTCTTTGTCTCCCTGGACCAGGTAGCGGCGGGTGTCGGTCCAGTCGCCGGAGACGGTGGTTTCGCCTGGGGTGCGGTCTACTTGCAGCACGACGTTGACCTTGCTGGAACGACCCGCGGTTTCCATCTCGTTGATGTCCAGCAGGCCTTGCAGTTCCAGGTCGTTGTCGGCGGCGAGGTAGACGAGAATGGTCCAATCGGCGAGGTTGGGGTCGGGGGTGACGGTGGGAACCGGCGTGGGGGTGAAGGCGGGCGGGGGTGTGGGCGATGCCGGCACAACCGTATCCACCGCAGCCACCACCGTTGCCGTACTCACCCCTTCCCCACGCTCCCCGCCGCTCCGCTCCGCCGTCGGCGGCGGGCTGGTCGGCGGCACAGGCGTGGCCTCGTTGGCCCCGCCGCAAGCCAGGACACTCAACAAACAGGTAACGAGAAATAACCAGACGGCACGGTTTCGTAACATGGGTGGCTTCTCCGGGTGTGAGCGGTGGTCAGCGCATACGCGGTGACCCGCCAGTGGAACAACAACCATCAGAGTATACCACCGCGCCAGGGCAGGTAAAAACCAATTGATCGCCGTCGTTTGTGTCACGGCACAATTGGCTTATAATCGTCCCTGTTCGTCCTGGCTATCCCTCTCCTGAAACTGAAGTGAGTGTTTCTATGTCCGCGGTTTATGAGTACGTTGGCAATCTGCACATGCACACCCCTTACTCCGACGGCGAAAAGTGGCACAAGGCAATCGCCGACGCCGCCATTGCCGCGGGTTTGGATTTTATCGTGGTCACCGACCACAATATCTGGGTGGATGGCGTGGAGGGGTACTATGAGAACGACCAGGGGCGGGTGCTGTTGCTGGTGGGGGAAGAGGTGCATGATACGCGCCGCGATCCGCAATGCAATCACTTTCTGGTCTATGGCGCGGGGGAGGAAATGTGCCGGCATTCTCCCGACCCCCAATCCCTCATCAACGCCACCCGCGCCCTCGGTGCCTGCGGCTTCCTTGCCCACCCCCACGAACGCAGCCTCGACCTCCTGCGCGAACCCGAACTCGGCTGGCACAACTGGGAAGTAGACGGCTTCACCGGCCTGGAAATCTGGAACTACATGTCCAGTTTCAAATCCGCCCTGGCCCGCCGTCACGACCGTCTCTCCTTCAAACATCCCCTCATCGCCAAACTCAGCGCCCTCCGCCTCGTGCTGCGCCCGGAAAAGTACATCACCGGCCCCGAACCGGAGACCCTGGCCAAATGGGACGAACTGCTAGCCCAGGGCAAACGCATTGCCGCCGTCGGCAACAGTGACGCCCACGGCACACCCATGAGCCTCGGCCCCATCACGCGCGAAGTTTTCCCCTACGAGTTTCTCTTCCGCGCCGTCAACACGCACGTCCTCACGCGCCAGCCCCTCAACGGGGACCTCGCCCACGACAAGGCGTTGCTGCTGGGCGCGGTCGGTCAGGGAAATAGTTGGGTTGGCTATGATATGCCGGCATCCACCAAAGGATTTCGCTTCAGCGGCCAGGGCGTGAACAAAGGCATCATGGGGGACATGATCACCATGGACGTGGGCGCGACGCTACAGGCGTTGGCCCCCAACCGCTGCCAGATGCGCCTCATCCACCGCGGCGAGGTGGTAGCGGAAACAAACGACACCACCCTCACGCACATCCCCGTGGACGAAGGGGCGTACCGTGTCGAAGCGCGTGTCCCCTACCTGGGTCGGGAACGAGGCTGGATATTCAGCAATCCCATCTATTTGCGCTGACGCCGCGCGGGAAGGCTTGCCACCCATGACGCATAATCCCATTCGCGCCATTTTTCGCATTGCCACAACGTCCCTGGCCCTGGCTCTGGGCACATTTATCATCCTGCTCACCGGCTGGATTCCCGTGCGCGTGCGCCGCATCCGCTTTGCCGCCTGGAACATGCGTTGGATGGCGCGCGCATTTCTGCGCATTTTTGACGTGCGCCTGGAACCGCCGCCGCCGGAGACGTTCACGGAACACGAGGGCTTCATCTTCCCCAACCACCTCTCCTACGTGGACATTGTGCTGCTGGTGAGCATCATGCCCATGCGCTTCCTGGCGAAGGAGAGCGTGCGCACCTGGCCCTTTATTGGCTGGATGGCGCGCGCGGTGGGGACGGTCTTCGTCAATCGGGGAGACAAGGCGTCCCGCCATCAGGCGCGGGAGCAGCTTGCCCACGTCGAGCGGTATCCTCCCATCGTCGTCTTCCCAGAGGGGCGGATTGGCCCTGGCGGCGTGCTGCTGCCGTTTCGGCATGGGGCGTTTGAAATTGCCGCGCAAAATAGCACCCCTTTCCTCCCTTGTGCTATCATTTATGATCGTGAGGCATTGGTGCAGTGGGGAGACGAAACGCTGTGGGCGGCGGTATGGCGGCTGGCAGGGCGTTCAGGACCGGTACAGGCGCGCCTGATGCCCCTGCCCGTGGTTCACCCCACGCCAGAAGCCAATACGCAGCAGCTTGCCCTACAAACACATGAAGCAATTGCGCGGGCGCTGGCGTATCCGCCGGGCGTTTTGCCGCCAGAGGTAGCAGAGGGACGAAATTACTTTGATCACGGATGAATTTGAGTTGCCAGAAGAACAGGCGCTGGAGGTAAAGAGGCCGCTGGAACCGCAGTCCAGGGCGCTGATTATTGGGGCGTCGGCGGGCATTGGCGCGGCCTTGATGCAGACGTTGGCGGCGCAGGGGTACGTCGTGGCGGGCGTGGCGCGTCGCCAGGCGGAGCTAGAGGCTGTTTGCGCGGCCATCAACGAGCAGCGCCCCGGCTGCGCGCTATCGGTGGTGCATGACGTGACGGATTATGAGCGCGTGCCGGCATTATTCCAGGAAGTCACCCGCCGCCTCAACGGACTCGACCTCGTCATTTACGTCGCCGGCGTCATGCCCCCCGTTGCCGCCAACGAATACGACTTCCACAAAGACAAATTGATGGTCGAAGTGAACTTGTTGGGAGCCATGGCCTGGCTGGATCAGGCCGCCATTCGCTTCCAGCGCGCCGGACGCGGCCATATTGTGGGCATTGGCTCCATCGCCGGCGACCGCGGGCGACGCGGCAACCCCGCCTACCACGCCAGCAAAGCCGGACTGCACACCTACCTGGAATCGCTGCGTAACCGCCTCAGCCAGCACGGTGTCACCGTGACCACGATCAAGCCGGGCATGGTGAACACACAAATGTTGGCGCACGTGGAGCGCGCCATGTGGCCGATTTCCGCCACGGACGCCGCGGACCAGATCGCCGCCGCCATTCAGCAGAAGCGAC
This sequence comes from Ardenticatenales bacterium, assembly GCA_020634515.1. Taxonomy (NCBI): domain Bacteria; kingdom Bacillati; phylum Chloroflexota; class Ardenticatenia; order Ardenticatenales; species Ardenticatenales bacterium. Next base: position 200,217 of record JACKBL010000002.1, on the reverse strand, counting down.
AGACGGCCTACGTGCCCGCCCGCTGGCAGCTTGTGAGCCTGATTATCCGCCATCTGCCTTCGTTCATCTTCCGCCGCCTAAATTTCTGATCCATCACAACGCATGAGCAATCATCACCCTCTTCGCACAAAACAACTTCACCCACCGCTGCCGGCACAACGGCTGGAGAAAGTCGCCGCCTGGGGTGGGGCCAGCAGTGACATCTGCTACGTCTATCGCCCATCGACCGTGGAAAACCTGGAGCAAGTCTTCGACGTGGCCCGCCAGAGCGGGCGCACCGTGGGCTTCCGGGGCGCGGGCAACAGCTACGGCGACGCCGCCCTCAACGGCGAAAACATTCTCGTGGACTTGCGGCGCATGAACCGTATCCTGGCCTGGGATCCGCGCACGGGCGTGATCACCGTGGAGCCGGGCGTCACGCTGGAGCAACTGTGGGAATACATCATCGAAGACGGCTGGTGGCCGCCCGTGGTCACGGGCACGAGCAAAACGTCCGTGGGCGGCTGCGCGGCCATGAACGTGCATGGCAAAAACGACTGGCAGGTGGGGCCGATTGGCGACCACATCCTCTCGTTCGAGATGATGCTGCCGTCCGGGGAGATCGTCTTGTGCAACCGCGAGGAAAACGCGGACGTGTTTTACGCGGCCATTGGCGGCTTCGGCATGTTGGGCTGCTTCACGGCGATCACGATGCGGATGAAGCGCATTTACTCCGGGCTGCTGCGCGTGGAGGCGCTGGTAAGCCGCAATCTGGGGGAGATGCTGCGCCAGATTGAGGAAACGGTCTCACGCTCTGACTACACGGTGGGCTGGGTGGATGCGTTTGCTCTGGGCAAGGGCCTGGGGCGGGGGCAAATCCATCTGGCGCATTACCTGCCGCCGGAAACGGACCCCTATCCGCGGCAGACGCTGCGGGCGGATTTTCAGCGGCCACCGTCTGTTTTGTTCGGGGTGATGCCGGCATCCACCATGTGGCTCTTCATGCGTCCGTTTTGGAACAACCTGGGCACGCGGCTGGTCAACGAAGGCAAATTCCTCACCTCCCGCCTCAGCGACGGGCACACCTTCCAGCAGGCGCACGCCAGCTTCCACTTCCTGCTGGACTACATCCCCGACTGGAAGAAAGCGTACGGGCCGGGCGGACTGATTCAGTACCAAAGCTTCATCCCCGCCGCCGCCGCCGATTCCGCCTTTAGCGAGATGCTGCGCCTGGGGCAGCGGCGCGGCCTGCCCAACTACCTCAGCGTCCTCAAACGGCATCGCCCCGACGACTTCCTCATGACGCACAACCTGGATGGCTTCTCCCTGGCGATGGATTTTCGCATCACGCGCGGCAATCGCGCCGACGTGGTCCGCCTGACGCGAGACATGGACGAGATCGTGCTGCGCGCCGGCGGGCGGTTCTACTTCGCCAAAGATAGCACCCTGCGCCCGGAGGTGGTGGAGGCGTACCTGGGTCAGGACACCCTCGCCAGATTCCGCGCCCTCAAAGCACGCTGCGACCCGGAGGGCATGTTGGAAACCAACCTGTGGCGGCGGCTGTTCGGGGCGAGGGGCGAGGGGTGAGGGGCGAGAGGCGCGTGGCGCGTTGGGGCGAGCAACGCACGCACCAACCACCAACCGCAAACTATCAACTGCAAACTGCCCACTACCCACTGACCACTGTCCTAGAAGGAGGCCATTATGTCACGTCAACTTCTTTCCACTCTGTTGATTGTGCTGCTGTTTGCCGGCATTCTCGCAACCCCCGCGCACGCCGCCAGCCCCCCCACACCCCTCCCCACTGTCGCCACCCTGGCGCAAACAGACGAAACGCAGCCGACCGAAACCAGCCTCTCCACCGGCCTGGCGCAAATTTTCGCCGTCCTCGGCCTGTATATCGTCACCATGTTCACGATGGCAATCGGCACGGAAATCGTGGTAGACGTGGTGAAGATTGCCGTGGGCTTGAAGAGCAAGCCAACGGCGCGGGAAACGATGGCCGCGTACAAGGATTTGCTCCCCGGCAGCCTGGAAAGCCTGGGGGCCAGCGTGCAAATGCAGCAGGAGTTTGCCGCGCATCTGGCGGCCCTGGAGACAGTGCTGCAACCGGTGGAAAAGGCGGAGCGATTTTTGATGAATGTGCGCGAGGGGGAAATGGGGAAGGTGATTCAAACGGTGCTGACGGCGATCAATGCCGGCAACGTCCCCGGCGAGGCCGAAGTTAAAACGTGGCTCACCGATCACCTCCATGCCGGCATCACCAACCTCACCAACCGCCTGGAACTCCCCGCCACCCTGACCCACATCCTGGAGGCCCACGTGCGCGACGCCCTCGCCGAACTGGAACAGGTCGATCCCGTCCTCCTCCTCAGCCGGGCCATCAACGTCTTGCAGGGCAACCTGGCGGAAGTCGTCGTCACCTGGACGCGCCAGCAAATCGACACCGTTAGCACCACCACCAGCCAGTTGCTGAAAGACCGATACTACGCCCTCTTGCGCCCGCAACTTGAAGGATTCGGCCTCAGCCGTGACGAATTGAAAGCGATTGACGGCTGGTTCGCGGCACTGCTACAGGCGCTGGAAAAAGATGGTCAGATCAGCCGCGAAGTGGAGATTTACCTCAGTTCATTGGGCGAACTGCTGCGCGGCGTGGAGGAACAGCGGAGCTTGCTCAGCAGCCCGCTGCGCCGTTTCTGGCGCTGGCTGCGCAAACTGCCCGTCATTGGTCCCAATTTGATTGCCGGCATCGAAAAAGCATGGAACCGCCTTCTGCAGCACGACCCGGCGGCCAATCAGCCTCGCTACAATGAATTGACGCCGACCACGGCGGCCAGCATCATCCTGCACGAGCAGGGACGGCACGAAGAAGACGCCAGTATGCGCGTGAAGTGGTTGCGCTTCACCTCGGTGGTCGTGGGCATCTGCCTGGCCTACATTTTGCGCGTGGATTCGGGAGACTTGCTGCGCGACATGCTGCCGCTGGCGGACATGCTCACGACCGGTTTGACGCCAGATACTTCAGTGACGATTCTTGGTTATGTGATGCATCTGCACGCGCTGACTGCCGGCATTGTCCTCACCGGATTGGCCGCCAGCGCCGGATCAGGATTCTGGCACGACCAACTCACCCGCCTGCGCTCCGCCAAAGACGTCTCCGAAGAAATCGCCAAAGCCGTGCAGGAGTTCCAATCGCGTCGCTAACCCCCAGCACATTGGGAATCATCCGGCGTAGGGGCAAGACAGGCGGGAGGCAAGGTATCGGTTCATTCTTGGAAAATGAACCAATCTGAATAGGCGGCCACCCAGCCGGGGGGCACGCCCCCAAACAGCCGTCATCCCTGACGTCTCTTCTTGTCCAACACATCCAGGCGCGTAAAAAATGAATGCTCCCCCGTCAACGTCGCCAGTTTCAGATACAAGGGGCGGCCATCATCCGCCTCAAAGGCGATAGACACGCGCTTGCCTGGAATCTGCCCCACCATGCGCCAATAGTCCGCGCTCAGCGCGTCTACCTCGCGCAACTCCCCCTCGTCGGACTCCTGTCGCCCGGCCAGCAGTTGCTCCAGGCGCACGACATACTTCTCCAGAGAGTTGTCCAGATAGATCACGGTCGCCTCAAAAACGGCCCGGATGTAATCGCCTTCGGGTAAGTGCCAGGCGAATTGCAGCGGAAACGAATCACCAATGTTGTACTTGTGTTCAGGCATACACCTATTTTAACGGCAAATGGAAACCATTCAAAGCCGCCCGTTCAATCGCTGTTGGCGCTGATTTTGGGGCGCGGACGCCAGTTCACCGCGCCGACGCCGCTCAAGATTAACAACCCACCGACTAACAAACGCCAATCAGCCTGTTCCCCCAGAAACATCACGCCGGCGCTGACCCCCACCACCGGCAGCAGATAGGTTACAAGCGTTGTGCGCGTCGCGCCCCACCGCTGCAAAATGAAGAAGTAGCAGATGTAGGCCAGGCAAGAACCCAACACGCCCAGCCAAAGCAGCGCGCCCACGGTGGACCAGGTGAGCCGCTGCCCGTGGAAGTCGTCAAACAGAAAGGCGGCCGCCCAGACAAAGAGGTCGGCTACAAAGAGTTGCCCAAAAGCGGAGACGACCGGCCCTACCTGACGCAACCGGGCGCGGGCGTAGGCGGAGCCGCTGGCGTAGCAGAAGGCCGCCAGAATGATGGCAGCCGGCGGCAAAAGGCCATCCCAGGTCCAACCCAGCCGCCGGCTCAAGAGCAAAACCACGCCACCAAAGCCGACAAACAGGCCGAACATCGTGCCCGTCGTGACCTCTTCCCGCCGCAGGATCAATCCCGAGAGGAAGATGCTGAACAAGGGCACTGTGCTGTTTAGCACGGAAGCCACGCCACTGGAAACGCCGTTGTCGCCCGATTCTCCCCAGGTGATGAGGACAAAGGGGAGTGCTGTGTTCACCAGGCCCAAAATGAGGAGAGGACGCCAGATTGTCCAGGATGCCGGCATAACCAATCCCCGCCACTTGATGATCACGCCCAATGCCAGCCAACCGATCAACAGCCGGAACCCCACCAGCGTCAACGGGTGCAGCGTTTCCAACGCCACTTTGATGAACAGGAAAGACGTCCCCCACATCAACGCCAGACCGAGAAATGCCAGCCAGGTGTCGTCAAAAAAGCCTTTTCCCGAAAACGGATATTTCAGTTGCACGTCAACTTCGCTTTCCAATTTGCCTGTGCCGGCAACACTACAAAAAAGGCCGCTGCCCTGACGGACAGCGGCCTCCACATTGACCGAATCGTAATCATTGGACCAATTTCACACGCTCAATGACGATTTTCACCAGAGAAAGTTGGTCCAATCTGGCTTAGCAGTTACCCGAAAACAACTTCCCACATTTTACGGACGATTACTGACAAGCTACCATAGGTAGCCGCTACCTATGGTAGCCGCTACCCAGGGTAGCCGCTACCCAGGGTAGCCGCTATCCAGGATAGCCCCTGTCCGCACCTTTCCGCTAAATCGTTCGCGGACAGCCACTAACGAATGGCTATTTCCGTATCCTTGTCAAACAGGTGCATATTGCCCATGTCCATCACCATGGACACGCGCCCGCCAATGGTCGGCGCGGAACGGGTGTCTACAATCGCTACCAGGCTGCGGCTGCCCGTGTTCACGTACAGGTGCAGTTCGTGCCCCAGGAGTTCGACCACTTCCACGACGCCTTCCAGCGGTGAAGGGGTAATACTGGGCGGCGCGTAGTTGACGGCGTGGATATGCTCAGGACGCATCCCAAAAACGACCTGCCGCCCGATATAATTGCCGTACATTGATTTGCGTTCCGGCGGCACCATCGCCCGGAAATCGCCCGCATCCATAAACAAATTCCCTTCTTCCGCCACCAACGTAGCATCAAAGAAATTCATGCTCGGGCTGCCAATGAAACCGGCCACAAACACGTTGTGCGGCTCTTCGTACAACACACGCGGCGGGTCAATCTGCTGTAATTCGCCCGCGTGCAACACGGCAATACGGTCGCCCATCGTCATCGCTTCCACCTGGTCGTGGGTCACGTAGATAAAGGTCGTGCCCAGACGCTTGTGCAGCTTGGAGATTTCCGCCCGCGCCGTCACGCGCAGTTTCGCGTCCAGGTTCGAAAGTGGCTCGTCCATCAAAAACACGGCTGGCTCACGTACAATCGCCCGACCCACCGCCACGCGCTGGCGTTGACCACCAGAAAGCGCCTTCGGCTTCCGATCAAGCAGTGCCCCCAACCCCAAAATATCCGCGGCTTCCTTCACGCGACGGTCAATTTCCGCCTTATCTACTTTCCGTAGTTTCAGACCAAAGGCCATGTTGTCATACACGGACATGTGCGGATAAAGTGCATAAGACTGGAACACCATGGCAATGTCTCGATCTTTCGGCGGTACGTCGTTGACTACTCGGTCGCCAATCAAAATCTCGCCCGCCGTAATCTCTTCCAAACCAGCCAACATACGCAGATTGGTGGATTTGCCACATCCGGACGGACCGACAAATACGACGAATTCTTTGTCGGCGATTTCAATGTTCATATTCTTGATAACATTGACGTCGCCGAAGCTCTTTACCACGTTGCGATAGGATACACTAGCCATTTACGGTCTCCTTGGGGAATTAACCGTCTTGGAAACAAGACAGGACGCACATTGAGGAACTACAACAAAATATAGCCACACCATCTACTGATGTCAAGGCTTTGCATAGTTAAAAAACCAAATTCGTTGACAGGTTACGCATTTTCCCCATTTTGATAGGGCAGGCATCCAGGTAGTCCCTTTTCCAAATCGGACGCCACCACCCCATAGTCCGATTTAGAAAATCGGACTACCCGTTTTGACCCCCAACCGCGATAGCCTGGACGCCTCATTGCAACAGCGTCAGCAAAATCGCCAGCAAGAGCAAACCGGCGGCAAGGAGCAAACCATTGCGATTTTCCTGCAACGCCAACAAGAAAGGCGGACGCGCCGGCTGGCTGCGCTCATCGCGAGGACGGCGGCTCTGCCCAAGCAGCACCTGGCGAAACTGCATCACGCTTTTGGGGCGGTCATCCGGGTGCATGGACATCGCCCACAAAACGGCCTCCGACACATGCAGGGGAATGCGTACATCAAGCTCACGCGGAGAGCGCAGCGCCGCCGCCCGCAGAAATCGCTCTTTGGCGGAAGGCGGCGGCACTCCGGTAAGCAAATGATAGAGCGTCGCCCCCAGAGCATAAATGTCAGACCGTACGTCCGTATGGTCATTGTCGCCGCCGTACTGCTCCAGAGGCGTATACAAGGCCGTGCCGCGTCCCTGGATGACGGTAATGGTGCGTGCGTCGTCACCGGCCATCAATTTCACCAGACCAAAATCTACCAACTTAATGCGATTGTCGGGGGTGAGCTTGATGTTCGCCGGCTTGATGTCACGGTGCAGCACGGGTGGCATTTGCCTGTGTAAATAGGCAAGCGCGTCGATGATTTGTAGCGCCCATTCCAACACCACGTTCCCGTCCAGTCGCCTGTTTTCCTGCTGGCTCTGTTCCAGTATCTGCTTCAGGTCGCGGCCAGCAACAAAATCCATCACCAGGTAGTCGCGGCCATTGTCACGAAAAAAGTCGGATACTTTGGGCAGATTAGGGTGGTCTAGTTGCGCCAGGATGCTGGCTTCTTGCAGAAACTGGTTCTGCATCTGCGCGGTGATGGTGGGGTCAGCATTCGTATCGGGTTGGACTTCTTTGATGGCGCAAAGCCGACCGGGAAGACGCAGGTCCTCGGCGCGATAGATGCTGCCCATGCCGCCTTGTCCAACAACGTTGGTCAGCTTATAACGATTGCGTAGAATAGTGTTATCTTTCAGGGGGGGAAACATGGTCGTTTAGTATTTTACGTTTTGCGCTTTCCGCTTTATCATTGTTTGCCATAGAACAATTGTTTAATTGTTGCCGTTGTGGTGGATGTTGATGCCGGCATTCACCCAACATTGCCTGCATGTAACTGCTAAGCCAGATTGGACCAATCTCCAGAGAGCGTCAGTAGTTGCGCCTGCATAATAAAAGCTGGGGCGGAATAGCGGAACAATCCTTTCTCGTCTCGCAAGTAAAATTGGCTGAGGTAATCATGAACCAACAACCTGTACTTATCACACGTGAGGGCGAGCTTGTCGGACAGCAGTGGCCGTTAGATGCACCCGAAATCATGATCGGGCGTGGAAGCGATTGCCACATTGCCCTCCCCGAAAGGCAAGTATCTCGCTATCACGCCAAAATCAGCAAAGAAAGCGGCGGTTACGTCTTGCACGATCTGGACAGCAAAAACGGTACCTACCTGAATGGAACACAGATCAAGGGATCGGCGCGATTACAAGACGGCGATGAAATCCAGATAGCCCTCTGCGTCAAACTGCTCTTTGTCGGCACGGATGCCACCGTCCCCCTCACCTTCGAACCGCCCACCGTTCACCGCAGCCTGATCCTCGACGAAGCCCAACGCTCCGTTCTCATTGACGATGCGCCATTAGACCCACCTCTGTCTCTGGCGCAGTACCGACTCTTAAAAGAGTTGTACGACGCCGACGGCGCGGTTTGTGATCGCGACACCATCGTGGAAGCTGTGTGGCCGGGCACAGGGGGGAGTGGCGTCTCGGAACAGGCTATTGACGCCCTCGTGCGGCGGCTGCGTGACCGCCTGGCAGAAGTTGACGACTACAACTACATCGTCACCGTACGCGGGCATGGCTTCCGCCTGGACAATGAACCCCATTAAGGGCACATCCGTCCATACCAGTGACGGATGCGCCCTGAGCGGCGTGGCCATGCGCAACTGACTGCGACGACAGGGGCAGGCCGTGGGTCTGCCCCTGCTCGTTTCATCATCACAGGCGGCTGGCAACCAACTTCTCCAAACTCTTCAGTCGGTCCGTGGTATCGCTGTCGCCAGCCTGGTCCGTTTGCTGCGCCAGCATCCGCAGCAATTCCACCATCCGCGGAGACACCATCTCCGGATTGGCCGTCAGCAGCGCATCCTGCTGCGCCGGTGTCTCTGCTTCCATCAAGTCGTTCAAGAACCGCAACTCTGGCGGCGTCTGACTCTCCACTTCCTCCAAAATCAACTCGCGGATTTCAGTCAGGTTATCAAACTGTTCCTGCGCGCCCGCTTGCTCCGCCTGGGCAATCGTCATGGAAAGCAAGTACATAAACGCTTCGTCCATTTCATGTAAATGCTCCTGCACGGCGGCGCGCTGGTCCGGCGCGCGGGTAATGGCCTGTAGCACCTTGCTGGCCTCATCCATAATGGCCTGCGACTCCCGCTGCGCTTTCGCCTGAACTTGCAGCAGCCGTTCACGAATAGCTGTCAGGCGGCTCGCCCGCGCCTGCTCGCCACCCTGGTTCAGTCGCTCAATTTCATCCGTGAGCAGCCCGAAGAATGTGTAATTCAATGCCGGCTGCCCCACCGTTGTCAGGCCATCCACAAGCGCATCTTCCTGCGCATACTTCGTCACGTATTCAAAGAGCAGTTCCGGTGAAAGCCCTCCTTGCTTCTTTGCCGCCTGACGAAAACGGTGCAGGATCGTTTGCTGCCGTTCCAATCGCTTGCCCACCTCGGTTTCCTGGTAGAGTCGCGCCTGCAAATTGGTCAGCTTCAACGTCTGCTCCATGTTATTCGACTCCGTGGACGCTTGCAGCACGCTGCTCAACATGGCGAAAAATGTCTCATCAATCATATTCGCGCGCTCTTGCAGCAAAATATCCACCACATCAGGACTCGCCGTGGACAACGTTTGCAGCAGTTCCCCTTGCTTCCGCTGGTGGGCGATCATCTCCGGTGTGATCCCCTCGGTTTCCAGAACCTTTTCAATGAGCGTCTGGTAACTGAGGATGGTTTGCGGCTGCAACATATAGCCGCGCCGTTTTTCCGGTGGGGTCTGGTTGATGATCTGCTGCACCATGTCGCCGATCAGTCGCTGCTGTTCGTTATGCGACAGGTTTAATTCCATGGGCACGAACACCATGAACATGTCGTGGGCGGGATCGTGGTAGAGCAGTGGCGTGCCTAACTGCGCGGTGAAGCCGCAGTTGGGGCAGGTGGCTACATTCAGCCGACCGCTGAGCAAAAGTTGTTTCAGTTGAGGCGTCTGCCCCACATCAACGACCTGGAAAACTTCGGCGGTAAACGGCGTGCGGCATTGAGGGCAATTGAGTTGTGTTAACATGGTTTCTCACTTTGTCTGGATGGATCAGGTTTGCCTGGCTCCACCCCACGCGGGCAGGTCAGGATGAATGGAGAGGCAAGGAAAAGGTAAAGGTCGTGCCCGGACGGTCGTCGGCATTGCTCTCGAACCAAATACTGCCGTCGTGGGCTTCGATGATAGCTTTGGTCAGGAACAATCCCAGTCCCGTGCCGTCTGTCTGGCGGCTGAGGGCGTTGTCCAACCGGGAAAACTTCTGGAAGATACGATGTTGTTGATGAACAGGAATGCCGATCCCTTCATCACGCACGGACACCGTAACGTAATCGCCGTGCGTTTGCCCGGCGAGGACAATGGGACCACCCGCGGGGGAGTATTTGATGGCATTGCTGACGAGGTTATTGAAAACCTGGGTAAGCCGTCGTTCGTCACCGCGGACGATGGGGAATTCTTCAGGAAAGCTGATTTTGAAGGTGTGTTTGCCGGTTTGGGCGCTGAATTTGCGGGCTACGGATTGAGCCACTGCCGGCAAATATACCTCCCCACTCCTATCTAAGGCAAAAGTGCCGGATTGCAGGCGGGAAGCCGTGAGGAGATTGTCTATCAAATCGGTGAGATTGTCCGCTTCTTCCTCAATGACGGCCAGGTATTCTTGTTGGACTTCGGCGGGCCAGGCGGCGTCAACGCGGCGGAGCGTGCCGGCATATCCTTTGATGATGGATACGGGCGTCTTCAATTCATGGCTGATCACGGAGATAAACGTCTTCTGCAACTCCTCCTCCTCCTGGAAACGAGTCAGGTCTCGCACATTCGCCACGATATTCACCAGCCGCCCCCGCTGATCCTGCACCGGCGCATAGGTAATGCCGAGGCGAATCGCATCCCCCCCCATCCGCAGCAAATCCCCTTCGACGTACAGATGCGCGCCCCCAGGCGCGGGCCAGCCTTCCGCCTGCGCCTGTTCCAACGAGACATTCGTTTTCAACACGCGCCAACGGACCACCTGCTCGTGTGGTTCACCCATCACTTCCGCCGCCGTCCAACCCGTCATGCGGCTGAGGGCATTATTGAAGACGAGAATGTTCAGGTGGGCATCCAAAATCATGATGCCATCCGCGCTTTGTTCCATGATGGCATCCAGCCGCTGTTTTTCCGCTATCACTTCCTGGTACAATCGCGCGTTCTTGACGGCGATGGCCGCCTGATCGGCAAAACTTTGCAGCAAGTTGGGGGCGTCGGCACTAAGGCGATGCTGTCCGACAAGAAAGACGTAAATCATGCCAACCACCGTGTCGCCGCTCAACATGGGCAGGCGCATCACCTGTGTCAGGCCAATGTCCGCGGATTGAGCCAGCGCCTCCACCATCTGCGTTAGTTGGGGAATGATCTGTCGCTCCTGTCCCTCTTCGTAGGCAAGCCCGCGCAGGAGGATTTCGGAGCCAGAGATCAGATGGCGCGGGATACCGTAGGCGGCAGCAATGCGGAAGACCTTCTCGTGGGGATCGGCGAGGGCGATAATGCCGGCACGTCCCGAAATAAACTCCACCGACGCCTGTACAATAATCCGCAACACGTCCCCCAGATCCAACTCCGAAGTCAGCGCGCGACTAATGGCCAACAGATATTCTCGTTGACGAATGCGATAATCAACTAACACAACTAAACCTTCCGCCTGTTATTCAACCGCAACCTTGCGCCCACCCACCACGGCAGCGCCACGTCACCGTCCTCAAAATAGACGACAAAAGTCTCAAAGCAACCCTGACATCGACACACCCGGTCAAGACGTTTGGCGTCCGACATCCGCTGTGGCAGCCGGCAGCGCCATGTTCAGCTTTTCGCATTTTAACATAAGCGCGTCAACCTGGCAGAAACCCACCTCAACAAAAAAGCCCGCCCGGTCAGAGCCGGACGGGCTGATTCAGGCCATGTACAGGACAAAAGGCGTCAGCCGACCGTGCCGGGATCGATGCCCGCCGCCTTCAATGCCTTGTTATACTCAGACCGCATTTTAGAATTAGCGATACGCGCCTTGCGCACGTCCGCCGGGTCCATGTCATCCGTAATATCAATGTAAGCGGGCGGCGGTGGCACGTTGGCCGTGGGCGCGACCACCACCACCGGCGCGGGGGTCGCGGCGGCAGCCACGGGCGCGGGCGCGGCAGGCGCGACCACGGCTTCGCCACCGCCGGCGGCTTTGTACGCTTTCATGGCGGCGGAACGGGCCTTCGAATTGGCGATACGCGCCTTGCGCACTTCGTCCGGAGACATCGCATCGGTTATTTCGATAACGGGATAATCGACGCCGGCAACCGGCTCGCGCGCGGCGGCGACGGACGCGGCGGCGGGGGCCGCCACCGGGCGGGGGGCGACGCCAGGCACGGGCGCTGCCGGCACAACCGCTGCCGTTCCCGCTTCTTTCAACGCCTTCACCGCCGCGGAACGCGCCTTTGAGTTGGCGATACGCGCCTTGCGTACCTCCGCCGGGTCCATGCTATCCGTAATTTCAATGACCGGATAATCCACCCCCGCCACCAGGTCCTCGGGCCGTTTGGATGGCACGGCGGCGGGCGCCGCGGTCACTGCGCCTGGGGCAACCGCCTGGGCCGCCTGTGGACCATGCAGCACGCCACTCCAGGTGTGGAACTGGGCAATCTTCACCGCCGTCAGGGGGTCATTATCCACCCCACGGTAGGCGCTGGGCGCTTTGGTAGTCGCATTTTGCCCGTGGATTTTCATGTTGCCCCAGCGGGGCGTCGCCGCGGCCTGACGGGCGGCAATCAGCCGCGCCTGTTTGATCTGTTCCTCCACATCCGCATTGACGGGAATCTTAAAACCTTTGGTTAGCATCGGGTTATAGCGGCTTTGCTCCAACTGTTGCTCCGCCTGGACACTCGTTACCTGGCGGCTGGCAAAGCCCGATAGGAGCGCCAACACAGCGCCCACCGTAATGGTCAACACCACCACTATTCCCGTTATCGTGAGAAGATTCATAACCTGTTTCCCCAAGGTTTACGTCGTATCGACACTTGACGCAAAATGACGTGAACTGGCATTTCGACAGCAGCAGGCGGTCGCACAAGACCACCAGAATACCGCCCATTATACAAATTGTGCCTATTTTCTCAAACCAGAAGTGACCATTCCGCCGATCGGCAAGACCCGTACGATTTTGCTTGTTACGGTCTGTTTTCGAGGACATCCGGCGAGCCTACCGGAATGGTCACACACAATGAAGAAAAAGGAACTGGCGCGATACAAAACAAAACAGCCCAGGCAATGGTGGCTGGGCTGTCATAGTGCCGAAGGTGGGACTCGAACCCACATGAGCGTAAGCTCACTACGCCCTGAACGTAGCGCGTCTGCCAATTTCGCCACTTCGGCATGGCAGAACAAAATTCTAGCAGCAACCGCAAAAATGGTCAACACTTTCACAACCACGCGGGTGATGCTTTTCGTGGCTGCGCGGCTTATCATCTAGGGAAAATTGGGCGAATTTTGTGGCTGACAATCCGCGCAACTTCCGGTAAAATGGGAAGAATTACCTACGTGTGCCGGTTTGCCGACGTAAACGTTCATATGTAACAGTGTATCCACGACAGTTGTTGACCTGGCGTTTTGACGCGCTACGGCGACTATTCAGGTGCGACCCGCTTTTGCGGGTGCTGTGCCGTGAAAAGGGCGTCTACAAGCGCGTGCAGTCGTCGCAGGAAATCCGCGGGCCGCGACACATAGGTTAGGTTGGGTAGCGATTCGGGATCAGACAAGGCAGGATGTGGCATGAGTGAATCGGTTAACTACAAGGTCAGTTATGTCGTTTTGGGGCGGAAACATCCGGGAGCAGTCATCAATATGAGGCGGCAGCCACGAGTGGGGGACGAGGTGGCCTTCGATGGCAAGGTTTTTCGCGTACTGGATGTGATGGAGTTGATGCCGGCATTAGGCGACTTCGGCCTGCTCCATGCCACCTGCCAATACCTGCGCGAACAAAAAGGATGAGGTCAGGCCATCTCAATAGCCCCCTGGGCCAACCTGGACGCCTCCTGCAGCCCCTCCGGCATCTCCTCCGCCCCCTTCGCGTTGACCCAGTGAATATGATAGTCGCGGCTGCGTTGGTCCAGCGCCTGCCATAAATCCGCATTGGCAATCGGCTGGCCGTCCTTCTTGTGCCAGTCGCGCAGACGCCACCCCTTGATCCACCGTGTTGCCCCTTGAAACAGGTAATCGGACGTGGTGAACAGGTGCAGGTTGGTCCCCGTCGGCAGCAGCGCCAACCCTTCCAACGCACCCATTAGCTCCATGCGGTTATTGGTCGTGCGCGGCGCGGAACCACTCAGTTGCCGTGTGTCCGCGCCTTCTTCCAGCACGACACCCCATCCGCCAGGTCCGGGGTTGCCTTTGCAGGCGGCGCGCACGTAGAGGCGGGGGGCGTGGGGGTCGAGCGCGGCGGCGGGGGTGATAGATAGCCGCGCCTGTCTCGCCAGTTCATCCACGCGCTCGTTGTGGGAAATGCCGGCATGTCCCCGCACCCAATGCCACTCAATCTCATGCGCCTGCGCCAACTCCCACAAAACCTGCCATAAGTCCGCATTGGGAACCGGTTTGTTCCCCCGCTTCCACCCCTTCGCCGCCCACGTCGTAATCCACTCCGTAATCCCCCGCCGCAAATACTCCGAATCCGTGTACAATTCCACCTGGCAGGGACGCTTCAACGCCTGCAACGCGGCAATCGCCGCCTGCAATTCCATGCGGTTATTGGTCGTATTCGGGTCATGTCCCGTCAACACCTTCTCATGCCGGCCAAACCGCAATATCGCCGCCCAACCGCCAATCCCCGGATTGGGGTCCGCGCCGCCATCTGTATAAATCACAACATTTTCTTTGGTCTCTTGCATCATCCTGCCCGGAGCAAATTATGAATTACCACGAATACGAGCACATTCTATTTGAAAAACGCGAACACGGCATCCTCTGGATCACGCTCAACCGGCCCGAAGTCCTCAACGCCGCCGACGCCCGCCTGCACACGGAGCTGGTCGCCCTCTGGCACACCATTGACGCCGACCCGGAAGTTACCGTGGCCGTGATCACGGGCGCGGGGCGCGCTTTTTCCGCCGGCGGCGACCTGAAACTGGTGGAGAATGCGTATCAAAATTACGAGGAGATCACGCGCATCCTGGATGAAGCGCGCGACCTGGTTTACAACATGCTCCACTGCCAGAAACCGATCATCTCCGCCATCAATGGCGCGGCGGTGGGCGCGGGACTGGTGGTGGCGCTGCTGGCCGACATCAGCATTGCCGCCGCCAGCGCACGCCTGGCGGATGGGCACGTGCGCATGGGCGTGGCCGCCGGCGACCATGCCGCCATCATCTGGCCGCTGCTGTGCGGCATGGCTAAGTCCAAATATTACCTGATGACGAGCGATTTTGTCAGCGGGGAAGCGGCGGAGCGGATGGGGTTGGTAAGCCTGTGCGTGCCCGACGCGGACCTGCTGGAAAAGGCAATGGCGGTGGCGATGGACCTGGCGACAGGGCCGCGCCACGCGATCAAATTCACCAAGCGGGCACTAAACCAGTGGCTGTTGCAGGCAGGACCGATTTTCGACCATTCGCTGGCGCTGGAAATGCTGGGTTTCTTCTCGGTGGACATGGCCGCGGGCGTGGCCGGGCTGCGGGAAAAGCGGAAGGCGGCGTTTCCTTCCAACAAGCAACAATCAACGGAAAACGGGAAACGGAAAACGGACGACTCCACGCCATCCACTACCCACTGACCACTACCCACTGATCACCATCTCACGGTTCCGCCGTGATCGCATTCGTGGATTCGCGGCATTCGCAGGCTTCGCGCACGTCGTCGCCGCGCGTGAGCAGGCCATCGTATTCGCGCCCCAGCCCGCGCGACGACCAGCCGCCCAGGTCAAAGGGGATCGGGCCGTCGGCAGAGACCCAGCGGCCATTGTAGGTGCGGGCGATGTGGACGTGGGTTCCGTTGGAGAAGCCGCCTTCGCAAGAGGGATGGCCCAGGGGATCGCCGGCGTGGACGAAAATGCCGGCATTCACCCGCTCCCGGCTCTCCACATGCATATAATGAATCGCCCAGCCGGTTCCCACATACCCATCTCCATCCAGGTCCAACACCACCGCCCCCTTGTCCGCACGCGCCACCACGCCATCCGCCATCGCCCGCACCCAGGCATCCGACGGGTAGCAGCCCAACTGCTCGCTCGTGGGCACAAAATCCAGCGCCGCCCAGGCGGAACCGGAAGCCCAGCCTCCGTGCGGCCCGCCGGTGAAATACCACGTCTCCCCCGCCGCCCACGGCAGCCGCAGCGCGGGCTGCGCCAGGTCCGGCGGCCACAATGGATCGACGGTGTAGGCGAATGGATTGCCAAATAGTCGCTGGTAGACGCTGAAGAAGCCTTGCGGACCGATGTCGCGCAACCAGCTTTCGTAGGTAGCCGTATCCCCTGAGCCAAAGAGGAGTTGCACGCCGATTGTGCCGGCATTCACATCCCCCGCAAAACCCACCCGCGTCCCATCCGCCAGCGTAAAACTGTGCAATCCCCCCTCCTGCGTGCCATAGTACCCCCAGTTGAGCAAATTTGCCGCCCACGACAACTGGCGATACAGCCCCTCATACCCCGCCTTCCCATAGCCCATCGGCGTCTGCGGCTGGGTGACTGTCCGCTGCGTCACCCAACCAGAGCGATACTCCAGCACCGCCAGCAGCAGCCGCGGATTCACGCGAAAACGGTCCGCCACCAACTGCACGATCTTCGGTCCGGTGAGCAACTCCCCTTCCACGTCCTCACTGTAATAGGGCAGAAAGCCATTAAAGCGCGTCAGCGTGCCCACGAGGCTAAAGTCGCGCGCGCCCGGTCCGTACACGAGTTCGCTGTCCGGGATGAGCTTGGTATTGGGAGCGATGATCGCCGGCGCGCCCGGCACTTGCAGCGCCTGTCCCACGTACAGCAAGTCCGCCTCGCCCAGTCCGTTCAGATCCATCAAGGCTTCCACGGTGGTCCCATAGGCGGCGGCGATGTACCCCAGGGTCTCGCCAACGGTGACTTCGTGTGTGGTCAGTTCCCCGCCCGTGCCGGCATTTACCACGCGCGGCGGGTCTGGTGTGGGAACGCCCTCATACGTCGGCAGCCGCAGCGGAACCGGCGTCGGCGTCGGCACAATGGTCGCCGTCAACGGCAGCGGCGGCGACTGCGCGCCCGCGGGCGTGATCGGCGGCGTGGGAATCTGCGCCAACAGCACCACCGTAACGGGCGGCGTCTCCGTGGCGGGCGGCGCGCAGCCACCCACAATCAGGGCCAGTCCCAGGCTACAAACCACAATAAACGTTGTCATTTTCCTCTTAAACATGGCCGAATTGTATAACGAGCGACAACTGGATGGTAGTCATGGCATTGGTCGTTCACAGTTGGCGATTGATGGTTGACGGTGGCGCGGGCTACGGGCAAACGCTACAATCTTGGAGAGATTGGTTCATTCTTGGAGAATGAACCAATCTTGGCGGGAACAAGCGCCATTCAACGACCACCCAACGGCCATCCCAACCGGTGTGCCGTCGCCTATCACAACTGCCCACCATGCAAGCAAACTACGTCCAACGCCTCCGCATCCGTTTCAGCAAAGTCGGGCCGACGCGCTACATCGGCCACCTCGACCTGGCGCGCACGCTAGAACGCGCCTTCAACCGCGCCCGCCTGCCCATCGCCTACACCCAGGGCTTCAACAAGCGCCCCCGAATGCAGTTAGCCACGGCCCTGCCGCTGGGCTTTACCAGCGACTGCGAGATGGTGGACATCTGGCTGCAAGAAGCCGTGGACCCCGCCGCCGCCCAGGTGCAACTCGTCGCCCGCATGGCTCCAGGCATCCTCGTTCAAGAGGTCGTGGAAGTGCCGATTTCTGAGCCGCCGCTGCAAACGCGCACCCTGGATGCGACCTACGAGGTAACGCTGCTGCAATCCGTTGACGACACCGAACTGCGCCGGCGCGTGGCGGCGCTGCTGGCGGCAGCCACGCTGCCACGCGAACGACGGGAGAAGGAATACGACCTGCGCCCGCTCATTTATGAATTGGAAGTGATGCCGGCAGCGGATGGGTCGCCCCGATTGGAAATGCGCCTGGCGCTGCAACCTTCGCAGACCGGTCGCCCCGATGAGGTAGCCCAGGCGCTGGAACTGGACCCACAGACGATTCGCGTGCATCGCACGCGCATCACACTGGAGCCATTGTCCATTCCCGCTTCTTGACCGGATGTAAACGGATAACAACATGCGGCGTCACTGCTTTGTTTCCCGATACGCCTGGGGTATTCTCCTAACGCTGCTGCTGCTGATAGGGTGCAGCGGGCAAACGCCCCTTCCGCCTACGCCGACGCCCGCCGCCACGCCCTCGCCGCCACCGCCACCGGCCACGCCGACGCCGCCGCCACTGCTGCCGGACACCGGCTGGGAAGCCTTGCAACCCGGATTGGAACGGCGCATCATTTTTCTCCTTACCGACGATGGACACCCTTACGAGCAGCTTTATCTGCTGCGCCTGGAGCCGGCGCGGTTTCGTTTCGATATTGCCTACCATGCGGGGGAGCCACAAACGCTGTCGGACTGGCAGGCGGAGACGGGGGCGTTGGTGGTGATGAATGGGGGATATTTTACGCCGGAGTTTATGGCTACGGGGCTGATTGTGGTGGATGGGGAGGCGAGCGGGGTCAGTTATGGGGATTTTGCCGGCATGTTCGCCATCCCCCCCCACGGCCCCGAATTACGCTGGCTGGCAGAGCAGCCCTACGACCCCGCCGAACCCCTGCGCGCCGCCCTCCAATCCTTCCCCATGCTCATCAAGCCGGGCGGACAACCCGGCTACCCGGACGAAGATGGCCGCCCCTCGCGCCGCGGCGTCATCGCCCAGGATCGGCAAGGACGGCTGTTGCTGCTGGCCGCCGGCTGGGGCAGCTTCACGCTACATGGCCTCAGCGAATACTTGCTGCGCGGCGACCTGGACCTGGATCGCGCCCTCAACCTGGATGGCGGCACATCCACGGGCCTGCTGCTGGCCGACCCGGCGGAAGGCGTGGGCGCGATGGTGGCCGTCCCCACGGTGATCCTCGTCTATCCCCGCTGACCACCGCCCGAAAACAGAACGCCGCACCCGGCGGGCGCGGCGTCCTTCACCTTCGGTTCTCCGCCAGGCATGGCGCCGCGAGAGAGAATGCTGTGTACGCTACATCTCGTCCGCCGGCTGCAACAGGGCCAGCAGGTTCCCACTTAAATCTTTGAACCAGGCAATAACGCCGACGCCGGGCACGGGCATCTTGGGGGCTACGATGCTGCCACCCAACGCCTCCACCTGCGCCAGCGAAGCGTCGATGTCGTTCGTTGACACATAGATCACGACGGAACCGGCAGGGACGCCGTCGCTGATGGGATTGAACCCGCCGCCCAGCCCGCCGGTATCGAACGTGACATAGTTCATCTCCGGGTATTCCTGCGTATTCCACCCGAACAACGCCTGATAGAATTTTGCGGATTCATGCAAATCGCGTGAAGACAATTCGATGTGTACAAATTGGTGGTCAGGCATGTTTTTCTCCTCTTGGGTTGTGATAGGATTTGAGCGTACTGATAGCCTTATGACGATCAGATTGGGGTTTTTGAAAGTCTGCCGGTCATAATCAACACCATAAATTATAGCACATTTGTTCTGTATTTGTAACTACTAAACTGGATTGGGGTGCGCGGGGTTTTTGTGGACACCACCATTTTTGTGGGGCGAATACTGTTCCGCGCCAGGCGCGCAGCGCCAGGCGACGCCCTCGACTCGGGCGGAAACAACTTGTGTTCCCCGTATTTCTGTGAGAGGCAATGGGCTTATGGGTCATCAACAAAAGTTCCGCGCACCCAACTGGATTGGACCAATGTTCTCTGGTGAAATTGGCCTTTGAGCGCGTGAATTGGGTCCAATCTCCAGATTTTTCAACTTTCATGGCATCTCTTCCTCGTGCATATCGGTCATGAGTCGCCACACGGCCGTCCATTGCCCATTCTGCAACGAGAATCCCCACACCTCTCGCCCACGCCCCTGGTAGCGTTGCCCTTCCATGACATAGCGAATCTGGAACGCATAGGAGGCGAGCGCCGCCGTCCCGACAACGTCTACCTGGTACTCGGACTCGGCAAAATCCTCAAGGGTGGCTTGCGCCAGGAAATCCTGCCAGGATGCGACCATAGCCGCCCGCCCCCGGATTCTGCCGGCAAAATCCGGCATCACCATCACCACGTCATCGTGCAAATAACGCCCGGCATCCGCGGCGCGTCCTTCCCGCCAGGCCTGGTTAATAGCCCGCAGGATTGTTCGTACGTCATCAGCCCGCGTCATGTTCATCTCGCATTTCTCCCCTCAAAAGAATCATATGCTGGATATGCGGCTTCCGGGAAGTTGCGCGGCTTCCCGGAAGCGCCATGACTCAACCCGTCATATCCAGAAAGCCGACGAATCTCGACGGTCTCAGCCGCACCACCCACTCCCCCGGCACGCCGTTGCGCGCGCCATACGCTTCCGCCTGGTCCGCCCCCATATACTTACCGCCAATGCGCGCCGCCCAATAGCGGACGTCGGCGGGGGCTTCATCGATCACAACCTCCCCTTCGACCTGGACGAAACTGAACGGCGGCGTTTCTTCGTCCACGCAAAGGCAGATGCGCGGGTCACGGCGCATGTTGGCGGCCTTCACGCTCTTGTGCCAGGTCATAAAGACAATCTCCTCCCCATCTACGTCATACCAGACGGGCACGACATGTGGCCGTCCATCGGCGCGCACCGTCGCCAGCTTGCCCGTGCGCGCGCCCTGGCGCAAAAATCGCATACAATCGGCAGAGGTCATTTTTTTCATCGTTTTCTCCAGCAAAATGGAACACGGATGCACTCGGAAGACGGTGGGTAAGGCTTTTTCGGAATTTGAAAGTTCCTAGTTTTCATCCCTGGTGGCTTCGGCCTGAGCCGAATCGAGCAGGACGCCCCACGCAAGGGGAACTTCTTCGGCAATCCTGAAAGTGGGATAGTCGTTATGTGGCTTGATAGGAGGATACCGAAACGGGGCGGAGCTGTCAATGAATGCCGGCATTTCCCCACGTCCGCCCCTCCCCGCTCACCACCAATAAGAATTGGTCCAATCTGGCTTAGCCGTTAGGAAAAAGTTACATAGGAAATAGAAACATCTAACGGTATAATGGTCATGCCAATGGGAATCTGGTGGAGCAAATCAAGTCTCCAAGTACAATAGCTCTACCCAACAACGAGATTTCGGGAAAGATCTTCCAGGAAGATTGATCCCGTTTCCAAAATCGCTTCCTAAATGCAGCGTTTTGACCGGAAAAGACCTTCCAGGAAGATGTGAATACACCCTTTATGTCAATTTTCCGTTGTCGTACTAAATGACCGTCTAAGAATAACTCCCCCTTTTTAGATTGGGCCATTCTCCCAGAATGAACCAATCCTGGCACTCAATGACGCGAATAACAAGACACATTTGGCCTGATATGGAGCTTCCGGAAGGTTTGTTGGACCATGTACCCCGAAGTCTGAATAGTCACGAAGGAGAATGAATATGCATCGTTTCCGTCTGTTCTCACTTTCCTGCCTGCTGGCCGCGGTTGTTTTAATATGGCTCACCGCGCCCGGCGGCAGCGCGCGCGCCGCGGGCGACGCGCCAGAGGTGACGTATGTTTCCTGGTTAGGGCAGGGATTGGGCAGCCCCTCCAGCCGTCAGCCGGATGCGACGCAATCCGTAACTGTTTATGCGCGCAGCGATACGGGCCTCGGCGAAAATGTGTGTCTGGAATATACGCCCGATTTCAGTAATTTTTTTCGCCTGACGTGCGCTTATTCTTCGGCCCTGTCCAGCGGGCAGGGGAACTGGCATTGTAGCATTCCGGCGCAAAATGCCGGCACAACCGTCACCTACCAACTCTTCACCGCCAACGACTGCATCCCCCCCGCCGGTGCCGGCAACTACACCGGCTTCAATTGGAGCTACGCCGTAGACAACGCCTGCGCCGGTTCCCCTGACGACATCAAAATTAACGAAGTCCTCTACGACCAGCCGGGCAGCGGCGTGCGCGTGGCAAACAGTGAATGGATCGAACTGGTCAATACCAATGCTGACGGCAACAGTTGCGTCAGTCTGGACAACTTCGCCGTTGACGACCTGGACAACAACAGCTTCGATTTGCCCAATATGCGCCTCTACGGCGGCGAATACCTGGTCCTTTACACAGGCAGACCTTCCCAAACGCGCCAGAATCCCGTGAACTATTCCGCCGACTTCCTCTTCGAGGATGGCGTGCGCCCGCCCTTGCCGCCCGCCGGCGGCAGCCAGGCTTTCGTGGGTTGGTTAAATGCCGGCAACACCGTCTGGAACGATGGCGGCGACGAAATTCTCCTGTACGTAAACCTCGGCGGCGGGCAGGGATACGACGACGGCATAGATACGCCCGTGGACGTGGTGCAGTGGGAAGGCGGCAACGACACAATCCCCGGCGCGTTTGGCTGGACAGGCGGATGCAGCCCGAATCCCACCGCCACCCAGGGCATCAGCCTCAGCCTGATCCCCGGATTGCCCAGTGCCGATTGCGCCAGTTGGGAAGCCTCCGGATCGTCCGGCACATTTGGCGGCAACACCGGGTACATGGGCAGCACCCGCGGCCCCAACTCCATCGGCGGATCCAACGAACCGCCTTCAGGCATGGCGCTGGCCTGCGACCCGGGCGGCGACGTGCCGGTGTTGGATGGCGACCTGAATGGAGACGCCGGTTGGGATATGAGTACGGCTCCCGGTTCGACCTTCCAGATTTCAGAGGCGGCGCACGCTTTCCCTGCTCCCGCGGATGCCGGCGACGTAAATTCTGACTTTTTGGGTGAGTCCGCTGCCGGCACTTTCTGGACATTCAACGGCTCCTGGAACGAAACCAACCTCGGTGGCCAGGCCGACGTGCGGCAGTTCCTGCTCACCGCCGACGATACGTATCTGTATGCCGGCATCACCGGCGTCTGCGGCATCTGGGCGGACAACAACGGCGGCAACGACCTCGTTGACCTGTTCATGGCCATCGACACCGACAACGCCACCGGGGAAAACGTCTACGAAGCCAACGCCCCCTGGAACAAGAACGTCGATTTTGCCGGCTGGAACCCGGAATATATCGTCGCCGTGGAGCGCATCCAGAGCGGCAACGACTACGCCGCCCTGCTGGACACGCCCGGAACCTGGAACGCCACCAACCTCGTCTACGGCACGGATTGGGCCGGCGATTTTGGCGACTGCGAACTGGAATTCAAACTTCCCTGGTCCCTGTTAGGCGGTCGCCCCAGCGGGATAGTTTGGAATTTCGCCATTTACACCACGCACGACGCCGACGGCTATGACGTGTATGACAGCGGCCCCGGCACGGGCAACTCCCTCTACTTCGAGCAGATTGGCGACTACCCCGACGACGCCGACTACGCCTGTGGCACGAGCGATCCCGTCAACATTGCCGCCGGCGTGAGCGTGGACGAGCCGGGCTGCAACGATGGCTACGGCGACAGCGATAACAGCTACGTGGGCGACGATCCCACCGACGGCGGAAACGAACCGGGCAGCGATACCAGCGGCAACGACACGGACACGATCATGGAATACTATGCCGTGGCCTTTGACAATGACGCCTGCTCACCGCTGGCGATCACTTTGCAGCAAGCCGCCACGCGCCCGCACGCAAGCCGCCCCAGTTGGCTCACCGCCGCCGTCATGGTCCTGGGGCTGATTTCTCTGCTCAGCCTGCGCAGACAGCCGGATCTTCCTGGAAGCTGATAGCTTCCAGGAAGGTGACTTCTTCACGAACGCTTCACAGCGTGCCTGTTCCCATGCCGCGCCGGTTTGTGCTATCCTATAGTTTAGGTTTTTCCTTATGTTGACCCGGGGTTCTCGTCCGGGCAGCCAGGTGTAAGCGGCGTGTCCATTTCACAGCAGTTGGCTCAATTATTAAGCGCATCCCCAGGCAGCCTCGTCTTCCACCTGGTAACACTGTTTGCTCTGCAGACAACGCTGGCGCTGGCCTGGGGAGAAGCACGGCAGGCGCGGGGCAATGAGGAGGTGCGGCGGTTGGCATGGGCGGCGGGGGTTTTGCTGCTGGCGCGGCTGGGGATGGTTCTGGCTGCCGGCATTTTCGCCACCACCTCGCCCGATTCCGCCACCACCCTGAACACCCTGCTGCCCCCGCTCGAACAGTCCCTCAACGCCCTCACCATCCTCGCCCTCTGCTGGGCACTCACCCCTCCCCCACAACGCGCGCCTCGTTTGCTGGATGCCAGTGCCGGCATCTACCTCCTCCTCCTCGCCATCACCACCATCTTCTTCACCGGCGCCTGGTACAACCTCGCCCGCCAGGGCAACCTCCCCCTCCCCTACAACGCCTCCCCACAAACCTTCTTCTGGGGAATCCTCCAACTCACCCCCCTCCTCGTCGCCCAGTTCCTCATCTGGCGCGCCGCGCCCCCCGACACCTGGCTGCGCCTCATCATCCTGGGCACGCTCACCCTCGGCCACGTCGCCCACCTGTGGAACTACCCCGAATCCTTCCCCGCCGCCAACGAAATCCCCTACTGGATTCGCCTCGGCCAGCTCATCGCGCTGCCCCTGCTGGCGGCCTTCACCTACCGCGCCAACCTGCGTCGCCTGCTGCAAGCGCAAATGGTCAACCGCCCCCCCGCCACGCAGTTAGCCGCCGCCCTGCGCCTGACCACCCCCCCCCTCGCTGCCCACCAGCCGGACGACCTGTTCATCGCCGCCGCGCGGATGATCGCGCAAATCACCGCCGCCCCCTTCGTCGCCGTCGCCACGCCCAGCCACGAAATCGCCCACCACCTCGTGCTACACGGCATCAGCAACAACGAGCAGGCGCACACCTGGTGGCTAAAACTGGCGGACTGGCCTGCCCTCAGCCAGGTCATGACGCACCAACAAAGCGCCACCCTTTCCCCCGACGGGCGGGGCGCTCGCCAACTATTCCACCTCTACCAGGAACTGGGCATCTCCGGCAGCGGCATCCTGCACATGCTGCCGCTGCCGGCCGGTGAGCAAACGCCGGGGATCATCCTCGTCGCCGCCGCCGCCGGCGCCCCCTCCTCGTCCGCCGCCGATCTGGACCTCCTGGCAGCGGCGGCAACCTATCTGGGTTCCTTGCTGGCCCGGTCAGCAAGTCTCCTGGGAGAGCGCGAAATCACGATCTTACGCCAGGAAAGAGACGAAGCGCGCCAGGAATTGGCGCAAATCAGGCCCCGCCTCGCAGAATTGGAACGCCATATAGACGCGCCCCCTGTCGCGGCCGGCGCCCGCGTCGAAGCCCTGGAAGCGGAGACCGAAGCCCTGCGCGCCGCCCTGGCGGAAGCGGAAGAAGCCGTCTCCCTGGCGGCGGCGCAGGTGAAACTTAGCCCGGAATGGGTGATGCGCACCGTCACACGTTACTCCGCCGAATTGGAAGAGGCGCAAAGCCGCATCCAGCGGTTGCAGGAAGAACTGGCCGACAAGAATGAGGCACATGTGAACGCCGCCGTCGTGGCCCTGGCGCAAGAACTGCGGTCCCCCATGATGGTCATCGCCGGCTACACGGAACTACTGCTATCGGAGACTATCGGGGGACTGAACGATGTGCAGCGAGATTTCTTGCGCCGCATCAAGGGAAGTAGCGAGCGCATGGGGCTGCTCTTGCAACAAATCATCCACACCGCCGAACCGAACGCACCGCGCCGCCAACTGATCGCGCCCGCCAGCCCGACCCAGGCCATCACCGAGGCCATCGACGCCATAACCGGACAGATTCGGCAAAAATCGCTGCGGCTCTATCTCGACCTGCACCCGGAACTGCCACCCGTCAACCTGGAGCGGGAGCAACTTTATCGAGTGGTGGCGTATCTGCTGGAGAATGCGTGCCGCGCCTCCGTCAGCGGCGGCGCCGTGCGCCTGCGCGCCCAGGTGCATCGCCTGCAGCGCGCCGCCCCCAGCGAAGTACAATTGCTGGGTTTCCTGCACCTCTCCGTCGCGGACACCGGCAAGGGTATTCCACCGCAAGATCGCGCGCACGTCTTCCGCCCGCACCTGTCCGCGGATGATCCGCTGATTGCCGGACTGGGGGAGACGGGCGTCGGTCTGTTCACGGTGCGCAACCTGGTACTGGCGCAGGGGGGGCGCGTCTGGGTAGACAGTGAAATGGGCGAAGGCAGCACGTTTACGGTGCTGCTGCCGATCCTGGCCCCGCCCACAATCGGGGTGAATGGCGATGGCGCGCGGTGAAGGGATCCCGGCGGAGATGACGGGTGGGCGCGGCGGCATTTTGCTGCTGGTTGGCGTCGTTCTAGCCCTGGTCATGTCTCTGTCGCTGGCGCGAATGGACGAGCGGCAGGCGCGGTTGATTGTTCCCCCTTCCCCGCCGGCGGTTGCCAATCTCCCCTCCCCAACGCCGCGCCCGACGCTGGCCCTGCCCACGGCCACATCCACGCCGCGCCCGATGCCGTTGGCGACGCCCGGCACAACCCTGATGCCGGCATCCACGCCCACTTCCACCGCTGTACCGATCATGCCGGCATGTGGCCTCATCCCCACCGGCTGGCAGGCGTATCACATCGTCAGCGGCGACAGCCTGTTTACCTTGTCCGTCCGCTCCGGGGCCACCATCAGCGAAATCCAGCACGCCAACTGCCTGGAAAACAGCCAGATTTTCGCGGGGGCCGTGCTTTATTTGCCCCCCGTGCCACCCGCGCGCCCGCCCTGTGGTCCACCACTGTCCTGGGTGACTTACGTGGTGCAGCCGGGCGATACGCTGTTCTCGCTGGCGCTGAGCCGGGGCACCACGGTGTACGAAATAATGCGGGCGAACTGCCTCAGCAGCGTGACGATTCAGGCGAACCGGGGGCTATTTTTGCCGCCAATGCCGGCATCCCCCATTCCCCCCACACCCGTCCCCCCCACACCCGTCCCGCCCACCCGCACGCCCACAACCGCGCCCACCCGCACCCCAACGCCGCCCCCCACCATTCAGCCCACGCGCCCCCCCACATCCACCGCCACCCGGCCGCCGCTGGTCACACTCACCCCCAGCGCCACGCCCGTTCCGCCAACACGCACCGCCACGCCCGTCCCCACCACCACGCACACGCCCGCGCCCAGCGCGACAGCCACCGGCGCGCCTACCGCCACTCGCACACCGCCGCCCCCAACCGCCACCCCCACCCCCACCCCCCCCCCGCCCCACCACCCCCCCCCGACTTGTAATTGCTATGCCAGATTGGCCCCATTTTCTCTGGTGAAAATGGACGCCGCCCACCGCCACGGCCACCCCCCGGCCACCGCCACCACCGCGCCCACCGCCACCTATACCCCCGCGCCCAGTGATACGCCCGCTCCCACGCCGCCACCCACGGACACACCCGCGCCACCGCCATCCGCCACGGCCACGCCGCCGCCGCCGCCACCATCCGCCACGCCGACAACCGCCCCCAGCAGCACCCCGCCCCCCCCCCCCACGCCCACGCCATAACTCCCCCTCGCCCGGCATACGCCATTTCCGTGACTTTGTTGGTCATGTGTGCCGGCATATTCTCCGTGCTATACTAGAACAAAGTGCGACAACAACCGTGTGCCAGCAGATTTCCCATCGTTTTGTGATTTGTTGAAACCAACTCCCAGCAAGTGATATGAAGGTAGCAAAGGTTCATCTAAAATACTTCAAGCGATTTCGAGATACGGGTATCTTAGACTTACCCGATCCTGGCACCCAACGACTGCGGCTCTTTTGGATTTCGCGGGGCCTGCCCCACATAGGGATTTGGCGTGAAGGCTTTAGCCGGTTCTCGCGCACACATTACGGCGAAAGCCTCCACTCCCCGCAGATTCCTGGAGAACCAAAAGGAATTGTAACGATTCACGTCTCCGAGAGATTGGACCAATTTTGTAGACATAACAGGATTTAACCAGAGCAAATTGGTCCAATCTGGGCAGACGACCTGTATAGTCACAAGGAATTTCAATGAATGGACGGTTACAGCCGTAAACGCCCATGATCACCCTGATTTGCTTGAACGCATCACCCTTGTAAGCAGCAAGAGCGTGATGAGGTGAATTGGAGAAAACATGAACGAGGTTGAAGACCTGCGCCAGGCCATCCTGGCGCAGGTTGCCGAATACTACCAGAAGGCGCACGCGGGCGCGGCGTTTGTCCCCGGAGAAAGCCGCGTCCATTATGCGGGGCGCGTGTTTGATGAGCGCGAGCTGCAAAATATGGTCAGTTCCGTGCTGGATTTCTGGCTCACCGCCGGCCCCTATGCGCGGCGGTTTGAGCGCGAACTGGGGCGGTTCCTGGGCGCGCGCGAGGTCGTGCCGGTCAATTCCGGCTCCTCGGCGAACCTGGTAGCCATGACCACGCTTTGCTCGCCGCAAATTCCGGAGGGTTTGCGGCCTGGGGATGAGGTGATTGTGCCGGCAACCAGCTTCCCCACCACCGTCAATCCCATCCTGCAAAACCAACTCGTGCCCGTCTTCATCGATAGCCAGCTCGGCGACTACAACCCCGACCTGAGCCAGCTCGAGGCCGCCCTCTCCCCACGCACGCGCGCCCTCATTTTCGCCCACACCCTGGGCAACCCGGCGGACATGGACGTCGTCTCCGCGTTCGTGAAAAAGCATCGTCTCCTCTTCGTAGAGGACACCTGCGACGCCCTCGGCTCCACCTGGGATGGCAAAATGGTGGGCAAATTCGGCCACCTGGCCACCCTCAGCTTCTACCCGGCGCACCACATCACCATGGGCGAAGGGGGCGCGGTGTACACCAATCGCCCCCGCCTGGCGAAAATCGCCCGCGCCGTGCGCGACTGGGGGCGGGATTGCTACTGCGGCTACGACAGCCCCCCCAACGGCAAGTGCGGCACGCGCTTTGAGCGTGAAGTGCCGGGGATTCCCGGTTTCTACGACCACAAGTATTTTTATACGGAAATCGGCTACAACCTGAAGCTGACAGACCCGCAAGCAGCACTGGGGTTGGCGCAATTGGAGAAATTGCCGGCATTCATCGCCGCCCGCAAACGCAATTTCGCCTACCTGTACGCCGGCTTACGCCAGTTTGAAGCGTACCTGATGCTGCCCACCTGGCACGAAAAGGCGGACCCCTCCTGGTTTGCCTTCCCCCTCTGGGTGCGGGATGACGCCCCCTTCTTGCGTCACGAACTAACCCGGTTTTTGGAATCTCATCAGATAGAAACGCGGTTGATTTTTGCCGGCAACATCCTCAAGCAACCCGCCTACCAACACATCAACCACCGCGCCATCGGCGACCTCTCCGGCGCGGACAAGATCATGCGCGGGGCCTTCTTCGTCGGCGTCTACCCCGGCCTGGACCTGCCCCAACTCGACTACATCATCGACACCTTCGCCGCCTTCTTCCGTCAACAGAAAAAACGCCCCTGAACCCTCATGAAACTATCCGTCATCATTTGCTGCTACAACGAACGCGCCACCATTGGCGACGTTATTGCCAAAACACAGGCCGTCGATCTCGGGCCAGGTTGGGAGCGCGAGATCATCGTCGTGGACAACGCCTCCACCGATGGAACCCGCGACATCCTGCGGCAGCTCCAGGACCCGGAAATCCGCCTCATTTTCCACGAATACAACATGGGCAAGGGTATGTCTATCCGCTCCGGCATTGCCAACATGACGGGCGACTACATGCTCATCCAGGACGCCGACGCCGAATACGACCCCGCCGAACACAGCCGCTTCTGCCAGCTTGCGGCGGAGACAAACGCCGCCGCCATCTTTGGCTCGCGCATCCTCGGCGGACACGCGCGCTACAAATACGCCCACGCCTACCTGGGCGTGCGCTTTCTCTCCACGCTCAACAATCTGCTCTTTCGCGGCCACGTCACCGACTTGCTCACGGCCACCAAGATGGTGCGCGCCGACGTGGTACAAGCGCTTCACCTCACCTGCACCGGTTTTGACCTGGATACGGAACTGCCGGACAAAATCCTGCTCTCCGGCCACAAGATTCTGGAAATACCAATCGGCTACGACCCCCGGACCTACGAGGAAGGAAAGAAGATCAAGGCCCGTGACGGCCTGAAGTCCATCCTGATCATGCTGCGCGACCGCCTGGGTCTTTCGCCCGTGCGCCAGCGCGATTCGCAGATCAACCGTTCCGCGCGGGCCAATTGAGTATCAGCATGATGTCTTTTGTTGGCCTTCTCCGCTGAAAGCCTTACAATACCGGCAGCAATCTTTTCCATCACGGTCCGCACGTTTATTTGATGCCGGCATCACGCCTGAATCAGAGCCGCCACTTCGCTACGAAACGCACGAACAATCCGCGCATCCCCCCGGCGCGCTGCGCTGCGCCGCCGTCGGTTGGGCCGCGGACCAAAGGGTTTTGAAAATATCGCCATGAAAATCGTTGTAACAGGCTCCATCGCCTACGATTACCTGATGTTCTTTCCGGGCAAGTTCACCGACCACTTGCTGCCCGACCATCTCCACAACGTCAACCTCAGCTTCCTCGTGGACTCCATGAAGCGGCAACGTGGGGGCAACGCCCCCAACATCGGGTACACGATGGGATTGCTACATGGCCGTCCCACAGTGATGGCTACAGCCGGGCAGGATTTCGGCGAATATCGCACCTGGCTGGAAAAACATGGCGTGGACACGTCCGGCATTGTGGAAATTGAGGATGAATACTGCGCGTCTTTCTTCGTCAGCACGGACGAGAATCAAAACCAGATCGCCAGTTTCTATACAGGCGCGATGGCCCACGCCAACAAATTGACGTTTGCCCAGTATGCGCCGGACGCGGACCTGGCCATCATCTCTCCCAACGACCCCGCGGCCATGAGCAGCTATGTGCGGGAGTGCAAGCGGTTGGGGATTGACTACATCTACGACCCCAGTCAGCAAACCGTGCGCCTCTCCGCGGATGATTTGCGCGAGGGCGTCACGGGCTGCCGCCTGTTGACGACCAATGAGTATGAGTTCAATCTGATTCAGGAAAAGACGGGCCTGAAACAGGACGACATCATGGCTTTGGCGGGCGGATTGCTGATCACGCATGGGAAGCAAGGCTCGACTATCTACGTCAATGGCGAAACGTACCACATCCCCCCCGTGCCGCCGCTGGGCGTGACGGAGCCGACGGGCGCGGGGGATGCTTTTCGCGGCGGGCTGATACGCGGAATGCAAATGGGGCTGCCGTGGGCGGTCAGCGGGCGCATGGGCGCGCTGGCGGCTACCTATGTCCTGGAGAATTTCGGCACGCAAAGCCATCGCTTCACCGTGGCGGAGTTTGTTTCCCGTTACCGGCAGCATTTTGATGATGACGGCGCGCTGGACACGCTGTTGCGGGATGGATGAGACGGGATCACAGATTACGTAGGGTGAAAAGGGTATCACAGATGACGTAGATGACGCAGATTCTTTTTTTATCCGGGTTTTTCCGCATCCATCCGCGTCGTTTTTTGAAAACGTGGACGAGTTAGAGACTCGTCCTACAGACCTACAAAGATATTCTCGAAGGAGTTTCAATCGTTATGGAATTCGACATCAAAAACGTAGACCTCGCCCCTGGTGGGCGACATCGCATCGAATGGGCAGAGCAGGAAATGCCCGTGCTGCGCGGCATTCGCGCGCGTTTTGCCCAGGAGAAACCGCTGCAAGGCGTGCGCGTATCCGCCTGTTTGCACGTAACCACGGAAACGGCCAATCTGATGGCGACATTGCAGCAGGGGGGCGCGGATGTGGTGCTGTGCGCCAGCAATCCGCTGAGTACGCAGGACGACGTGGCCGCGGCCCTGGTGACGCATTACGAAATCCCCGTGTTCGCCATCAAGGGAGAGGATAATGCCACCTATTACCAGCACATTTCGGCGGCGCTGGACCATCGCCCGCACATTACGATGGACGATGGCGCGGATCTGGTGAGTGAGTTGCACAAGAACCGGCGGGAACTGCTGGACGGCATGGTGGGCGGCACGGAAGAGACGACGACGGGCGTGATCCGGCTGCGGGCGATGTCTAAGAGCGGTGAGTTGATGTTCCCCGTTATTGCCGTGAACGATGCGATGACAAAGCATATGTTCGACAATCGGTATGGCACGGGACAGTCTACGTTAGATGGGGTTATCAGGGCGACGAATTACCTGATTGCCGGCAAAACCGTCGTCATAGCCGGTTATGGTTGGTGCAGCCGCGGCATCGCCATGCGCGCCAAAGGGCTGGGCGGCAACGTCATCGTCACGGAAATCGATCCGCTGAAGGCGCTGGAGGCGGTGATGGACGGCTTCCGCGTCATGCCCATGATCGAGGCCGCGCCGATCGGCGACATCTTCATCACGGCCACGGGCGACCTGAACGTTTTGGACCGACGCCACTTCCAGGCGATGAAAAACGGGGCATTGGTGGCGAATTCCGGCCATTTTAACGTGGAAATCAATATCCCCGCGCTGCAAGAGATGGGTGGTGAACCGCGCCGCGTGCGCCCGTTCGTCGATCAGTACATACTGAAAGATGGCCGCAAGATCAATCTGTTGGGCGAAGGCCGCTTGATTAACCTGGCGGCGGCGGAAGGGCATCCAGCCTCGGTGATGGACATGAGTTTTGCCAACCAGGCGTTGAGCGCAACCTACATGGTGCAAAACGCGGCGACGTTGGGGCGTACGGTGCATCCGGTGCCGGAGGAAGTGGATAAGGAAATCGCGCGCATTAAGCTGGCGGCGATGGGTATTCACATTGACGTCCTCACGAATGAACAGGAAGCGTATCTGAACTCCTGGCAAGAAGGGACGTAGGCGACGCTTTACCGGACCGGGGCAGTCGCGGAGACTGCTCCGGTCCCCTGGCGATGAGCAATGACCGAAGTCTGTGTTTATCATGCCGGACAGGCGGCAATTGAGCGTTGCGAGGTTTGCGGGCGGCCTTTGTGCGGGCAATGCCTGTGGTACGCGGCGGATGGGCGGCGTTTGTGTGAGATGGATGCGCGGTTGCTGGCGGATGCCGGCATTTCCGTTACCCCACCCGAAGCCTACGCCGAAGCCATCCCCGCCAGCCTCAGCCCTTCCACCCCCCCGCCACCCGCCGACCTCCCGTACCGCGGCAACACCTTCGACCTCGCCAGCCTGATTGCCGGCATCCTCGGCATCACCACCCTGGCAAGCTGCACCGGTCTCGCCTACTGCCTGCCCTTCGTCGCCGGGGCCATCGGTCTCTACGCCTTCTTGAACGCCGAACAATCCACCAACCCAAAGCGCACACGGATGGTTGCCGGCATCGGTATCGCCGCCGCCGCGCTTATGTTGTTCTTCCTGGTCCTCATCGTCCTCTTCATGCTCTTTGGCATCGCCATGTCCTTCATCAGCAGCAGCCCATAACAGGTATACACGCCGGCGCGCCAGAACGAATAGCGCGCCACTGCACCCACCACCTACCGCCCACATGACTCCTCGTGATTGGTCCCCCGCAGCCCGCACCGGCGCCGTGCGCGCCGCCCGCGTCTTCTCCAACCTCATCAGCCCCCCGGTGATGTTTGCCATCATCGGCCTGACCCTGGCTCT
The DNA here is from genome assembly GCA_020634515.1 of Ardenticatenales bacterium. Taxonomy (NCBI): domain Bacteria; kingdom Bacillati; phylum Chloroflexota; class Ardenticatenia; order Ardenticatenales; species Ardenticatenales bacterium. Next base: position 166,908 of record JACKBL010000002.1, on the reverse strand, counting down.
GTACGCCGCCCCCGGCTGGCGCGGCCTCGCCTGGGGCATCACCTACGGGCTGCTTGTCTCCCTCGCCCCCATCCTGTTCGTTCTGTTTATGTTGCGCACGGGCCGCATCGCCGAACTGCACATGAGCAACACCGGCGAGCGCCACCTGCCCTACCTGGTGAGCGTCTTCTGTGGCCTGCTGGTGCTGCTCTTGAGCCGACTGTTTCATGGACCAGACCTGCTGCGCTGCCTGGCCTGGTTCAACGTCATTGAGTTGGCGGCATTGGGCATCATCAACATTTTCTGGTTGATCAGCATTCATGCCACGGCCATGGCCTCCACGGTGGCGATTGCCTGGCTGGTCTTCGGGTCCTGGACGCTGTTGATCACCCTGCCGCTGTTAATCCTGGTGGCCTGGGTGCGCCTGTTTTTGAAACGGCACACGCCGGCGCAGATCATTGCCGGCACGCTCCTCGGCTCCCTCACCGTCCTCAGCCTCACCCTGGCAGGCTGCTTTACCTGAATCGCCATGTTTGAACAAGAGCGCGTTATCGTTCGTTTGCAGCAGCGCGTGCGGCAAGAGGCAACCATTTTCGCCTGCTTCCTGTCCGGCTCCTTTGGCCGTCGCACCCAGGATGATTACTCCGACCTGGACGTGGCCCTCGTTTTTGCCGGCATGGCCGCCCGCGACGCTGCCTATGCGAACCGCGCCGCTTTCGTGCAGTCCGTTTTGCCGTATGTGCCGGCAAAATCCTTCGACGCCGACCACATTCGCCCCTACTTCCACATTTGCCTCTACAGCAACGGAACCAAAGCCGACTACCGGTACGAACTCCGCGACACGCTGGAGCCAGACCCACGGGATGCGGAAATCCACATCCTCAAGGATAACGGCGATTGGGCACGGCAGTACCAGGCTGCCTGCGCCCGCCTGCCCCTGCCACGCCCAACCATCACCGCCGCCGAACTGGAATCGCTGGACAATCGTTTCTGGGTGATGTTTTGGGATACCTACCGCCTGCTGCGCCGTGGCGACTGGGCCAAACCATTCCCCATTTATGGGGAGTTGTTTGCGCTCACGTTGAACCAGTTGGTAGGCTTGATGCCGCCGGAAGACCCCGTCCGCACCCCCCTCATGCACATGAGCTACAGCCAGGACACCGACGCCACGCTCGCCCATCTGCGCCAGTTGATGGACGCTTATTTGATAGCCCGTGCCGGCATTATCAGCCGCCACCGCCTCCTCTTCACCCCCAACCGCCCCTTCGAAGAACAAATCCTGCGCCTCCTCCGCAAATAGCACGCGGCTAAAACAAAATCCGCGCCATCCTGATCATCTTCATCCCCCGTGATCGTGGCGCTTGTCGGGAGGCAAAATGCCGGCACACCCCGCGCACGCGGCACGCCTCCGCAAATGACCGCGCCCAAGCACCGCAACATGAGCCATCAGGGGAAAACACGTCGGAAAGTCTTGCATTTATATGGTAAAATGACAGCAATGATGGAATTGGGGCAATAGACAGGCCAGGCGGCGACCGACTATCAAAATGAATGAAGTGAGTTTGTTGCAACAACACGTGCAATCCTTGCTGAACCAACTGGCCCTGCTGGAAGGCTGGCTGGACCATGAAGCCATTGCGGCGCAAATGCGGCGGCCTGTGCGGGACAGCTTCCGTCAGGAGATCAAGCAGCAACGCGCCCCACTGGAAATGCTGGCTTTGCGATTGCCTCGAGCGGGTTTAGATATGCCGGCATCCTGGACCACCCTCCGCCAATCACGCGCCGCCTGCCAGTTTTTCTTCCGCCAATACCTGGCCATGCTGCAAGGCGCGCTCAGCCGCAACGAAGGCATGGATGGCGGGTTGTGCCCCGTCGCCGATGCGCTGCTGGACGAAATTAGCCGACGCTGCGGGCTGGCGTGGGACCGTTTTACGATTTTGGCGGACGCGGACCAGTTTTATGATCTTGCCGGCATCATCCGCCTCCCCTTCCCCGAAACCACCTTCTGGACCCTGCCCCAGGCCGCGCGCGAATTCGGCTACTTTGCCGCCCAGGAAATACGTGGGCGCGCCGCCGGCCAGACCGTCTACCACGTCGAAGCCTTCATCCGGCAAGAAGCCCAGGCGGATCAACAACGGATCGCCCACCTCAACGACTTCTTCGCCGACATCTTCGCCACCTACACCCTCGGCCCCGCCTACGCCTACGCCACCCTGCTGCTCCGCCTCGACCCCGCCGACCAGGACACCTTCAACCACCCCGGCAGCGCCCGGCGCGCCTACGTCATCCTCAAAACCCTCGACTTGCTGGGTCCACCTCAGGCCATCCTCCACCCCTTCGCCGCCGTCGCCGCCTGGCTGCGCGACCGCTGGCGCGCCCTGCTGCAAGCGACCAACCAGCCCCACGAACTGCCCTCCGCCAATCGCCAGCAACTAGACAACTGGACCACCGGCTTTCTCGCGTTGTTGCGCACCCATTTACACGATGAAGCCGCCTACACGGGCTGGGCGCGTGCCACCCGGCTCTCCACCGTCCTCATGTCCGGGCAGCCCCTGACCACCATCTGCCAGGCGGGTGACACCCTCACCGATGTTCTCAACGCCGCCTGGCGCTGCCGCCTGGAGCAGTGGGCGCAATCCGAAGCCATTGGCCTTCAATCCCTATCCGCCTGCCGATTCCTGGCCCAATTACGCCAAAACAGTCGACAACCCGCTTCTGACCACTGACCACTATCCACTGACCACTGACCACTATCCACTGACCACTATCCACTGACCACTATCCACTCCCCACCAACCACTACCTCCCAAGGAGTCTCCTATGGGCGATTTGATTCTACAAACACGACTGGACGCCTTGCGTAGCAACCTGGAGCAGGTGCAGCGCGTCCTGGATGCCGTCCGCGGCCAGCGCGACGAGATCGAACGCCTGCAAACGCTGCTGGCGGCCCGCAACGACAGCATCCAGGCGTTCCTCGACGAGGCCTTGTACAGCCTGGGCAACGCCCGCATCGCCCTGGATCGACTGTCCCGCCGCGCCGACCTGCACCCCGACGATCAGACGGTATTGGATAACGCCCAGGATGACCTGAACAACAGTGAGGAGCAGCTTCGTGGCGTGTTGGCGCACCTGGGCAGCGCCACGACCATTATTTCCGCGCGGCGCAAACGCTTCATTGAACTGGACGACCAGAGCGACCTGGGCAAAACGCTGGGCATGACGCTGATTCGCCCGGCGGAACGATGGAGCAAGGACCTGGACGCCATCCAGCAGAAGATTGCCGCCGCGGCCGCCGAGGAGGCTTTGAGCGCGCAGACAAGCGGTCCCGCGCAGGCGGCGCACGGGGCGGCGGCGGCGCGGCTGCGGGGGGAGGTGTGGGCGGAACTCAATAACAATACGGCGGCGCAAATCAAGCCAATTTTCGCCGAGTACGTGGACTTTTTGCGGGGGGTGGCGCTGCGGGATATGGGATTGGATGCCGGCATTTGCCAGGTAGCCGATGAATTAGTACGCCGCTTCCGCCTCGTCCCCAACACCAACTGGGAATCCTTCACCATCCTCGCCCGCGACGAAGCCGTCGACAAAACCCTCGCCAACATCATCCGCCTCCCCTTCCCCGAATGGACCGTCTGGGCGCTCCCCCTCGTCGCCCACGAATTCGGCCACCTCGTCTCCTACAGCACCGATGTCCACGAATTCCTCACCGCCCGCGTCAGCGCCGATTGGCCCGTCCTCATCCTGCAAGATTGCCTGGCCGACGCCTTCGCCACCTACGCCATGGGGCCTAGCTACGCCCTCTCCCTCATCCTGCTCCGCCTGAACCCGCTGCGCGCCTTCCAGGACGGCCACGATCAGGCCGCCCACGCCAAACGCGCCTTCGTCATCCTTACCATGCTCGACTGGATGAACCGCCGCAACCCCATGACCCCATACACCCCCATCATCCAAACCTTACGCACTGAATGGGACACGGCGTTGCCGGCAACAACGCCCACGGAAGCGCTCACCAACGACCAGAAAACGCTCCTCACGGAAATGGTGGAATTCCTGGGCGATTTTCTCGACGCGCACGCCAAAGTGGATTACACCATCACCGCCTGGAACAGCGTCGCCGACTGGCCGCCTCTGCTGGCCCAGGGACCAAACGCCGCCATTACGCTCAACCCGGAACACGAACTACGTGACGTTCTCAACGCCGCCTGGCAAAGCCGCCTCCTCTTCCCAGAAAAGCGAAATGAAATCGCCGCCGCCGCCATCGCCCTCTGGGAACGCATTCTCAATCCCCCACCCAGCAGGGGGCGCGCCGGACGCACCCAGGTGGGCATCACCCGCCGCGGAGGATAAATCATGAGCGAACAAAACGGCAAACCCATATCCACCGACCTCTCCTCCGCCCTCAGCTCGCTCACCGGCGCCTCCGCCCCCCCGGCTAACGCCGCCAACGTCACCGGGGCCAACCTGCGTATTTTGCAGGCGCGCCTAGAGCTGGCGCGGCAAGAATACCGACTGGAAAGGTACGAATACGCGCAAGAGAGCCTGATCCAGCTATCGCGCGTCATCGGCGAAATGCGCACCGATGCCGTGCTGCCCGCCGCGGACGCCCTGGGCCTACAGGCGGCCATCGCCAGCCTGGGCGCGCGCATCCATTGGCGACAGGACCAAGATGAGCCAATGCGCGCGCGGGCGGAAGAAGCCACGCAGTTGTTTCAAGACTACCTGGTGCAACCAGACGCCAACCTCTCGCCTCAGGACCATGATGATTTTGGCATTGCACTGGCGTTCACGGACCAATTCGCGGAAGCTGTCACGCACCTGGAACAGGCGCTAAACGCTGACCTCGATGACCGGGATGCGCGCTATTGCCTGGCGCTGGCCTACTGGCGGTTAGAAGCGTATGAGACAGCTGTGGTGGCCCTGGAGCCGGTGCTGCTACAAACGCCCACCGCACCGCGCCCGCTGCGCCTGATGGGGGAAATTTTGCGGGATGATGGGCAAGGAGAACGGGCGGCGAAATTCTTCCAGGATGCGGGGCTTTATCTGGTGGATGCCGGCAAGTGGCCGGAGGCCGATGAGATGTTCCGGGAGGCGCTGGCGCTGAATCCCGCGTCGCCGCCCGCGCTCATTGGCCGCGCCGAAGTGCTGCGTATCCGGCGGCAGTACGACGAGGCGCTGGCGCTGCTCGATCAGGCGATTGCGCAAAGCCAGGATAATCCGATTTTTCTGGGTACGGCGTTGGGGATCAAAGGAGCGGTTTTGTGTAATGCCGGCCATTTCACCGACGCGCTATCACATTTAGACGAGGCGCTGACCTATCGCCCGAACTACACCCTTGCACTGGGTTTCAAAGGAGAGGCGCTGCGCTCGCTGGGTCGCAAGGAAGAGGCGCTGGCGGCGCTGGCGGAGGCGGAAGCGCTTAACCCCCAGGATGCGTTTGTGTTGGGCGTGAAAGGGGCAACCCTGTGCGATATGCAGCAGTATGAGACGGCGCTGGATTGTTTGCGACGTTCGTTAGCCATTGTACCGAGTGACCCGTTTGTGTTGGGATATGCCGGCATCGCCTACCAGGCCCTCAACCAACCCCAAGAAGCCTTTACCGTCCTCGAACAAGCCCTCACCCTCGAACCCAACGCCCCCTGGCTCCTCGTCACCAAAGGGCAAGTCCTCAACACCCTGGGCCACACCGAAGAGGCCCTGCAAGTATTGCTCCAGGTCACGGCCACCACCCAGGACAATCCCCTCGCCTTTGCCGTCCTCGGCGACGTACAGCGCCAACTTCAACAATATGACGCCGCCCTCGCCAATCTCGACCGCGCCCTTGCCCTCAAGCCCGACTACGCCTGGGCCGTGGGGCAAAAAGGCCAGGTCTTCTACGACATGGGGCGCTATGAAGAAGCAGCCACCGCCCTGTGGCAGGCGCTGCAAATGCTCCCCACGGCCACCTGGCTCCTGCCCAACCTGATTGAGTCGTTGCGGTTAACGGACCGCCCGCAAGACGCGCTCACCGTCCTGGATGTCTACCTGCGCATCGCGCCCGATGATCCCTGGGCGCTACTACGCCGTGCCGAAAGCCTGCGCCAGCTAGAACGGTACGATGAAGCCCTGGTCGCCATTGACGAGGCATTGACGCGCGCTCCTGACGACGTCGCCGGCCTGGGGACAAAAGGCCGCATCCTGCAATCGCTGAACCGATACGACGAAGCCGCGGACGTGCAACGGCAGGCCGTGGCCCTTGACGAAAACGCCGCCTGGATTTGGGGCGACCTGGGCAAGGGGTTGCGCCTACTGGAGCAATATGACGCGGCGGTGGAGGCGTTCGCTCACGCCATCGCCCTCGTCCCCGATAATGCCTGGACCTACGCCCAGCAAGCTGAAGCGCTGCGTCTGCAAAAGAAATACGCGGAGGCCGTGGAGACCATTGACCGCGCCATCGAACTGGGTGCGCGCGATGCCTGGACGTTGGGCACAAAAGGGCAGATTTTGCGCTCCCTGGAGCGGTATGACGACGCGCTGGCGGCGCTGGACGCGGCCATTGCCGTCAATGGGGACCTGGCCTGGTTGCACTACGAAAAAGGGGAAGTGCTGCGCCTGGCCGAACGGTACGCGGAAGCCCTGCCCCCACTGGACCGCGCCCTGTCGCTGAACCCCCATTATGGCACGGCCCTGGGAACAAAAGGCCAGGTACTGCGCTCGCTAGGCCGCCTGCCAGAGGCCGTGGAAACACTCACCCAGGCGGATGCCCTGATGCCCAATACAGATTGGATTCTGGCGGACCTGGGAGAATCACTGCGCGGCGTCGGGCGCAACGAGGAGGCGCTGGAAAAACTGAAGCAGGCGCTAAAACTGAAGGAAGCGTCCGACGCATCCCTCAACTGGACCCTGGCCAGCATCGGCGCGGCGCAAGTGGCCCTGGAGCAATATGAGGAAGCATTACGTAGCGTGGATCGCGTCCTCCACACGCAGCCCGACTATGGCTTTGCCCTTTTCGTTAAAGGGGAGGCGCTGCGCCTGCTGGAACGCTATGAGGAAGCCATCGCCACTTTCAATCAGGCGCTGGCGCTGAATGCGGAGGACCAGTTCACCCTGGCCAGTAAAGCTACGGCACAGCGGGAACTAGATCGGTTTGAAGAGGCATTGGCAACGCTGAACGAGGCGCTGCGCCTGGCCCCTGATTATGCCTGGGCTTTGGGCGTGAAAGGAAAGTTGCTATGCGACAGCGGCGAATTCGCGGTGGCGGCGGATTTGCTGGCGCAAGCCGTCGCGCTGGATAGCCAGGATGCCTGGACACAAGGCGTCTATGGTTGGTCGTTGCACAATCAGCGCGACGAAACGGGCTATCCTCACCTGACCGCTGCGCGCAACGCCTATGAGCAAGCCATTGCGCTCGCGCCGGAGGATTCCACCTGGCGGCGACTGATGGGAGACGCGCTGCGCATTTTGGGGGATGCGGATGGATCGTCGGCGTACTATCAAACAGCGCTGACGCAGGCGGAGTCAGCCGCGGACGAAATGGACAGCACGCAGTTGGCCACTCGTGCCTGGTGCCTTTATAAGTTGGGGCGGTTTGACGAAGCGATGCGTGTCTATGGCCGGGCGATGACGGTGGACGAGGATGAGGTGTCTACGCAGTTTGATATGGCCCTGGCGTTGCTGCACAACGGTCGCCGCGGGCTGGCGGTGCAGGAATATCAGCGCGGGGTAAAGATGGCGCGGCAAAAGCATCCCTGGGAGCAGCGCGGTTCCTACCTGGTGGCGCTGCGCGATTTGCGGGAAGTGCTCGATGAAGCGCCATCGGTAGCGGAAACAGCGGAAAGTGGTGAATGCCGGCAGGTGCTGGAGGAGGCCATGTCCGCGATCAAGGAGCGTCCTATCGACTGATTTTCACGCGGCCTCCTCGTGCCATGTCGGTGAATGGGCGACGACCTCCTCCGCTTCCGCCAGCAGAGCGAGGAAGGCGGGCACGTTGTGGGCCAGGAGCAGGGGGGGAAGCAGGTCGGCCAGCGCGTCTATCTCGCCCAGGTATTGACTGACGTGCTTGCGAAATTTGAGCAGGCCGTGTTTTTCTCCGTAGTAGGCGACCATTTCCGCCAGGTGGCGGCGGATGGTTTGGGCGATTTCGGGAAAGGCGAGGTTGGCGCGGTGGATGCCGGCAAAAATCCACGGATTACCCATCGCCCCCCGACCAATCATCACCCCATCACACCCCGTCGCCGCCATCATCTCCGCCGCATGCACCGACTCCGTCACATCCCCATTGCCAATCACCGGCACATCCACCGCCTGCTTCAGCGCCGCAATCGCCGACCAATCCGCCTCCCCCCCATACTTTTGCTCCTTCGTGCGCGGATGAATGGCAATCAGCGCCGCCCCATTGTCCGCCATGATACGGCCAATCTCCAGGTAGTTCCGCCGGTCCTCCCACCCGAGGCGAATCTTCCCTGTCACCGGGCAAGAAAGATGCTGCGTCAGCAGGCGAAACGTCTCCGCCACCAGGCGTGGATCGCGCATCATGCCCACGCCCGCGCCGCGCCCGCTCACTTTGCGCGTGGAGCAACCCATATTGATGTCGATAATGTCCGGCCCCCACTGCTCAATACGCTGCGCCGCGTTTAGAATTTTGCCGGCATCGCTGCCAAATATCTGGAAAACCATCGGCGATTCATCCGGCCGCCGGTCCAACAGCCGCCAATGGTTGTTGGGGCGGTCGCTTTGCAACATCTCCACGGCCACGAACTCGGTATACTGCATCGCGGAGCCAAAGGCGCGGCAAATGGCACGGTAGGGCACGTCAGAGTAACCGGCCATGGGGGCCAGGATGGTTTTGCCGTAGATAGGAATGTCGCGGACCCAGAAATCGGGCGCGTAAAGAGAGTTAATCTGTGAATGGGTGAATGTCACGTCATTAACCATTCGGGGTGCGGCTGCCGGCAGCCAGTCCGCCGCGGGCAAGGCGCGTGGGGATGGGGCTGGCGTCGCTGGGGTACGGGCATGCTGAACCTGCCGCTGACGATAGTAGTACGACAATGTCACATTACTTTGGTTTTCCCTAACTGAGAGAAAATAGGGGGTGCAAAAAAGGGCGTGTTGATGGATGATTCGTATGTGAACACTAACACCAACACGCCCACAGCTATCAATTATCAGGTGCAACAAGCAATTGAGCAAATGGTTGCCACGCTGCCGAAAGGAACTGATTTAGGAATCTGTGATGTCATCAGCGCGATGTACAGCGGATACTTTGTCGAATCAGGCGGTGGCATCATGCCCGCGGTCGACCCGTATTTGAGCACATTCATTGATGACGAGGCAGAACGAGCCGCAAGGAGTCGTCGGGCAGCCAAAGCGATCACGTACGGTCAGTTCAATCTGGCGGAGTTGCTCGACGAGTTGAAAAAGCAAGTAGACGCGGCTGGTCAATGGCAGGCAACGGTGATTCAAGGGTACCAGCTGAAACCCGTCGATATGACGGCATACAAAAGGGCACGAGTGAAAGGGCTGAAGAGCAAAACGTATGATTCAGATGCCCACAAAGCGGTGCCCGGTGTGCCATTTGGCATGATGGGGACAACAGGGCGTGTTGGAGAACAACGGGTCGCCATCCTGGAACTACTGGTCCGCGGTGATACGAGTCAAAACGCGCCATCCGCGGAGATGGAAAAGGTGTACAAGCAGGTCGGCAAAAAGCTGACGGAGACGGACCTGGCCCTCTTTGATGCTGGATTTTCATTGGTAGATGCGGTTAGACATGGGGTGAATAACTGTGTGGTACGGCTAGCCAAGAACTGCACCTTCGGCAAAACAGCAGGCAAGATACCGCCGCGAACCTCCAACAAGGGGCCAACGCCCAGCCGCCACCAGGCTGAAGTGGTGCGCCCATTGGCGCGAAAGCATGGGGACAATCTCCTGCCAGCGTCTCAACCAACGCAAACGCACACGCTTGTTGCTGAGGATAGCGTTGAAATAAAGGTTGAGGTCTGGTCCCCCGTCTACTAGCGGCGGTCGGCATTATGTCCACCACCCGACCGCGCTCACGCGCTTGCCGGCACTGACCATGATTTTCGGGTCGCTATTGAAATATCTGGCGGCGACCCTACCGCCAATCCGGACTGGCTTCTGGGACAGAGCTGCCAAACCGACGTATGGACGCCTGATGAAGCATTTAAAAAAAGTTGGTCTGCCACTTTCCAACCAACTTTCTAAGAAGGCTTCGGTTACGGCACATTTGCCGCCTGGATACGAAGCTATCCGGCTCGCAAAGGCCTGATTTCGGGTTTGAAGCACCAAAATTCAAACCCCATTTACGGAAAACTAAAGGGAAAGAAATTTCCTAGTTCAAACGGAATTTGTGTCTGAAAGGAAACTGAGGCATTGTTGGGCTTGTGACAGAACCAACAATCCCTCAGCAACGCAAGTATAGCACAGACAAAAACAACGCTCGGTGGGAATCACGACGGATTGTGATTCCAATGCAGTACGAAGAGTACCAAGAAACGATGACCGACCCACAACAAGCCAAAACCTACATTGAACAACAAATGGCAAGCCATCCCGAATTGTTTCCACCAGCTATGCAAGCCGGATACAAACTGCACGGATGGACAAGGCCATCGAAGAAAATGCCAGAAGTACACTTGCGCCGCATTCGGTTACAGATAGAGAATGAAGCGGGGCAAAAGCTGGCCTACACCATTGCCCCATGCGACCTGCTGCCTTATCTGGTAGGAACGGTAACAGAAGTAGAGAAGGCGCTCTTCTTGAAGCAGTTCGGTGTTCCCGATTGGGCGTTGACTTACGTGTTTGGGCGCAACGATAGCTATTGGTACCGTCTTACCGAGTCGTTTGGTCGATTCAGTCTAGTGGGAACGACCGTGAAAGAAGCAGAAAAGCTGCCAACTGATCTGTTAGCAGATGAAAAACATGCCAAAGCCCATGGCGGCAAATGGTACGTAGCCACGACAGTAGCCCAGGATTGCGTACTGGGGGCGGCTGTATCCCAGAGCGCCGATGCAGAAGGGTTGACCGCTGCTTACGAGGTATTCAAAGAAGAAGCACAGCAGCTAAACCCCAGTTACAAACCCGATTCGGTCAATGTAGATGGATGGGCAGCGACAAGTAAGGCATGGCAGACCCTGTTTCCAGCCATCACAATTATCCTGTGCTTTTTACATGCCTTCATCAAAATACGGGGGCGATGCAAGCGATTGGGTAACACCTACACCCAAATCAAACAACAAGTGTGGGGTATCTACCAGGCGACAAGTCGTCCCGATTTCAAACAGGGCATTACCATGCTTCAGCAGTGGGTGATGCACAATCGAGACAAGTTAAGTGGTTATGCAATCGAGGCCATAGACAAACTATGTCAGCGAGCTGACCAATACTGTCTCGCATTTGACCATCCTACAGCCCACCGTACCAGCAATATGCTTGACCGCCACATGGGGCTTATGGCTCGCTGGCTAGCGGGTGGACGATATTTTCATGGGAATCTACAAGTGGCTGACCTGAGGACACGTGCGTGGGCGTTGTTGCACAACTTTCGCCCTTACTGTCCGCGATCAAAAGTGAGCAAGGAGTATCAGTCACCTGCTCACAAGCTGAATGGATTTGTTTATCGAGAAAACTGGCTAGAAAACCTCTTGGTTGCCTCATCTAATCAGGGGTTTAGGTGTAGCCACAAAAAACGATTGAACTAGAAATTTCTAATAGTTTCAGCTTGGGTTCGTTGAAGAAGTATTTCAGCTATAATTTTTCCATAATTAGAAACCGACTTGTTACGCCATGGGAAATGACGGCCGTGTTGATGAAACCAAGTAATAATATCGCCTCTGAACTTGGCGACTTGTTCATCTGTGGGTTGATTAATCTCCGGCTTGGAGCATCGTTTGCCCAAGGTGGCTCTCCTTCAGGCGAATACGTCAGGTGATCTCTTCTCGCACCCCCTCTCGTTCGCGTCCAAAATGCGCTTTTCTATGTCAACTAGGGTATAGGTAGCACCACAGTAAATCGTGGTTGACCGTCAAAAACGGCCAATTTGGCAAAAAAGGATTCATCATGCATACTGGTAAGTTTTGCAGAACCGAAATCAGTAGGAGACATGATGAATCCAGAACAACTATTTTGCCCTAATATCGACTGTCCGGCTAGAGGACAACGGGGTGAAGGCAATATCACCGTCCATAGCCAAAAAGAAAAGCGATGTCATTGTCATGTCTGCAATACAACATTTGCCGTCAGCAAAGGGACATTGTTCTATCGCTTGCGCACCGACCCGCAAATAGTGATGTGGGTCATCGTCTTGCTGGCGTATGGCTGTCCCGTCCAGGCCATCGTCAAAGCCTTTGGGTTTGATGAGCGCACGGTCAAGAATTGGTGGCAACGAGCGGGTGTGCATTGCGCACATGTCCATGAAGCGGTCATTGCCAGCCAGCCACTGGACTTGCAACAAGTGCAAGCGGATGAAATCCCATTGTGTCAATATAGAGTGGGACACTTCAGACTCAGAATTTAGTGTAGAATTCATGGGCGAAGAGGAACATCATGACACAAAAACAGGCAAACAAACTCAGCAAAAATGGCATTGGACCCGACGACCGACCCGACCCGGAAGTATTGCCGCGTACCAAGAACACGAACCGGCGCACCTTTACCGCCGCTTACAAGCGGTGGGTATTGGAAGAAGCCGAGAAATGCCGGGAATGGTCAGGCGGCATCGGCGCGCTGCTACGGCGGGAAGGATTGTATTCCTCCCATCTGACAACCTGGCGACGGCAGCAGGAAGCAGGCCAGATAGCCGGATTGACACCGCGGAAACGGGTCCCAAGAGCAATCCTGAAGCGGAAGAAGTGAGCCGGTTGCGGCGGGAAAATGCCCGATTGACACGGCAGTTGGCAAAAGCCGAACTGATTATAGAGGCTCAAAAAACTCTCCGCACTACTGGGGATCACCCTGGAGCAGGAGAGCGAGGACAAATCATGAGACGGCAAGTGGGCGAATTGGCGGAACAAACCAGCACGCGCGAGGCGTGTACGGCCCTGGCCTATCCGCGCAGCGCTTGCTACTATCGGCAGCAGCAGGAGAAACCGGCGCGGGAACCCAAACCGGCGTCGCCATCGCCGCGGTCGTTGCCCGTGACGGAGCGAGAGGCGGTGCGGGATACGCTCAACAGTGAACGCTTCGTGGATAGTTCGCCCCGCCAGGTGTATGGCACGCTGCTGGATGAAGGGGAATATCTCTGTTCGGTGAGTACGATGTACCGCATCCTGCGGGCAAACGCGGAAGTGCGCGAGCGGCGTAACCAGAAGCGGCATCCAGCCTACAAAAAGCCGGAACTGGTGGCTACCGCGCCGAACCAGGTTTGGTCCTGGGATATCACCAAGCTGCGCGGCCCTGTCCCCTACGTCTACTATTACATGTACACCATTCTCGACATCTTCAGCCGCTATGTGGTCGGCTACCTGATCGCCCAGCGGGAATTGGCCTCATTGGCCAGGCAACTGGTGGCTGACAGTTGCAGCAAACAGGGCATTGAACCCGACCAGTTGGTTCTCCATGCTGACCGCGGCAGTTCCATGACCAGCAAGACTTTGGCCCTGCTGCTAGCTGACCTGGGTGTGGGCAAGAGTCATTCCCGACCCTACACCTCCGATGACAATCCTTTCTCCGAGGCGCAGTTCAAAACGATGAAATACCGCCCGGATTATCCCGACCGCTTTGGCGGATTACACGATGCCCGCATCTGGGCACGGCCCGTTCTTTCATTGGTACAACCATGAACACCGGCATACCAGTCTGGGCCTGATGACCCCGGCCACGGTTCACTATGGCCAGGCCGCTGAATTGACTCTCAAGCGACAAGCTGTTTTGGCCGCCGCTTATGAGAAACATCCGGAACGATTTGTGCATGGGGCGCCCGTTGCGCCGCAGTTGCCAACGGCCGTCTGGATTAATCCCCCGCTGGAGAGGAATGACCAGCAGTCGTCGTAGAGGCTGTGGGTAAGTGGGTAACTCGCAGCGCAGCGGAGAGTTATCCACTTATCCATCAGCCCAGTGAGCGAGGCTTTGTTCACTAATTTATCGGTTTTAGTGTCCCAAAACTATTGACACATTCCGAATCAAAGTCAAGGTACAAGGCGGTTCGGTGTGGATGGCGTTGGCGATGATGGTATCCACCCGACTCTGGTTAGGTGGCGTCATCAGCCCGCGACGGGATAAGCGCTTGCTGCAAAGCCTGACGGACAAGGTGCGCCAAATGGCCTTGTGTCGTCCGTTGTTGTTGGCGGTGGATGGCTTGCCCGGCTACGTCAAAGCCTTTGGCCGCAGTTTCCGCAGCAAGTTGCCCCGCTGGGGGCAGCCAGGTCGTTGTCAATGGCACGCCTGGTCCGAAGTGGCTATCGTGCAAGTCATCAAACGGCGTCTGCCATCTGGACTGGAGGTTGAACGACGAGTGGCTCAGGGTGACCCGCAACAGGTAGAGAAGCTGATTGCCACGACGCAAAATGGAGTGGGTGTTATCAATACCGCTTTCATTGAGCGGCTCAATGCCACCTTCCGCTCTCGCCTAAGCTGGTTGGGCCGGCGCACGCGGCATCTGGCGCAACAAACGGCGACCTTAACGGTGGGTATGTATGTCACAGGGTGTTTGTACAACCTTTGCGACCCCCATCGCTCTTTGCGTTGTCGTCTGTCTGTGGGCGAAAGGGGTATCGTTGGGTGCCGCGCACGCCAGCTATCGCAGCGGGATTGACAGACCACATCTGGACAGTCGATGAATTGTTAATGTATCGTGTGCCACCACCGCGTTGGACACCACCCAAGCAACGTGGGCGGCCTTCTAAAGCGTTGCTAGAACTGATAAATCGATGGTGTTAACCGACCACGATTAACTGTGGTCTCACCAGGGTATATTGCCGCAACGTTTTCTGGAATATCCGGGCCGTCATTAGATAGACGATGAATATGACATCCCTCAAGAGATGGTAACCCGTTAATATTTACAAAAAGTGTGGGTTTATCCGATCATGATTCTTGCGTTGATGAACCTTTAGAAAAAATACGGCTAGCTCCGCCATGGTGCGTAACTCGTGGGCGCACATTAATGACTCGTGGGCGTGCAAAGACGTTGTTGGTAGATTGATGAGTTTGAACAAAGCATTCACCAGGATGCATTCCTTGTAGGGGGTAGTCAGAAAACTCTGGCGCAAATTTCAAGAGGTCTTCAACATTTTCCCGTGTACCAAGGTCGAAGACAAACCTCGTAGTTATGAAGCGTCGAATAGCTAGTGGAATGGAGCCTACATCTTGTGTTGCGAATACGTAAGATGTACCCTCGTGCCGCATTAACCGGATACGGGATTCTATCTTTTCTCCGAATTCATTGCTGAGATATTCATGCGCTTCATCAAACACAATTAACTTGTTGAAACGGCCTTGAATACGGCTAACGTAGTTTGTGCATACTAAGAAAAAGCGCAGGGCATCTTCCTTGTTAAATAGAGGTTGCCTTAAGTCTAGTACTAAGGCTCGGCCAGGTTTGAGTATTTGATTGAAATCTAAACCGCGTTCTTGAGAAATATACTGGCGAACAAACTCAAAGCGAAGTTGTGCTGCTGTTCGACTTTGCCCTCGGAGCATACTTGATACCAAGTTTTCTAAATTTTCAAGTGTAACCTCTCCAGATGAACGTAGTTCTCTTAATGCGTGGCGAATGGTCCGTGCAAACACAGCCCCACTGCCTGGTTCTCCCATCAATAGCTCCCAATCCTCTACTGTGAGGGTAGCTGGATCAAAATATAATTCGGAAGCAGGGATACCTGAATATTCTTCTTGTCTTTCCGGTGTTAACTCCCCAGGTAGGCAAAGAATATGAATATCGCGGATCGATTGAGGCGTGGCCCCGTATTGAGTGGCTAACCTTTCTATATCTGAGCCTTTTTGATTGGGGATGCTCAATGAAGTCAGTTCGAAACGGTCGAGAGCGTTTCGTCGATAATTAAATATAACTACAGCTAAAGGTGTCGAAAGCGAGTTGATATTCGGAATTGATTCTAAGGCGGATTCTATGATCGTTCCTAGTAGGTAGCTCTTACCTGATCCCATGTAACCGAATATACCAACGGTCTTAGGGTGGTCGAAATCTAGGGCTACAATCTCATCTGTCCCTAAAAGCTTCCCCACAACAGCCCAGCGAGACGTGTGTTCAGGCCACCCAACAACAGTAGCTGGTTGAATGACTGTTGTTGGGCTAGGGACATTGGATTGACTATTGTTGGTTTCCTTATCAGGTATACTAGAAGCATCCTCGTCCTGCATAACTTGTCCATTGATTTCATCGCCATGGTCCTGGTCTACATTTGTGCCTTTATCGCTTGCCCTTTTTTGCTCTACAGTTAACGTTTTCTCTGAAGATTTAGATGATAAATCAGGTTGGTCCTGTGGTTCAACATAATTGTTACTAGCCTTCTGCTCAGATGCCGTATCTAAATCATCGATGCGTGGAGAAGAAACCAAGTTTAGCAAGTCTTTCAAGGCTGCCTGAATACCGAGAGCATCTACATCAAAACTTGGTTGGCAAGTTGATATGGATTGTTTCATTATCGAGTCAAATTTTGTTCTTACCTCTTTCTCGTCAGGACCAATGTCTTCATCATTCCACCATAATCCCCGAACAGCAGTTGGATCGATGAACACTTCTCTTATTAGCCATTCGTCTTGATAAAATTCGTTTTCGAGACAGGCCTTGCCACTCAGGGTTATAGATCCGGGTGCAAACCAAAGTAGTATAGGTTCTCCTACGCCAATACTAATTTGCCCCTTGAGTACATGACTTATGATTTTTCTGCGTATATCCGCTTCTACAGGAATGGGAGTTAGCCCCATTGCTAGATCGAGCAAGGTAGCTAATCCAAGAAGTCTGGCGTATGAGCTCAAAACGTCTATGTTCTCGTTGCTCTTAGGATCAAGAGCATTGGTTATTTGCTTGACCAGGGATGTTGTTTCAGCAAGCTGTTTCCGTGCACGGTTGCGTTCTTTATCTTGATTACCAGGTAACGGCTCAGGATCACTCGCTCTTCCATGATGCTTAATCTCAATTGGGAGGAGGCAAATCTGAATTTTAGCGGGTTCCTTAAGTATCATTTGCACGGCCAGTAGGTCTGCCCTACGGCCTAATCTTTCGCTTGACATGGCTTCCAAGATGGACTCAACGGGATCAATGGGGATCAATCCACATATAATGCGTGAATCATCAGCAGGTACCCATGAGGCACGTAATGGATTTTCTGGTGAAGGAAGAAGTAGATTTAAGGCATAGAAATATCCGGCTGCAGCACTCTCCTGGGTACCGCCTGCCGCCTGAAGTGAAGTAACACCAATTCCTCGTCTACCTAGATCGAGCAACATTCTAGAAGCCTGCTTGGATGTAAACCCTTGTCTAAACTCTAAAGCTTTCAGAAGAGATGCAGGGATTTTCCCTATGACATAGTAGGGGCGCCGTGATATTTCGTCTGCACCCCTTGAACCAGTGCCTAGCCATGAGGGGCGCCATTCCCAAAGTAACCGTTTCCCAGAAGATTGCGCTTCCAAAGCAACCACTGTTGATAATAAACCAGGATCAAGGTTAAACGTTCCTAAAACTTCCCATCTTGCACCTAGTCCAACTCCAAGGGATTCGGCGCGTGGCCTTGCACGCAAGGCTGGCAAGGGATCGTCGGTCGCGTATTCTATTTCCTTTAGCAGTGAGGATAGCCCCAGCAAGTCTTCTCCTGGTCTTGCGGCATAATTTTGATCGAATTCGAGACCTCTTAACGTGGGTGGGAAAAATCTTCTTAAAGGCAACAAACCGATGACCCCTTTTGTCGTACCAGCGACTGGGGCCAAATGAACGCTTGAATTTTCAACGAAAGCCAGATCTGCGTTGAGAGGGGTATTGGAAGCAGGGCTATAAATCCTCCATTCGAAGGGGCTTTTTCGACTGTCTTCTTCTCGTAACACGAAGAGTTCATCTCGCGAGGGAGGGAAACCTAAACGGGTCGTCGAGTCCCAAACGCGGACACTGCCTCCAAGATTCTCTATTTCTTTGAGTGAGTCTGACCCTCCCAATAATCTTAATACAGCTTCATCGATTTCTCGCGAACGGGGTGTTTCAGAAATTGACCGCATATCAATTTCTAGGGAATTGATATGAGAATATACCTTTAAGTAGTCCTTAAGCGCATGTTCAACAACTTTTCTATTTATTCCCGTTTGTCCCCCCCAAGGAAGAGGTAACCCTGCTGCGCTTGCCGGTAATTCTGCTAATCCTTTGGTAAGGTCAAGGACCGCTAGTGCACTCCAGCTTACAAAATCTTGTTCCTGGCCGGGATCTGTCGGTATCGCGATTAGGGGTATTTTCTGCCCAGCGGCATTAATTGCATATCCTGTAAAAGGTATATTCCATCCTTCGGCTAGTCCAAGTAAGTGATGACTAACATTTTTGCCACTGGCAATAAATGCCAAGGAAAAAGCCCAAGCCAAACGGGCTGGGTGCAAGGGCGAAAGCAAAAGGGACAACAATTGTCCTCGCATGGCCCCCGGTTTTCCTTCCACGATTGCAATAGAAAAAGGGTATGCAGCCCAAAAAGCATCGGTAAGACTAATTTCTTTTGCTGCCTTTACTAGAGCTTGATGGTCTTCAACATACGACTTGACAACTGTGCCGGGAATAACTTTTGGATTAAAGCCAGAAAGCCAAAAGCTATCATTGCCAGATTCAAAGCCAAGGTATGAACATACCTTCTTCACTGTAGTCATAAAATGTGACCACTCTATCGTGTTGATTAGGTTCTCACTCGGCCCGTTTTCGATACCAGGTAATACAAATCCCTCCTTCTTTTCGAAAACAAACTGCGGTGAAGGACCGCCATTATGTGATGGCCACGCAGCTAGCGAGTCACCTGTCGAGACCACATATTGATAGAGCGAGTTAGGAATGTTATTTTGGAGTGTACACAAGGTGCCTGAAATGGCATCTTGATAGCGACCCAAGAGACTGGAACGAGCCTCGCTGGATGGTGGACGCTGTCCTGATGGAAGCCCGCGTATTGCAGATAGTAGCCCGGACGACAAACTTCCAGATACTTCTTGGACCTTTACAATTGCAATCTCACGAGTACCCTCCTTTCCCTCAATGGTGATTGCATCACCCTCATCCAAGTAGAGCTTTTTTCTATGTGGTTCATTAGTTAGGTTTGTGCTTGCCGCAAAAGATTTGCCATTTTTGCCAGGAAGGGCTTCTGGTAAAAATGAGGGATTTGAAGGGTCCAGACGACCATCGTACACGCTCGCTTCGTACAGTCCCTCTTCTTTTATAACAAGATTAGGCGTCAATTCGGCTTCCCACTGATTTCTCAGTTCAAATGAAGCTGTGAAGTTATCACCGTTATTAGGTGCAACGATCACCTTGCCCTTTGATTTCCCGACCAGGATTGTAGGACTGGACGGTGATGGAACAACGAATTTCAAAGAAGCATCTACGAATCTTTTTGATGTTTTCCATTCCCCGTCCACACAATCATGCACTTTTGCTTGAATACGTACAGTTTTTATTGGGCGCCAACTTCCTTCAACCGCTTTTGATACTTCGTCTTTTGGGAATGAGTATTCAAGGACTAAATCAAAGGCAAGAGATAATTGAAGATTCGCTACGGTGGATAGTTTTAGGGGAGGTGTTCCAGGCTTTGCGCCTGTTACCTTTAAAGTCACGTCATCTGGCTTAAGCCAAACATAGCCATCCCCTTTATCGTTTGGCATCGAATGTGAGACTATTAATTTTTTCCAGGAGTGTTTAAAAACTAGTTCCAAGTCTCTGACAGTTACTTGGCACCTCCATCGGGTTTTTGTGTGGTTGAATGCAACTGTACCTGAACGTGTGTGCAACCAATATAAATCGTGCCCCTCTAGGGCTTGGCTAAGGTTTGAACATGATGAAGTAGGTTCGAACTGCACCGTTTCATGCAGATGTTTAATAGACTCTTGAATATGCGCGTCAGTTATTCCCCACCATGCTGGTTTAGGAGCATTTGGAAAAGTGGGAAGATCTGAATTAAGCAAAGTTGGGGAAGGCGATGATGTAAAAACCATCTGTCCAATTTTGGGGGCAGCGACTATGCTTGATGAAGTATGTGTAGGCGAAATATTCCAATTTAAATCGCGCCAAGAGCTGGTTTCGCCTGCCCCTAAAACCTTCCAATCAAGGGCGGTCAGCAAAACCGCCGTGTTTTCTTGAGTTAGGACATAATCTTCGACAACACTTTGCCATAGATCAACAGTTGCTTTTTGCCCTCGCTCGCCCAATTCTTCGGGCGGTTTCAGAAATGGGTTTCCATCTTTAGCGATTTCCCCAGGGACTGGAACCCCTGCCAATCTAACTATTTCCCAAGCATGCCGAGGTTGGGGGAGGGCACCAAGATTTGCGAGATTTTCTAATCCGTGGTCGAGATGAATGAGCATTTGTGCCCAGTGAACAAGAAATTGATCGCTCCAATGTATACTGGGAGTGCTGCCCACTTTCTCGAATGCATAGCGAAGGAGATTGGCTATCCATCTTGCGGTATTCAAAAAACACGTGAATGTGTCGCCTATTGGCTTTAAATTACGTCGTTTCCACAGTTCTTCAATACTGAGCCTTGCTAGCAAGTCTAGTGTGCATTCTCCTCCAGGGTTACCTGGAAAGCGGCTTGAAATGAAAGGTTTTACTACGCTTTGGAATGATGTGTCGGGCTCGCGTACACCTCGCTGCCATGCAAAAACACGATCTTCGTTTGTCCTCCACCCTAGCAATTCCGCCCAAGTTGTTGTTTTCACTTGATTGACATCTGCATCATTTGGTTCAACAACGAGTAACGCTCGGCTTGGGTTTGTTACGCTGTTGCAAGTCGATACAAGATCAACAAGCTCTTCATTCAGGGCGGAGGGTAATTCCACTGAATACAAGCCCTTAAGTTTTTGAATATGAGCTGCTATGGCTTTTCCCAGTATTGGCATATAAAGTTCCCCTAGAAACCGGCTTGGATAACTAATGCATTGTCTGCGTCCGGACTGTCTGTGCTAAGCCCTGCATTTTCAAGAAAATCTACTAATATCCACCTGTCTACTTTGATGCCAAGCATCTGTAAATCCTCTAGTAACATTTTTAAGGTACATACCCCCCCGGGATTTTGACTTAGTAAGCTAGCTGTAACAACTAGCCATTCGGGGCCTGGTTGAAACCAAAAGCTGCCTGAGGAATTTGTTAAGGCAAGGTAATAGAAGTCTGCTTGATCCCTGGTGTCGTCGTCTGAAGAACGAGGCCTGAGGAGATACCTAACAAATTCTTGTGTGTTGACTGCAGCGTTCTGTTCGGCCTCAAGTGGTGCTGATAATTTTTCAAGGCTTGATTGTGTCAAGGAATCGAGCCAATCTAAAATTAATGAATCAAGGCTAACCTTATTGGATATTTCAAAAGGCTTTGCTTCATTACGAAGATGCTCCTCGATTCGTTTTCTAGCTATATATCCTCTAGACAAAAGTGAGCGCATAGCGTTCCATGCATGCTTTTGTGTTGCTGGAGCAAGAGGAGATTCAATCGTAGCAAGTACAGCTCCATGTCTTAGACTTGATATCAATTGTCTTATTGCGGGAGTTTGCTCTTTTTTGTGTTGATCATCTTTTCTTTGTTGCAACTCTTCAACAAGGCAGGAATGTAGTTCTACATAGAAATTTGCTTCCCATAGATAGGCAAAAGATAAACCGGTTCTTAAAAGGCAGGTCGCCCAGTCTACAAAGCGTCTTGTAGGTAAAACCTTGTACCAACCGTTTTCAGGATTGCACAATATTTCCCACTTCGACCAGAACCACCTGAAGGGAGTGTGCTTGTGTTGGCTTGCTAGAAGAGATTTGCCCCTTGTTGAATCAATAGAACCTGGTTGAACGCCGGGCCAAGACGAAGGTATTGTCGATTCTTCCCCGTATGAAACCACGAGGTTTTTCCAGGTTTCTTGAGCTACTAGAGGCAGCAAGGTTGTTATAAAACTTGTAAAGTATTCGGCTGAACCAGGAGTTTGCGAATACATAATCTCTAGGAACGATTTCGCTACGTGTCCTTCGCCCTCTGATCCGCCGAGCCACCCTACGTTTTCGATAATCTTGGCTAAATTAGGCGGTCCTAACTTGTTTACAAGTCCTTGTAAAGTTTGTAAGGCGACCACATCGGGATGTACAGGCACGCAAGCAAGAGATTTGTCTTGTCTAGACCTTGGGGCAAGGATGGATTTCAGCAATGCTTCCACGGGTGTTGTTACATCATTTTGTTCGAGCAGCAAGGTGCTAGCATCGGTTGTTTCTGCGACTGGTACTGTTTCTACGATGTTTGGTTTGTTTCCACTAGGCCTTTGCTTGGGGACTAAACGTACCAAGCTGCTTTCTCGTGACAGCTTTATTTCACCTGATAAACTAGAACCTTTGGAGCGCCAAAGTAAGTCTGTTAGCAAAGATTCTGGTTGTTTGGCGTATTCTGGTCTATCTAGAGGTAAATGCTCGTGTATCCAAGTGTTCATGTTATTCTCGAATGACTTTTAAAGGGACCGGCCCCACTGCATTATTGGCAACCCTGTAGCGATCACCCAGGCGATCGGTGAAGTAGGTTGTTGCTTTATTTAATCTTTCTCGCCCGACTAAGGATGCACGCGCTCGTTCTATGCGAGCAAAAGCTGAGGCCCCGATTTCAGTGAAAGAAAGGGTTTGTTCATCTGCATGCAAAGCTGCCTCTCTCGCAATAGCTAAATCAATCACGAGCGAGGCGATTGGGCGAGTTCCTTGACGGCGTTGAATTTCTGCAGTTAGCATATCTCCTTTAGGTATTATATCTACCCAAAGCTCTCGCAATGGCACAGACACAATTACGGTATTCGGAGGCAGTGTTCCATTTTCCAAACTGTAAGTTCTTGGACGAAGCGGCGCTAGTAAGAACTCGCCTTTTCGTGTGCTAGGAAGAATTAAGGCTTCAACACCTTTTCCCAGTTCCAATGGTGCACCGCCACGTAGGGCATTTTCTTGTTCTGCGAGCCATAGATTCAAAGCATGTTTAAATGCTAGCTGACCGATAGCTAAGCCTACTTGTCGTAAAAGAAGCGTATTCCGCCATTTGCGAAGCAGTTTAGCTCGTTGTTCACCGCGCCTTGAGGTCACGCTTAGTTCTTGAGCTATTTCGCCTGGAAGTATTTGGTCTACTAATTTCTCTATCTCCGAGTAAGCTTCAACTGGAAGGCACCCTATTTCTAGGAGTTCTTGACTCGGATCAAGTATTTCCATTGATTCAATAGCATCGAGGACTTGTTCCCGAACACCTCCCCAATCTTCCACGTCACGCGCCGGGTCGAGATCGTTGAAAGCAATAATAAATGAACGGGAGCGTGAAGAGTCATTTTCTGAGGTGATTCGCTGAATTGCTACATTATAAACAGTGTCTTTTGATGTTGTGGGTACCTTGAGGCGATTCCAAGCTGTGGTATCAGGAGAAGGAAACAGATTGTTATAGATGCGATGGCTTATTAATTCAGTAACCGCACTTTTTTGGTTTTCGCCCTGAGTGTCCTGAGTCATTCTCGCTTTTTCTTCGACCCACTGACAGGGATGCTGTCCTGTTAACCAACGCTCCTCTAGCTGTCCAAGAATAGCTAGCGAGAAATGCCCCAAGAGATCACGATAAGTTAACCTGCGAGATGCGGTGATTTCTGCTGATCGGAGAGTATCCAGGAAATTTCTGGCCAAGGGAAGACTTCTTAACCATTTTGTGTTTTGAGCAAACGGGCACACATTAAATGCGTGACATAAGGTTTTGTCTCGCGGATCCCTGCAGTATCCATTTTCCCATTCGGTTGCATTTACTATTTTTAATAATAAGTCGCCTGCCACCGTTTTTTCTCTGGCCGCTCCTTTATCACTGAAACAGCCGAACGGACGATAATTTTCGATAGTTGGGATACCTGTATTGGAAAAAACAATTGAGCCTTTCCCTGTATCTGGCGTCGGCTCTAACAGAGACAGGGCGTCTAAGAAAACAACGTGTACCCGCACATCATGTTTAGCGCCATGGCCTGCAAGAGGAACAATAAATTGTGCATAATAGGGTTTTCTAGGATCGAAGGGCACAATAGTTTTTAGTTTGTTTATAGTATTTGTTGGAGAAACATTAGTGGGAGGAGCTAGTATCCATTTTATTATTTGTTCGGCGATTAAGCCTGCTTCACTAGAAAGAAGAGGGTGCTTCGCATTTAGCCTTGCCGCTTCTTCAATAAGGATACCTCGATTTACGTTTCCAAATAATATAACAGGTGTATTCTTGTTGAGGAGCCGGTTCATTCCATCCACAAGGTCTAAGAAGAGTGATCCTGGGTGATTGCTGTCAATAGATTCTTGCCTAGGGATAGAAGCGTCATTTAAGAAAGCTATTTCTAGACCTTCGACTACGGGAGATGCTGCCGAAGGCCAGGTGCTAGGCACTGTCCTTGGTGCCGGTTCCCCTTTCCCTTTATGCGGAAGAGGCACATTTAATGTATCGGCTAATACTCTAAGCGCTTCTGATTTGCCGTTGCCAGGACCCCCTATCAGAAAACACCATTCTACCGGAGTCTCATGTGGAGCAGGATTCATCCACGAGGCATATTGATCTATTAATTTATTTAAAATATCCTGGACTCCTGCGGGGAAATCACCAAGCAGGTTTTTATTTGTCCCCCCCGATGAGCTTGGTAGCGCGACTGTACCACCTTGTCCATAAGAGCGAGATAGTAGCCACTCAACACGTGCGTTACGATAATATTTCATTGGATTGTCTCCTCGGCGTGGGAGTTAATAACGTAGTTGATTGGTTTTTGAGGAGCGATGCAATTTTTAGTTTTGTGTATGCCTTAAGTAAAGATATACCTAGTGCTTCAGCTAATAAGGGTGGAACGGCATTTGCGACTTGAGTATACCGAGGGACCTCAACGCGTCTGCGTTGTCCACCTGTGGTGTACTTTGACTTGAATTGATACCAATCTGGAAATGATTGGATCCGTGCATACTCTCTTACGGTGGGGATTCTCGGCTCATAATAATGAACTAAGTCATCTGGTAAACTGGTAAGTGTATGGCATGCTTCGTCAGCAGCTAAAGGTGCGATTCTATGTTTGTTTAAGCCCAGAGATTCTATTTCTTCCCCTCTCAATTGGATACCAGGGCGAAAAGTATCGATAATAAGCTGGAATCGCTCGATAGTATGCGGTCGATGATTTGGAAAGCGGTGACTGTCAGCCACCGTTCCTGCTTGAATCAAATTCCCATTTCGCGACGTGCGCATCAACTTCTGATAGTTACCCACGGCAGGCCCGTAAACACCTTGATCGAACCTACCCATACCCGGTTCAATACACGTTGTGGTCCCGTGTTCTTTTAGCAAATCTGAAATTGCATTTTCTAGAGTTACCTCTTGGTTTGTGGGGAGCTTTTTTGTTAGCAAGAAACCCTTTCGTATGTCGTCCAGTATTTGAAATGGATCTAGCTTAGGAGTGTGCTTTAATAGGCGTTTCTGGATTGCCACCAGGATGTATCGGGGGCGTAATTGGGGTACACCGAAATCTTTTGCCTTTAAAGAATGCCGAACAAATGATTGGTAACCAATGCTATCAAGTGCTTCACGCAGTTCTTGATCCGCATTGTAAACTCTTGTTTGATCTTCGGGTGACTCCTCCCCTTCCTTGGTTTTTGCTGATTTGAAGTCTGTGGCGAAGCCGCTGACATTTTCGAGTAGCAGCATTTGAGGTTCTATTAGCTCAACTAATTCGAGATATTTGTCGACAAGCTTATTGCGTTCGTCGTTAGGGTCTCTCTTGCCTGCGCGCGAGTATCCCTGGCAGGGGGGCCCCCCTGCGAGAAGGGGAAGCCCCTTGATCTGCTCCAAGTTGTCTTGGCATTTTTGATAGAACGCTTCTATGTCGATTGCTTGAACTGATAACCAATCAACCCAGTCAAACTTGGGTTCTTCCCGCGGATCAATGAGGTTGAATTTTAAGGTCTCGAATGCCATTGGCGATTTTTCTATGGCAAATATGCCCTGCCATCCTGCCTGAAGGAGACCAAGAGACAACCCGCCTGCACCAGCAAAGATGTCTCCAAAGGATGGTGGTTCCTCAATGACCCCGTTTGTCTGAGCAAGAACTCTTGCGGAAGTTCCATTTGCGTTATCCATGCAATTCCCTGTTGTGTAAATGTTTTCGATAATGCAAACCGTATGTAACTTTGGTTTTCCCTAACTGAGAGAAAACAGGGGGTGCAAAAAGGGGCGTGTTGATGGATGATTAGTATGTGAAAACAAACACCAACACCAACACGCCCACAGCTATCCATTATCAGGTGCAACAAGCAATTGAGCAAATGGTTGCCACGCTGCCGAAAGGAACCGATTTAGGAATCTGTGATGTCATCAGCGCGATGTACAGCGGATACTTTGTCGAATCAGGCGGTGGCATCATGCCCGCGGTCGACCCGTATTTGAGCGCATTCATTGATGACGAGGCAGAACGAGCCGCAAGGAGTCGTCGGGCAGCCAAAGCGATCACGTACGGTCAGTTCAATCTGGCGGAGTTGCTCGACGAGTTGAAAAAGCAAGTAGACGCGGCTGGTCAATGGCAGGCAACGGTGATTCAAGGGTACCAGCTGAAACCCGTCGATATGACGGCATACAAAAGGGCACGAGTGAAAGGGCTGAAGAGCAAAACGTATGATTCAGATGCCCACAAAGCGGTGCCCGGTGTGCCATTTGGCATGATGGGGACAACAGGGCGTGTTGGAGAACAACGGGTCGCCATCCTGGAACTACTGGTCTGCGGTGATACGAGTCAAAACGCGCCATCCGCGGAGATGGAAAAGGTGTACAAGCAGGTCGGCAAAAAGCTGACGGAGACGGACCTGGCCCTCTTTGATGCTGGATTTTCATTGGTAGATGCGGTTAGGCATGGGGTGAATAACTGTGTGGTACGGTTAGCCAAGAACTGCACCTTCGGCAAAACAGCAGGCAAGATACCGCCGCGAACCTCCAACAAGGGGCCAACGCCCAGCCGCGACCAGGCTGAAGTGGTGCGCCCATTGGCGCGAAAGCATGGGGACAATCTTCTGCCTGCGTCTCAACCAACGCAAACGCACACGCTTGTTGCTGAGGATAGCGTTGAAATAAAGGTTGAGGTCTGGTCCCCCGTCTACTAGCGGCGGTCGGCATTATGTCCACCACCCGACCGCGCTCACGCGCTTGCCGGCACTGACCATGATTTTCGGGTCGCTATTGAAATATCTGGCGGCGACCCTACCGCCAATCCGGACTGGCTTCTGGGACAGAGCTGCCAAACCGACGTATGGTCGCCTGATGAAGCATTAAAAAAAGTTGGTCTGCCACAGCGTCTCTGAGGCACAACTTGAATCTGTTTGCTTGGAACCTGATTCTTGGCATGGTGAGTGGAACTACATCATCCATCCGACTTCTAGTTTTCAATCAAAAATTAACTGAGTTATTTCTGGACAGACCCTTAGGATTGGCGACGAAATAAGTTGAACAAACCTGCCAGGTCTTTAGAGACCTGTAAGGTTTACGTGTCCAGGTTGTTAAATCGCCAATCCTTAATATATATGAACCAAAAAATTATCATAGCCAAAACATTTCCAACAATTAAAAAGAAAATCCAGGCAATCTTTTGGTAGCACCACAGTAAATCGTGGTTGACCGTCAAAAACGGCCAATTTGGCAAAAAAGGATTCATCATGCATACTGGTAAGTTTTGCAGAACCGAAATCAGTAGGAGACATGATGAATCCAGAACAACTATTTTGCCCTAATATCGACTGTCCGGCTAGAGGACAACGGGGTGAAGGCAATATCACCGTCCATAGCCAAAAAGAAAAGCGATGTCATTGTCATGTCTGCAACACAACATTTGCCGTCAGCAAAGGGACATTGTTCTATCGCTTGCGCACCGACCCGCAAATAGTGATGTGGGTCATCGTCTTGCTGGCGTATGGCTGTCCTGTCCAGGCCATCGTCAAAGCCTTTGGGTTTGATGAGCGCACGGTCAAGAATTGGTGGCAACGAGCGGGTGTGCATTGCGCACATGTCCATGAAGCGGTCATTGCCAGCCAGCCACTGGACTTGCAACAAGTGCAAGCGGATGAAATCAAAGTCAAGGTACAAGGCGGTTCGGTGTGGATGGCGTTGGCGATGATGGTATCCACCCGACTCTGGTTAGGTGGCGTCATCAGCCCGCGACGGGATAAGCGCTTGCTGCAAAGCCTGACGGACAAGGTGCGCCAAATGGCCTTGTGTCGTCCGTTGTTGTTGGCGGTGGATGGCTTGCCCGGCTACGTCAAAGCCTTTGGCCGCAGTTTCCGCAGCAAGTTGCCCCGCTGGGGCAGCCAGGTCGTTGTCAATGGCACGCCTGGTCCGAAGTGGCTATCGTGCAAGTCATCAAACGGCGTCTGCCATCTGGACTGGAGGTTGAACGACGAGTGGCTCAGGGTGACCCGCAACAGGTAGAGAAGCTGATTGCCACGACGCAAAATGGAGTGGGTGTTATCAATACCGCTTTCATTGAGCGGCTCAATGCCACCTTCCGCTCTCGCCTAAGCTGGTTGGGCCGGCGCACGCGGCATCTGGCGCAACAAACGGCGACCTTAACGGTGGGTATGTATGTCACAGGGTGTTTGTACAACCTTTGCGACCCCCATCGCTCTTTGCGTTGTCGTCTGTCTGTGGGCGAAAGGGGTATCGTTGGGTGCCGCGCACGCCAGCTATCGCAGCGGGATTGACAGACCACATCTGGACAGTCGATGAATTGTTAATGTATCGTGTGCCACCACCGCGTTGGACACCACCCAAGCAACGTGGGCGGCCTTCTAAAGCGTTGCTAGAACTGATAAATCGATGGTGTTAACCGACCACGATTAACTGTGGTCTCACCGTTAATGTGCTGGATTTGAAAGCGTACTATCGTGGTCACAAATATGTGACGGAAACATTAAAATGGCTTCCGAAAAAGCCGGAGCCAATATTAATGGTGCGCATCATTGACAAAGTTTCACGGCTGGGGAGGATTCATACGCCTCTCCCGCCCCCGACACCCCCGTAATTTGGCGAGGGTATTGAATTTATCCATGCTTCATTTTCTCTGGATGCTCGTCAATGGTGCCCCATAGAGGCGCCATTTTCCCTGCGCTGCAATCAACAGGCATTGGAGAGCAGGCCGTTCGTCGATCCTGGAAAGCCTTTCATAGCGGCATGTGGCAAATTAGCGAACTCATGGTTGCCTGGACCCATTACATGGAAGAGCAGCAACGCTGGCAGCCACGTTCTTATGCGGGATATGGAGCAGTGGCCGTTGATACTACACCCTTCTGGCGGCCCAAACTGCAAGGGTTGCAATCCAAGTACTATCACAGCGGCGCCGAGAAAGCCTTACCCGCGGCCATTCTCGGCCTGGTCACCCGAATTGGCGCGGTGGCGAACAAACGCATTGCCTTGTTCTATTCTACGGGTTGACCCGAAAGACCCCAGCGAGGTCGCGCTCAAAAAGGAGTTACTCAAGCAAGTGAATCGCACCCTGAAGGCGTCAGACATCATGCTGGTCGATGCAGGCTTCAAAATCAAGGGTTGTCAAGAAGCCCAAGTGTCCCGCTTTCTCCTGCGATTGGCCAAGAATTTCACCGCCCGACGCAACTATCTGCGGGATACAACAGGCAAGAGAGGCAAACCACCTACAAAAGGCGACCTTGTTCGTCCCCTGGCCCGCCAGCACAAGGGAAAGAAAATCGCTGCTTCTGACCCCGACGCCACCTTTAGCTGGAAAACAGAAACGGGCGAGACCATTACGGTTCAGGTATGGTATGACCTGGTTCGCCCTGATGTCGCGCCTGACCCTCAAGCTGACCTCTTTGATGTCTATGTCATCCACGACCCCCGATACGATAAGCCCTTGCTTGTGGCGACTCATGTGAAACTGACAGCCCAACGACTCACGCTCTTATACGGGCCGCTGGCCCATTGAGCCTTTACCGCTGGCGGGCAAGCAGATAGTCGGGGCGATCGCCAGTTTGTTTTTGTGGCAGAGACCCGCCACCGCTTGCCCGAATTGATGATTCTGGTGGGTTCTATCCTGACGAGGTTAGCCGTGCTCCACCCCACCATGCCGACCGGTTTTGGGGACCGCCAGCCTCAACCCACCTCGGGTCGCTTCCGTCACGCATTGGTGGGTCTCTCATTTACGCAAAGTTACCCCTCGCCACCGGAACTTCGCCAAAAAGCCTCGATGACCGACCATTTACCCAAGGGGATTTCAGCTCACCGGCGGGCAAAACAGGTTGCCGCGAGTGTTTCGACCTGAAAACAAGTCTGTTTTGTCGCATCTTTAGGGTTCTTGGTGATGGATGCCGGCATCTAAACGATACCGGCTTCCCTTAATTGGTTATTTATGTCAACAAACTTAGCGAAAAGTAGAGTGTTTATATTGATGCAAGGTAACTACAAGCCTCTCCTAGAGAGGCTTAGTAGTTGCGATCTGTGGCTACTGAGTATGAAAGACTAAGTCAAATACAAGAGCTTTAGGCAAAAGGAGCTTTTCATAAGACTGGACATTCTGGACAGCATACTCTAATGATTTAGCAACAAAATCCCGCCATATGAGCTTTGAATCGAAATTAATATACCAATTATCATACGTGTATGATAGTTGACCATCTTTATCGAGTTCAAGTACATCACCGCCAAGAATAGCAACATCATTTTCCCAGCACCATCGAACAATTTGTGGGATCAGTGACGAATACCAGGCGAGACTATTGACTCCCATAGTTATACTCAAGTCAATGCTTTGCTTACGTAATTCTTCTGGTAATTGCTCAAGGATGTCGTTTGTCATATTTCACCCTTATTGAAGATCAGGCCTGAAGTAGCGATGGTTCACTATTATACCATCCGGCTCAAAAATATATTCAAAAACACCTGCTCTACCCTTATACCCACCGCTTATCGTGACTTAAGTACGAGTTATCCCATCACCCCCTACTATAGGACTTATTACTCCTTGATCAGGCAACCAGAAATCAACCTCTCTCGGAAAGCCATGAAAATCGGTTTGCTGCGTATAGTTTCCATGTCCCATTTGGCTTATTACCTTATCCGTGTAGTGGATTTGGTCTGGCTCCAACATACCTGCAGGAGCTTCCACCTTTTGAGGTAAGAGAGCTTGGAGACCCTTGCTGATACCGTAACCGACACTGGCTAAGACACCACCAATTGCGGCATCACGCGCCAGGTCGTGTGGGTCGCCCAGGTCTTGCGTCAGGGGCTGGTTGTCCAGGATGTTGCCAGTAGCAATAGAAGCCTGCCCGGCTACGGCACCACTGACAGCTCCAGAAACAACGGTGGCGGCAAATCCTGTGCCCAGCACGGCCGCGCCAGCGCCAAATGTCGTCCCTCCGACAGCCCCGGCAACAGCGCCAACGGTGACAGCTTTGCCCACATCAGTTGTCAGCGGCATGTCATGTCGGACGTTATTGACAACCTGCACGGCTCCGCCTATCAAACCGCCAATGACGGCTCCGGCAATAGCCGTGCAAAGGGGCCAACAATGTCCATCTGGATCCGTCCCCATGATGGGGCTGTTACCAACATAGGCATAACGGTTGAAGGAGTTGGGATTGGCAGGGTCGGGGACGAGAGTATCGGCGGAGGCGAAGCGGGCGATGCCAGGGATGTAGTACCGCGCATTGTAGTAGATGAGGCCGAGGTCATCGTTGTGCTTCTGGCCGGTGAAGCCGAGGTCGGTGTAGGGTTGTGTAGGGGCGGTGCGGTAGGCGCCGAAGGGGAGGTAGCGGGTGCGGCTGCCGCCGACCATGCCACCATTACTACTGTAGCTCATGACGCTGTTGCTGCCGAGGTGGTCGCTGTGCAGGTGCAGCAGGTTGTTGGTCTCGCCAGGGACGACCTGCCGCACGGCGACGGCTTGCCCGGCGAGGAAGTAGACGCTGCGTTGGACGATGGTGTAGCCGCTCTGGATGCCGCCGCCGTTGCCGTCGGGCGCTTGCGGGCTTTGCGGCATGGGGGTGGGAGCTTCCTGGTAGGTAAACGACCAGGCGTCGGGCCAGGAGCCGGCCTGGACGCAGTCTTCGTCCTAGCAAGAGCAGGCGCGCCAGGTGTAGCTGTCGGGGAGCAGCAGCAGCCAGCTGGTGTCGAGCTGCTTGGCGGCGACAATGAGGATAGCGTATCGGTTTTGTGATCCAATGTTCCATCTTGCTTTCGTCAATTCGTGGTCTTGACAATGGGGTTCACTTTAGTGAACACGCACCAGGTCGCGCAAGGGTTCAGCAAACTTGGCATAATCGAAGATGCGAATCTCATGCGTGTACAAGTATTTGGTCATCCCTTTGGCATAACAGATGGGCTGAAGCGCGCCACTAAGCACGACACGGTCGTAGCAATGTAAAGTGCCGTATATAGCTTCTTGGTATTTCTCGTTCAACAGGGATATCGCCATTGTGCCACCTCATGTGTCCAGGGGATTTTGAGGTACTTTACATCAATTCATCAGTAAGGACAGGTCAACCCCTTTTTGGTTCTGGCTTGTCCAGGTTAGGGAAAACCAAAGCAGTTTTGGTGTCTCAAATCTATTGACACATTCCGCTCAAGTTTTCAACACTTTTACACTCATCAGAATGATACTAATGCCTATTAAAAATGCTCCTATTACAATGACGAAATTTATATTCTCCCCTTTGAGATAAGCTAAAACGTCTAGTATTGAAAATATCCATATAAACCAAATCCCTACAAGTATACCTAAAACATGTACAATTTTTCTTTGCGAGCGCAACCTGACGATCATCCAGGTCATCAAGATAACCAGCCCGCTAATCGTGAATATATCTTCTATCATACCACTCCTTCGAAAGTAAACAGTTAGTAGGGTACCGGTTGGAGTTGAGTTGGTGCCAGATGAACGGCATACCCTAGTACACTGTGGCGTACTAGAACGATATTGTAAGCATCATGTTAACTAGGGTAGGACATAGGTTAACACGGGCTATGTCCATTCGTAGTGTCGGCTACGTTTAACGTAGCAAAGGCTACGAAAAACGTAGCCATAGTTTACCTCGGCTACGTTTCTATTTGCCAGAGGTAGAAGAGGTCCAAACACAGTGTCAGTCTCAATCCTTGCCCTGCACCCGAATTTTCAACTTTCGTAGGCATGCCGGTTCCGTTAGTTGCGCTCTAAATCTTGGTACAAAGGTGATTTCAGCTACAGTGACGGAAATATCTGTCGCAATCCCTGCCCTCTTTTTCCAGAGGAACTTCGCAAAACGTAGCCACAGTTTTGTCCTCTGACCATAGGTCCTACCCTAGTTAACGGTGCGAATATGCATATTGTGAGAGTCTATGTCTCAAAATACGATTAGAATTCCAAGCACATACAGAATCAATAACACCAATACCACCCGCCACAGTTCCTAAAGCATCACCAAAAGGAAGAGGTCCATCTGCAACGAATAGGGCTGCCGCACCACCAAACCAACCTACACTTTCTTTTACGGCAGTAGTAAAGTTCAGGGCTTCAGGCATTGGATTGCTTGCATCTCTATAAACACCTGTACCAGCAACATAGCCATAACTTTCTGACGAGGCTCCACCAAACCCTTTTCTCACCAAAATCATATTACCTGGACTAAATTCTGTAATATAAAGTCTTGGATCAAGACCACTATCAAAGTAAAAAGCATCCCAATAGCCAAATACTAAATGATCTGGACGGATTTCAATTATCCCTGCAAAATCAAATTGTGAAGCTCTCTCTAATTTTATTTGGCCGTTGCCATCACGTCTAAACCGAGCAAAATCGTTCGAATCAATGTCAATAATGTCATTAAGCTCTGCCTTTAATAATAAATTCCACCAATCCTTATATTGATTTTCCCAGATCCTAAATAACTCACGAATATCCTCATCTTTCCATCCTTGCTCTAAATAATATTGATACACTTCGGAATTGGTATTGTACCCATCTACTTCTGAACCAAGATCAAAGTGACCAGTAGGATCTACTAAATTGGTAGGATTGTTACGAACATATGAGTAGCGATTAAAGCTTTGGGGATTTGTGGCATCCGGCACAATCGAATCCGCGCTCAGGAACCGGCCCACGCCGGGGAGGTAATACCGCGCGTTGTAGTAGATGAGTCCGAGGTCGTCGTTGTGCTTCTGGCCGGTGTAGCCGCGGTCGGTATAGGTTTGGCTGGGGGCGGTGCGGTAGGCGCCGAAGGGGAGGTAGCGGTGCGGCTGCCGGCAACCAGGCCGCCACCATTATTGAAGCTCATGACGCTGTTGCTGCCCAGGCATGCCCTGAGCCTGCCGAAGTGTGGTCCGTATGTAAGTGTAGCAGGTTGTTGGTCTCGCCAGGGACGACCTTCCGAACGGCGACCGCCTGGCCGGACGCAGTCGGTTCTGGGACAACATTTTCGTTGAACGGCTGTGGCGGTCAGTCAAACACGAGAACATTTACATCCAAGAGTACGATACAGTGTCCGACCTGACCACCGGCTTGGCAGGCTGCTTCCAGCTCTGCAATTACGAACGCCCGCATCAGGACCTTGGCTACCTGACACCTGCCGATATTCATTTTGCCGCTAACACTCCAATTCTGTGACCCAATGATCCACCTTAATTTCGTCAATCCGTAGTCTTGATAATGGGGGTCACTTTACCATTTCCCCCAAAACATCTACTCAGACATCCCTTTTGTTGCCCCAATCAGGGAAAACTAAGAGAAGAAAACACCAAAGAAAAAGGCAAACTATCTACCTTAACGCGGAAGATAACCTGCTTTCTTGATTTTACCGGTTTGCTTGTCAATAATAATTCTCGCACTTGCACCTATTGCCTGCGAGTTAGTACGTACCACCCATTTTCCGAATTTTGATGATATTTCCACAGGTTCTATCCATGGCCAATCTTGTTTTTTACACTCCGCACGTGCAATTTGGACGGCTTGTCTTTTAGTAACTATACTCTTGGATTTTCCGAGATTTCTTCCAAAGAACATCATCTTGATCACCTCTTTCACTGCACGTTGTTCGCTTTCAAGCATTAGTTTCCTTATAGCTCTTGTTCAAGTATTATTTTCCTTATGGCTCTTGTTCAACATTCAAATTGAACCAATTTTCGAGCATCTGACCTAATCCAATTCCTCCCAATGTGGTCCCGCCTGCAACTAAACCTCCCTCTATTGCGACTCGTGCTGGAGTTATATCATAGCCTATTAACGGAAAACTTAATCCTGTTCGTAACGAACCTCCTGTACGCAACTGTGCTGTGGACTCGGCGATAGCTTCCTCCGCATACCTAAACAAGTTTGAATTTTCATAGGCCCAATAGCGAATGCCAGCCCTTATTTGTTGAAAGGGACCTCTGGGTGTAAAAAAGACGTGGACCTGTTCATGATAAAGTGCTTGCATTTTATCCAGAGTAGACCCAAAGGGAGATATTCTTATCGTTCTTCCAAGTATATCTGTTGCTCCATTTCCTGCTGGCAACGCACGATCGTAAATCACTTCAGCTTCATTTAAGCAATTACCATCCAGGCATAACCATGAAGCAACCGCTTGACCGCCCCTAATTAATGCAGGCCAAGCAACTTCTCCTGCGAAGTACCCCACTGCTGTAGGCAGAGATGCCACACCAAATAGCACCGCAATTCCAGGAATTACTGCCTCGGTAATTGGATTGTAATCTTGGTCGCTGGCTACCACCGGATCCCATGGGGTTTGAGTACCATCTGGTGCTTGCCACGTGCTGTCAGGGTCGAAACCATTGAGAAGTGAGCAACCTTCATAATCACAGCCATCTGATGGTCTATGTCCCGAAGGGTCAATGATGGCAATGGGATTGTTAAGAACATACGTGTAGCGGTTGAAGGCTTGGGGGTTTGTGGCATCCGGCACAATCGTATCCGCGCTCACAAACCGCCCCACGCCGGGCAGGTAGTAGCGGGCGTTGTAGTAGATGAGGCCGAGGTCGTCGTTGTGCTTCTGGCCGGTGAAGCCGAGGTCGGTGTAGGGTTGTGTAGGGGCGGTGCGGTAGGCGCCGAAGGGGAGGTAGCGGGTGCGGCTGCCGCCGACCATGCCACCATTACTACTGTAGCTCATGACGCTGTTGCTGCCGAGGTGGTCGCTGTGCAGGTGCAGCAGGTTGTTGGTCTCGCCAGGGACGACCTGCCGCACGGCGACGGCTTGCCCGGCGAGGAAGTAGACGCTGCATTGGACGATGGTGTAGCCGCTCTGGATGCCGCCGCCGTTGCCGTCGGGCGCTTGCGGGCTTTGCGGCATGGGGGTGGGAGCTTCCTGGTAGGTAAACGACCAGGCGTCGGGCCAGGAGCCGGCCTGGACGCAGTCTTCGTCCTGGCAAGAACGGGCGCGCCAATTGTAGCTGTCGGGGAGCAGCAGCAGCCAACCGGTGTCGTAGCTCGTGGCGGCGACGATGAGGTTTTTGGGGGGAACGTTCTTGCCCACTTCCGCCACCTCATATCAACCCATCGTGAGGACATTGCCATCGGGGGGCCAAGACTCTCATTTGTCTCCGATTATGTGAAGTAGTCACTATTTGTGTCATGTCAACCTTATATATGACACGCCGCGAACTACTCCAGTGAAGGTCAGCCCTTTTTGCTCAACGGAAAGTCAACGAGCTTCCTCCTGCAGCTACGATTAAGTGTTCTAGAGCTTTGATAGAACATGGAAGTCCATCTACTGATAGATATAAAGTAGTCAGATTGACTTGTCTTTCCAGGCTCCACCAACGCCAGCACCTGTTTTTCATTCTGTCAATCCAAGATCCAAAAGTCCAATCTAAATCAGGCCATCGGGATTTGGTGGCCAAAATACTTGTTAGTTCCGATTTCGAATAGACTCTGAAGGTTTTCAGTAACCAATCAGGTAAGCTCTCTCTCCAATAATGATCATCAGGCCATGACTTTGGATCATGCTTGAAAACAAGCTCGAGAACCTGAACGATCCGGGAAATACACACATCAGGCTGATTACTCTCAAAGCACAAGCTCAAATAAAGATCTTGGGGTATTTCGCCGTTTTTGAAATCCTTGAGTCTGGTTGATTCGCTTTTCATGAAGGTACTCCAAAATTCACTAAGGTCTCGTGATCTGCCCACTATTAGGCAAAATAAAATCCAAAATTTGCTCTATTTGCTCTGGGCGAAGGCCATATTGATCTGCGGCTTTTGAAATATCTACCACCAGCGGTGCATTAGGAAATTCTCGCGCCAATTGTTCTGGAACTGCGTTGTCGCGCAATAATTGAAGAAATTCATTGGAAACAGTAAACGACTTAATTGTGGCATCGTCTATGCCCTGTGCAAGTCGTTTGTTGAAGAACTCTATAGCTCTTTCTTCATTACCGAAGTTTAGAAAAAGCATATTGTCTCCTATTAGTTCCACCATTCCATCTTCAAGAATGTTTATCCTTTGGTTGATATGACCTTCTACACGGAATACTTTGACTACACTACTAGAAATGTCGTCCGCTAAATCGCCTGCTGGACTGACCATCCCTAACAGAGCCATTTGTTGAGCCTCAAAGTAGTCAGCGTTGCTTGAAGGTTTTAACCAGCCATCTTTAGCTTCACACCACCCTCCCAACAACCCACAACTAAGATTGATAATAATTGTGCCAATACTATCGACAATTTCATTCCCGATGCCTATTGGAACAGGGTCAAAATCTACCGGGTTTTTACATCTATTCTCTCCCATTAGGCAAATAGTGTGTCCCGATGGGTCAGTGTATTTGAGAGGATTATTGTAGGTATAGCTGTAGCGATTATAATTCTGCGGGTTAGTCGAATCCGGCACAACCGTATCCGCGCTCACAAACCGGGCGATGCCGGGCAAATAGTAGCGGGCATTGTAGTAGATGAGGCCGAGGTCGTCGTTGTGCTTCTGGCTGGTGTAGCCCAGGTCGGTATAGGTTTGGGTGGGTGCGGTGCGGTAGGCGCCGAAGGGGAGGTAGCGGGTGCGGCTGCCGGCAACCATGCCGCCACCGTTATTGTAGCTCATGACGCTGTTGCTGCCGAGGTGGTCGCTGTGCAGGTGCAGCAGGTTGTTGGTCTCGCCGGGGATGACCTGGCGCACGGCGACGGCCTGCCCGGCGAGGAAGTAGGTGCTGCGTTGGGTGATGGTGTAGCCGCTCTGGATGCCGCCGCCGTTGCCGCCGGGCGCTTGTGGGCTTTGTGGGGTGGGGGTGGTGGGGATGGGGTCTTCGTAGGTGAAGGACCAGGCTTCGGGCCAGGGGCCGGCCTGGACGCAGTCTTCGTCCGCGCAGGAGCGGGCGCGCCAGGTGTAGCTGTCGGGGGGGAGGAGCAGCCAGCCGGTGTCGTAGCTTTCGGCGGCGACGATGAGGATGATGGGGGATTGGTTCTGTCCCGTTATCTCCACCTGGTGCCAGCCGGCGGTGAGGACGTCGCCGCCGGGAGCGCAGGGGTCTGCCCACATGAGGGTGGGTGGTTCGCTCTGCGTGGAGCCGTCGGGCGGCTCTTGCAGGGCGGTGGGGCATTCGTAGGGGGTGGGGCTGGGGGCGATGGTGCCGCCACCGGGTGTGGGGGTGGCGGCGGGCGGGGTGGCGGTGGGTTGGTAGAGGTAGGAGAAGGTGAAGGGGGCGGACCAGTCGCTGCTGTCGCCGCAGGTGAGGGTGTAGCACGCTTTCACGTTCCAACTGTAGCTGCCGCCGGGGATGAGGTTGAGCCAGGGGGCGGTGGTGCTGGTCTCCGCGGTGGGGATGGTGATGCCTTGCGGAGGCAGGCCGTCGCCGCGAATGTTGAGGGTGTAGCGGACGGCGGCGGCGCAGGGCTGCCAGGAGAAGGTTTTGACGAGGGCGATGCCGCCGTTGAGGGGCGAGGTCAACGCTGGCGGACAGGCAGGCAGCGGGGTGGGAGTGACTGTCGGCGTGTGCGTGGCTGTTGGCGGCGGGGTAGCGGTGGATGATGGGGTGGGCGTGTGGGTGGGTGTCGGGGTATGCGTAGGGGTGTGGGTGGGCGTCGGGGTATGCGTAGGGGTGTTGGTTGGGGTGGGGGTACGCGTAGGGGTGTTGGTTGGGGTGGGGGTGCGAGTGGGCGTGTTGGTTGGGGTAGGGGTACGGGTGGGCGTGGGCGTACGTGTGGGCGTCGGGGTGCGTGTGGGGGTGTTGGTGGCGGTGGGGGTGGGCGTGGGGGGGATGGGGATGTGTTCTTCTTCGTATTGGGGGAAGGGGGAATAGGTGATGCGCCCGTCGGGGTGGATGGTCTGCACGCGCTGGCCGTCGGCGTCGTAGAAGAATTGGGTGGTTTGCCCGCCGGTGGTGACGCTGATGAGGCGGTTTTCGCTGTCGAATTGCTGGCTGTAGTTGCCGGCACTGTCGCTGCGGTCTATCATGTTGCCGTGGGCGTCGTACGCGAACTGTTGGCCGCCGCTGATGGCGATGACGGCGTCTTTTTTCACGGGATGGTAGGTGTAGCTGGCGCCGTCGTAGTGGCTGATGTTGCCCAGTTTGTCGTAGGCGATGTCGTGGTCGTAGGGGTCGATGGCGGCGGGGGGCGTCCAGGCGTGGGTGAGCCGGTTGCGTGCGTCGTACTCGAATTCCTGCTTTTTGTCTGTCGCCAACAGATTATCGACGATTTGGGTGATGTTGCCCACGGGGTCGTATTCGTAGGTGAGGGAGAGGAGGTCTTCTTTGCCGGGCAGGGTGGCGGTGTGGATGCTTTGCAGGCGGAAGTTGCTGTTGCCGTTGCTGCCGGTGGCGTTGTAGTAGGTGAAGAGAGTGTCTCGTCCGTTGCCCCGCGCCAGGGTGGTCATCTGGCCGCGCTGGTTGTAGGCGATGTCGGTGATGATGGCGTTGGCGCCGGCGGTGAGGGTGTTTTCGCCTTCCTGGTCGTAGGTCGTCTGCACGAGTTCGCCGTCGGGGTAGACGGTGGTGAGGGGGCGGTCCAGGTTGTCGTAGGCGGTGATGGCGAGGGTGAAGGGGTGGCTGTCCAGGGTGCGGGTGTGGCCGGTGAGCCGTCCGCGTTGGTCGTAGGCGAAGGTTTCGTGGTTGTTGTTTGGGTCGCTGCCCCAGCGGATGGCGGCGAGGCGACCGAGGCCGTTGGCGGCGGTGTCATATTCGTAGCTGGCGAGGTGGTTGGGGCCGGAGAGGGGCGGGTTGTTTTGGCAGTTGCCGCTCGGGGACGGGGGTTTGCCTTTGTGGGTGAGGCGGTTGAGGTTGTCGTAGTAGAAGCAGAGGGTGATGTGGTCGGCTGTGCCGGGGTTGGCTTCCTGCCGCAGGAGGTTGCCGTTGGTGTCGTAGGTGTAGGTCCAGTAACCCATGTCGGCGTCGGTCATGTCGGTTTTGCGCCCCAGAGTATCGTAGCTCATGCTGTTCTGGCGCAGCAGGTTGCCGGTTCCGGCGTTGAAGGCGTCGTAGGTTTGTACTTGGGTGAGGTTGCCGGCAACGTCGTAAGTATAAACGGTGTCTGCGTTGTCTGCCAGCGCCGCGCCGAAGAACTCGCGCACCACGGAAAGCTGCCCCCAGGCGTTGGTGTAGGAGGTGATGGTGTGGCTGTTGGCGTCGGTGACCTGGACTTTGGCCAGTTCGGGCTGCGCGGCGGGGGTGATGGTGGGGAAGCCGTAGGTGGTGGTGGTGGCGCTGCCGTCGGGGGCGGTGATGTGGGTGGCGCGACCGAAGGGGTCGTATTGGGTGGTGGTGTGGTTGTAGTTGGCGCAGGTTTTGGGTTGGAAGTTTTGCGCGCCGCCGCTTTGGGGGGTGGTCTGGCAGATGGGGAGGCCGCGTCCGTCGTATTCGGTGTGGCTCCAGATGACGGTGTCGGTGCTGCCGGCAATTTCCGCGTTCAGCCGCCGTTCTTGCACGACTTGCCCCAGCCCATTGTAGAACCGCTTGCTCACCTGGTTTTGCGTCGGGTCGGATGGGTCGGGATAGGCGGTTTGTTCGATGGTCAACACCTGCGCGCCGGGGTCGTAGTCGTAGTCGGTGCTCGCCTGTAGGAGCGTCGGACTGCCGCTGACCGGGTCGGGGGCGTAGACGTGGGTGAGCCGACCGAACAGGTCGTAGCTGTAGCTGCTGCTGGTGTTGTTGGCGTCGGTGACGGTGGCCGGCAGCCAGGGGAAGGTGGGGTGGTAGTTGATGCTGTTGGTTTGCGCGGGGACGCCGGTGGCGGTGGTGGTGGTTTGTGCCGGCATACCGAGGGGGGTATACCCCTGGATTGTGGTTGTGTTGCGTACGTCTGTGGCGTAGGCGGTGTTGCTGCTCAGGTCGGTGAACGTTTCCGTTTGGTGGGGCAGGCCATAATACGGACTGCTGTTGTCATAGTAGGTGGCGTGCGTGGTTTGGTAGTAGTCGACGCCGTTGTCCGGCAGCCAGCGTAATGTCCAGGTGCGTTGGCCGAATGCGCCGAGGGTGGTGTCTTGGGGGGTGCTGCTGTTGTCGTACCGGTAGAGGGTGGTGCTGATTTTGTTGCTGCCGCAGTTGCCGGCATAACGGCTCTCCCGCAGCCGTTTGTTCACCAGCCAGTTGCCGCCGCTGACGTTGTGCGCGTAGGCGTATTCCAGGCAGTGGTGGGGGGTGTTCGCATCGTCTGGGTCAAATGTTTCTAGTTCAATCGTTTTTTGTGGCTACACCTAAACCCCTGATTAGATGAGGCAACCAAGAGGTTTTCTAGCCAGTTTTCTCGATAAACAAATCCATTCAGCTTGTGAGCAGGTGACTGATACTCCTTGCTCACTTTTGATCGCGGACAGTAAGGGCGAAAGTTGTGCAACAACGCCCACGCACGTGTCCTCAGGTCAGCCACTTGTAGATTCCCATGAAAATATCGTCCACCCGCTAGCCAGCGAGCCATAAGCCCCATGTGGCGGTCAAGCATATTGCTGGTACGGTGGGCTGTAGGATGGTCAAATGCGAGACAGTATTGGTCAGCTCGCTGACATAGTTTGTCTATGGCCTCGATTGCATAACCACTTAACTTGTCTCGATTGTGCATCACCCACTGCTGAAGCATGGTAATGCCCTGTTTGAAATCGGGACGACTTGTCGCCTGGTAGATACCCCACACTTGCTGTTTGATTTGGGTGTAGGTGTTACCCAATCGCTTGCATCGCCCCCGTATTTTGATGAAGGCATGTAAAAAGCACAGGATAATTGTGATGGCTGGAAACAGGGTCTGCCATGCCTTACTTGTCGCTGCCCATCCATCTACATTGACCGAATCGGGTTTGTAACTGGGGTTTAGCTGCTGTGCTTCTTCTTTGAATACCTCGTAAGCAGCGGTCAACCCTTCTGCATCGGCGCTCTGGGATACAGCCGCCCCCAGTACGCAATCCTGGGCTACTGTCGTGGCTACGTACCATTTGCCGCCATGGGCTTTGGCATGTTTTTCATCTGCTAACAGATCAGTTGGCAGCTTTTCTGCTTCTTTCACGGTCGTTCCCACTAGACTGAATCGACCAAACGACTCGGTAAGACGGTACCAATAGCTATCGTTGCGCCCAAACACGTAAGTCAACGCCCAATCGGGAACACCGAACTGCTTCAAGAAGAGCGCCTTCTCTACTTCTGTTACCGTTCCTACCAGATAAGGCAGCAGGTCGCATGGGGCAATGGTGTAGGCCAGCTTTTGCCCCGCTTCATTCTCTATCTGTAACCGAATGCGGCGCAAGTGTACTTCTGGCATTTTCTTCGATGGCCTTGTCCATCCGTGCAGTTTGTATCCGGCTTGCATAGCTGGTGGAAACAATTCGGGATGGCTTGCCATTTGTTGTTCAATGTAGGTTTTGGCTTGTTGTGGGTCGGTCATCGTTTCTTGGTACTCTTCGTACTGCATTGGAATCACAATCCGTCGTGATTCCCACCGAGCGTTGTTTTTGTCTGTGCTATACTTGCGTTGCTGAGGGATTGTTGGTTCTGTCACAAGCCCAACAATGCCTCAGTTTCCTTTCAGACACAAATTCCGTTTGAACTAGAAATGTTTCAATTCGACGCACGGCACCAAAGGCGGTGGCGAAGTCGATGGGGAAATAGTCGTATACATTTCGCGTCAGTTGGCGCACCGTGAGGCCGTCCTGGGTGAATTGCCGCTCTTCCTGCACGCGCACGATTGGGAAGTAGACGGCGTCCCGTCCCCACTCCGTTTCCGTCACCTGTTTCAGCCCCGCGTCGTCCGGGTGGTAGGTGGCGCTGCGGCTCGGTTTGCCGTTGAGCCAGTATTCGTCGATGCGGAACTGCTGTTCTTGCCGTGTCAGGATTTGGTTGTTGTTGGCCGGTTCTATCGTGTCCATGATAACGGTCTGGAAACCGGCGAGGGCACTGCTGGCGGCGGTGTCGGGTAGATAGCAGCCGGAATCGACCACGT
Source organism: Ardenticatenales bacterium (assembly GCA_020634515.1). Taxonomy (NCBI): domain Bacteria; kingdom Bacillati; phylum Chloroflexota; class Ardenticatenia; order Ardenticatenales; species Ardenticatenales bacterium. Next base: position 123,467 of record JACKBL010000002.1, on the reverse strand, counting down.
CGTAGCAGCCGCTTCCATCGGCGCGGCTGTAGATGGCGGCGACGCTGGCGGCGCTGCTGCCGTACCGGTGGGCGACCCCGTCCCAGGTGTCCAGGCGGGCGACGGCGAACCAGCGTCCGGCGGGGTGTTTGGCGTTGATGTCGCTGTTGTCCCACCGTTCGTAGGTGAGGGTGGTGACGGCGCCGTAGCCGTTGTCGACGCGGGTGAGCAGGCGGGCGCAGTCGTCGCCCTGGCAACTGGTGTAGTGGGTGTTCTGGGCGTAGGTGAAGGTTTGCGCGGGGAGCGGGGTGCCGCTGCCGGTTTGCTCGTTGAAGTCGGCGCCGTAGGGGGTGATGCCGCTCAGGAACCAGTAGTGCAGGCTGACGTTGTGGCTGTCGTCGTGATGGGTGTAGCCGGCGTCGTAGGTGAAGGTGGTGGCGGAGACGAGGTGGTTGTCTTGATGCACGGTGACGCGGCGGGGGCGGAAGCAGCCGGCCGTCATGTAGGTGTCTTGTTTGGCGGCGTCGTTGTTGTAGCAGACGTTGTTGCCGGCGGCGTCGTCATAGTTGAATGAGATGACGGTGGTCGGCGCTTCGTTGATGTAGTTGTAGGAGAGGGTCTGGAGGGCGACGTCTACTTCGGTGTAGGGGCTGCGGCATTGGTTCGGGTTGCCGTACACTTTGCCGCAGGCGGTGGCGTACTGGTAGACGACGTGTCGTCCGTAGAGGTCGCTGATGCGGTCCAGTTTCCAGGCGGAGGCGGTGATGTCTGGGTTTTTGGGCTGGCCGGCGTTGAGTTGGCCGTTGATGGGGGCGATGGCTTGTTCGGCGTCGGCGCTGTAGCCGAAGCGGTAGGTGATGCCGGCGGCGGTGCGTACACGCCAGTATTCGCCCGTGCTGTTGGGGCCGGTGATGTCGGCCACGTACTCGATGAGCAGGCTGGCGTCACCCAGGGCGATGTAGCGGCCATGCCGGTTGTCCGGGTCCAGAGCGAAGGGTTGCAGGCGGTAAGACGCGCCGTTCAGGTTGAGGGTGAAGCGATGGGGGGTGAAGCCTTCGTCGAAGCTGAACAGGCGGGTGGCGTTGCCGTTGCTGATTTGTGGTTGCGCCAGCGACCAGCCGAGGCCGAAGCCGTCGCTCATGAGGGGGGCGGTGAGGCTGTCGACGCCGCGGCTGCCGTAGGCGAGGGTGAGGGAGGGTTGTAGGCCGCCGCTGCCGGGGGGGATGGGGATGTTGTAGGCGTGGGTGGCGGCCCCGGTGTAGGCGGCGGCGCCGGGGGGGGTGTAGGTGGGTTCCCAGGGGGTGGGGTTGTTTTCTGCGGGGGCTTGTGCCGGCAGTGGTTGCGCTTGCGTCGGTTGCAGGGTAATGGTTGTGAGGGTGGCGGTGGTTTCCACGGTGTGGAGTTGGAAGGGGAGGGTGATGGGGGCGGCGTCGGGGGCGGCGATGAGGTGGAGGGTGAGGGTGAGGAGGTGGGTGCTGGTGGGGGGGAATGCCGGCATTTCCAATGTCGCCTCATGGACCGCTTCCCCCGTCAGCCCTGGCCCGGAGAGGTAGCGCACGGCGGGGTTGACCGGCAGTTGCAGCCGCGGCGCGGAGAGGGTGATGGGGTTGCTGTTGGTGATGCGAAGGGTGAGGGTGAGGGGGGTGTTCAGGTCCACTGTGGTGGTCACGGGGGAGAGGCTCATCGCCAGGGGCAGCAGGGGGGCCGCCTGTTGCGGACCGGCGAGCGGCGCGGCGAGGCGAGGCGCCATGTCCCTGCCGACCGTCGCCTGGTGCAGGCCAGGGGTCGGCGGCACGCTGGGGGGCGTGGCGAACGGTGTCAGCAATAGTTGCAGCAATAGGGCAAACGTGGTGATAAGGTGCGTGCCGGCACGCAAGGACAGACCGACCGTAGGGACCATGGGACTCCTCCTCCTCCTGGCTTATGGCTTTGGCTCAATTTGGCTCTTCTTTGGCAACAATGGCCGAAAGTTTAGGCCATTTGGGGGCGGTTGTCAACCGTTTTAGAACGTTTTCGCTATTTTTTAAGGTTTGCGGGGGTAACTTCTCAATATTTCGGGGGAACCGCGGCCTGAGCTTGTCGAAGGCCGTTGGTTTCGACAGGCTCAACCAACTTCGCCCCACTTTGCCGACCACGATTAACCGCGGTCTCACCACATTCGGCAATTGAACAGCTAATCATTGTTTCCGGCCAGCCATGCGGAGACCCAGGTTTGGGCCGCCGCAGGCAGATCGGGGCGGGTGGCGTCCAGCCAGTGGATGGCGGGATCGTCGCGGCGGAACCAGGTATTTTGCTGGCGGGCGAAGCGGTGGGTTTCAAATTTGATGCGTTCCACGGCTTCGGGCAAGGTGAGCCTGCCCGCCAGATGGTCGTATAGTTGCCGGTAGCCAAGACCAGAAAGCGCCGGGAGCCTGGCCTCATACCCGGCCTGCCACAACCCCATCACCTCCGTCAACAAACCCGCCGCCATCATCCGCTCCACCCGCGCATCAATCCGCGCATATAACCACGTCCGTTCGCCAGCCAGCCCCAGCATCCCCACGCGGTACGGCGGCGGGGACTTACGCTGCAACCGCGAAATGGGCCGCCCCGTCACCAGCGTCACCTCCAGAGCGCGAATGACACGGCGCACGTTGCGCGGCTCCAGTTCCGCCGCTTTCTCCGGGTCCAGCAGCGCCAACCAGCGGGCCAGTTCCGCACCCCCCAGGCGAGCCAGCGCCGCGCGCAGCCGCGGGTGTGGCGGAACCTCAGGGATGCCCCATCCTTCGACGACGGCCTTCACATACTGCCCCGTGCCGCCGACGAGGATGGGTAACCGACCACGGGCGTGGATGGCGTTGATGGTGGCATACACCAGCCGCTGATATTGACCGAGCGTCAGGGTTTCGTCCGGCGCGCAGATGTCGATGAGGTGGTGGGGAATGCCGGCACATTCCGCGCGCGTCGGTTTGGCCGTTCCAATATCCAGGCCACGATACAGCAGACGAGAGTCGGCGGAAACAATTTCCCCGGCAAATGCCTGGGCGAGAGAGATGGAGAGAGCCGTTTTGCCGGAAGCCGTCGGTCCCACAATCACCAGCAGCGGGGGCAAACGTTGCGAATTCGCCATACGTTACCAGCCCAACACCGCCCCCGGCAAATGCTCACAGCGCAGCAGTTTGCCCCGACCATCCAACTCCACCGCCATCACATCCACGCGCCAGGGCAAGTCCAGGTCCTCCTCCAGCAAGTAAGCCTGCGCCAGCCTCAGCAGCCGCGCCGCCTTGCGCGGCGTCACCGCCTCCTCCGGTGTGCCCCGCGCCCGCCCGCGCCGCGTCTTCACCTCCACGAACACCAACGTCTCCCCCATCTGGGCCACAATGTCGATTTCCCCGCGAGCGCAGCGCCAGTTGCGCCGCACGATGCGGTAACCATGTGCCTCCAGGTAGGTGGCGGCCACCGATTCGCCCCACGCGCCAAGGTTCTGTCGCTCTTTACTCATGATGTTTAATGGGGGACGAGTCCGGCTTTGAGTCGCTGGTGGCTGTTTAATAAGTCCTCATGAATTTGGGAGGCGATTGCTATGGTTGCACCCGGATAGCCCAGGCGTCTTGCCCTGTTTTTCATCCCTTGCAAAATACTTGGTTCTCTTCTAATTTTCTCAAAGAGTTGGATTATGTCCAAGGCTGTCTGCGCCGAGAAAGCAACGCCTTGTTCTGTCAGGAATTTCCGGTTTGCCGTCTCCTGGCCTGGCCCCACTCCAACTAAAATGCTTGCCATGCCCATCGCCAGTGCTTCTGCCATCAAAAGCCCGCCAGGTTTCGTCACCAACACATCATGTGCGCCCATCAATTCCTGCATATTGTCTACATACCCCAAAACCACAACATTTTCACCAGCAGTGGCACTTAATTGGTTAAAAAGCCTTGTGTTATGACCTGTAACGACCGTTAATCTGACTTGGTCTGGTTCTAAATCACGCACTTTTTCTAGCATCTCCACCAGTATGTCAGTGGCAACAGCATAACTGTGATCTCTGAGACCACTCATGATTACCAGAACTTTCAGCGCGACATCGCCTGAACTGAATACTTTTGACTGGGGTAGCGCTTGAAATCCAGCCCTTATGGGGATACCGGTGACAGAAATCTGTTCTATGTTTACGCCGAGGCGGATCAAGTCGGCACGAATTTCTTCGCTTCCAACAAAATAGCGATCGACGCATTGCCACGGCCATGACCTGTGCAGACCGAAATCAGTGACAACTGCGTACACCTTTTTTACTTGTTTTTGACTGCGCTTAAGGTGAACGGCAACGGCGCAAGGCAAGGCGTGGGTGGCAACAACGATGCCGGCATCTGCCTTCAAGAGTTCTCGCAGCAATATTTGCTGCATAAACCATAGGCTCGCCAGCCGGTTAATCCACGAGCCAACTGCCTGATTATGCCAGGCCCACTCATAAAAACGGGACAGAGAGCGAATCGAGATTCTTTGCAGTCTGCCCAGCAGGGCTGCCGGCATTACGCTCTGAAAAGGATCGGCAACGTAAACCATATCGGACGAGCAAAATTCGCCGAATGCTATCCCAACTGTTTCGGCAGCAATCTGGTGTCCAGAACCCACGGAGAGATATAAGATCGCGATCTTATCGTTTGCCTGGATATTCATGTACCAACTTCTAAAATCCTGCGAAGCATGTCTCTGATCGTTGGTCTTTCACCGTCACTATACAGCATCAGCAATAATTCATAGCTAAAAAGAATACTTCTTGCACTCACCAGAAAAGTAATCCAGGATGGAATTGGGAACCCACCCGGTAAATCTCTTATCACGCTAAAAAATCGTAGCGCAACCAGATCCGCTATTCCTACACCAGATGTCAGTTGAGCGGGGTCAAGATTAGCACTGTTTGTCACTACCATTAAGGCTGATTCGTGAATTATTCCTAGACGAACATGGAATTGATAAATCAGAAGGGAGCCAAGTATGATGGAGGCAGAAATGCCGGCGTACATCAAGCCATAGTACGTCCAATTATAGTGTTGCGATTTCTCGCGTATTAACATAATGGCAGGCAGAAAGCTAATAATAGTGAGCAGGGCACATAGCAAGACGATTACTTGATACGAGGCATGTAAACCATACATCAAATCTGGATCCAATACCTGGTAGTGAATCGAATTATCGCTCAAAACTGAATAGAGCGCTGTACCGTAATCTAACCAGGTAAAGACCATGGTCATCAGCATATAACCAAGAATAACGTCGATAATCAGCAGCCTCGTTAAATGAAAGACGGCTGATCTCGAAAACCACGTTGGCGCCTTGCGGCTACGGTAACGAAAGAAAGTCAGGGCAGAATTGATGACGGCTGCCGCAAAAACGATATGCTGCAGCGTATCATTCAGCATTTTGAATAGCGGCAGTCTATAATTATCGAGTACAATGCCAAATTGGCTCAGGCCCTGTACACTCTCAATAATCGAAGATTTGGTGAAGCCGTAGAGAAAAGTAGGAACAGCCAGAATGGTTAACGGCCATAGCCAGGAAAGTGTATCTGCACGGAATTCTTGCCAACGGCCACGCCCGCCTAAACGAAACTGATGCCAAAACAGGCGAGACAAAATACGTATATCTTTCCATAAGCTGCCGGTTCTTATCTTGTCCCGTGATGGCAGTCGTATGCGTGCCAGGCCACCCGTTATCCAACACATCACTGTATCGTAAACATAGTTGAATATGGCAAGCAGAAGTGCAATTGCTAACCAAGAAAAACCAGCAGCGCCAACAGCGTTGAACAAGTAATCCGTAAACATCTGCGCCCTATTTCCCAATAAATAGATTTACGGCTCAAAGGCTAAGATACCATAAACACCCCGATGGTCCATTCCTTTGCCTCCGTCGAGCCGGTCAGAACCAGGCGACTCGCCCAAGACTGAAAGATCCCCTGTGGCAAAATTGCTAACAACAAAATCAAAGGTTCTCCATTTTAAAAGGAAAAATGAGGTGAAGTACGGTTTATTGCGCTCATTGTTTACCACATGATAGCGAAAAGAGCGATCTCTCCATCCTTGGTCAAACAATTCTTGCCACACGTCGACACTTTCATCACTATCTCGCCAGGGATCAAAATTGAAATCCCCCAAAATGAGAACACGATCCTGTTCAATTATGGTAGAGCGTATACTTTCATCAAGAAGATCTCTGAGAGTTCTGGAACGACAGTCTGCGCTTGTGCTTTGCAGATGAACATTAACAACGTCAAATAGAATACCATCATGAAGCTTCACGGTAACAGCCGATGCTGTAAAGCCCTGATCACATGCGTTGTAAGAAGGAGCAGTGCGGGCGAAGTTGCACATTAATCCTGATTCACAGCCGAGAATCGAACCGCTGGCGGTACGCACACCCAAACATTCAAACTGGTTTCGAGAATCGCACACAATGGTATATGCGTCACCCAGCAATCTACGCACCTGAGGTACTGATTGATTCTCAAAACAGACTTTCTTATCATTTGTTTCCTTCTGGGCAGCACATTGCCACGGAGCAAGGATTTCTTGCAGAGCAACAATATCTGGAGCCAATAATTGAATGTTATTGGCGATTATTTGCTCGACTTCTTTGTAACACAAATTATTCAGGTATTTTCGGCAGCCCAAGCTCAAGTTACCGACATTTGCTGTAAGCACAGAAAAAGATGTGGCCGTCTCCGGATTAATGAACATTTCCAGACCTTGATGAGAATCCTTTCTTTGGGCAGTTGCAGAAGTCAGTAACAATATGGAGATAGTCGCCACCACAATGATTCTGACAATGAAGGGTCGCAACATAGTCTTCATTTCTAGCCCCTCGCTGTAGGCATAAGGCCGGAAACGTCAATTAGTAGAAGGAGGAAAAAAGAACAGGGTGGCAAGACGAACCAAGCTTTACTACCTCCCTTGCATCTCGTACGCTTTGCTGCTGATGGTGTTGAGCAACGCCTCAAAGGAGCTGGCGAAGGCATCAACGCCATCCACCTGTAACTGCTCTGCCAGTTCGTCCAGGTCGATGCCCAATTCGGCCAGATTGTCGAGCGCCAATTGCGCCTTTTCCACGTCTCGTTCCAGGCTGTGGCCCGGTTTGCCATGATCGCGAAACGCCTCGATCGTCTGCGGCGGCATGGTGTTGACGGTTTCTGGGCCGATCAGTTCGTCCACGTAAAGGGTGTCGAGGTAGTTGGGGTTCTTGGTACTGGTGGAGGCCCAGAGCAGCCTCTGCACGGGTGCGCCTGCCGCCCGTAGTTCGCCAAACGGGGAGCCATGGAATATCTCTTTGAAGCGCTGATAGACGACGCGAGAATTGGCGACGGCAACTTTGCCCATGAGGGCGGCAGCGGCGGGATCGTCTAGGGCAGCCAGCTTCTTGTCAACGGCGGAGTCTACGCGGCTGACGAAGAAGGAGGCGACGGAGGCGACGTGGCGGATGTTGCCACCGTTGGCGCGCAGGTCGTTGAGGCCGTCGATGTAGGCCTGGGCGACGGCAAGGTAGTGGTCCATGCTGAACATGAGGGTGATGTTGACGTTGATGCCTGTGCTGATGAGTTCGCGGATGGCGGGAATGCCGGCATTTGTTGCCGGCACTTTAATCATCAAATTGGGACGATCCACGGCAGCGAATAACCGCTGCGCCTCTATCACCGTCCCTTCGGTATCCCGCGCCAGATAGGGAGACACCTCCAAACTCACGTAGCCATCGCCCCCATGGGAACGGGCATACAAATCGGCAAAAAGATCGCAGGCTATCTGAATATCCGTGATCGCCATCGTCTCGTAGATGCCTTTCGTATCCAGTCCCGTGGAGACCAGCTCCGCCATCTGCTCGTCATAATCGTCGCTCTGCCCAATCGCCTTCTCAAAAATCGACGGGTTGGAGGTCATGCCACGCAGCCCATCGGCGGCGATCAACGTCCGCAGCGTGCCATCCTCGAGCAACTTGCGGCGAATGTTGTCGTACCAAAAACTCTGCCCATGCGCCTGTAGTTCAACCAATGGGTTCATCTTGTTCTCCTCCAAAAATGTAGGGCGATTTTCCAAATCGCCCGCCCGATTTGGAAAATCGGGCTACGACGGCACACCATTTTCATTCATGGTGGTCGGCGGCAGCCGGTGAAGTCTCCTCCAAAAATACCGTGTAGGGCAAGTTTTTGGCTCGCCGACTTCAACATAGGACCGGATGCACGCGGATAAAAGGGGCCAGTGGGAAGTGGTCAGAAGCGCGTTGTCCGTTTTTCGTTGCCTGTTTTCAGTTGCGTGTTGACGCCTCTATAAAAGTTGGCAGTGGCGGCAAGACGCGAACTGTGTGGTATAAATCCGCCGGGCGGATGGATTCGTTTTAGAGCGTAGTGTAGCGTAAAATGCCATTTTCGGCAGCAGCATGAGCATGAACTGAACGAGGCGGGTACGGTATTCAGCGGGGGATCGTTTGGGAAAATGCCGGCACAATAAGGACAACACCATGAGAATTATCGTAGGCGCGGACCACGCGGGCTTCACGCTCAAAGAAATGCTGCGCGCGGAACTCCTCGCCGCGGGGCACGAGATCATCGACGTGGGCGCATACAGCTATGAAAAATCAGACGATTATCCCGACTTCGCCGCGGCAGTCGGGCGCGCCGTGGCCGCCGGGCAGGGCGAACGAGGCATTTTGCTCTGCGGCAGCGGCGTGGGAGCCAGCATCGCCGCCAACAAGATTAAGGGAGTGCGCGCCTGCCTCTGTCACGACATTTACTCGGCGACCCAGGGCGTGGAACACGACAATATGAACGTCCTCTGCCTGGGCGGGGCGATTGTGGGGCCGGCCCTGGCGCGCAAGCTGGTGGCGGGTTTCCTCGCGGCCCAATTCCAGCCGAAAGAACGCTTTCAGCGACGACTGGACAAGGTGCTGGCGTTGGAGCGAGAAGGCAACTAGCGGAAACGAGCCAAAAAGGGAGCGACAACCGACAACAGCGGCTGCGGTTGATTGGTATTCAATCCGAGTTCGTGATCGGCGGCGGGCAGGCACGCCAGCGTCACATCGCCGTGCAGCTTGTAGGCCAGGGCCACATCCGCGTCGGTGGTCACGCCGCCGTTGTCCACGTTGGCCTGCACCAACAGCAGCGGGCGCGCCAGCCGCTGCAAGGTCAGGTCAATGTCATAATCGACCAGCAAATCCGCCATGCGGTCTTCCGCCCAATAGCGCACCGTTTCCGGATCAACGTGGTGCAGCTCGTGCGCCGTTTCGCGCAAGTAGGCATCGGCGGCGCGGCGGTCGAGCATGCGCAGCAGGGCGTACAGTTTGTCCACGGGGCGGCCCGCTAACTGCGGAACCCAGGCCCAGGCCCCCAGTTTAATGGTGCTGAGGATGCTCTCCGGGGTGAGGGGGGATTCGGCGGCGATGACGGCCTGGGACTGTTCCGGCGCGCGCGCCGCTGCTCCCAACGCAATCAAACCGCCCAACGAATGACCAAACAGCACCGCCGGCTCCGCAATCTGCGTTTGCAAAAAAGCCGCCACATCGGGCACATAATTTTGATAATGACGATACCCCCCCGGCGCGCGGTCCGAGAGGCCATGCCCGCGCAAATCCAGCGCAAACACCTGCCAATCCGCGGCCAGCGCATCAATCAAGGGCATCATGTACTGCCAGCGGCGCATCAGGCCGTGCAGCAACAGCAAGGGGCGGCCATTGGCCGGGCCGACGGCATAGTTGATCGTCAGCCCATTTGCCGCAAAAGTATGTTCGGTGAGCATCTGGTTTTCCACAAACAGCATCCGCATCCCTGTCAGGCCATAACGGCTCACGCACCCGTGTTCCCAAACGCGGCGCGGTCCATGAACCGGGCCAGGTCCGCCTTCAACTGCGCCAGCGACGGCAGGTGCAGGTACATCATGTGACCCGCTCCGTAGTACGTCATCTGGATGTTTTGCTGCAAGCTGGGGTCGAGGCCAAGGTGATTGAAGGTGTAGCGGGTCGCCAGGTAGGGCGTCGCCAGGTCATAGTAGCCGTTGGCGACGAACACCTGCAGCGATGGATTTTGCGTCATGGCCCGGCGCAGCGTTTCGCCCACGTTCAGGAATTCGTTCTGGTGTTTCTCGAATTTCCACGGATGCACCTTGCCCGTGAGGATTTCGTAGGGCAGGTCGCTCTCGAATTTTAGTTCGCGGCGCACGTAGTCGTTGAGCGTGGCGGTGTAGGGGCCTTGAATAGCGGCGTAGCTGGGGTCGAATTCCATATGTTCGCCCACGGCGTCGCGGTCGATGCCCAGGTAGCGGCTGTCCAATCGTCCGACGGTGCGTTTTTGGTCGCGCAGGAGTTCTTTGACGAAGCGGTGAATGTTGATGCGCAGGTCGGTCTGTTCGATGTAGGCGGGGGACAGCCCGGTGAAGTCGGCCAGTTGTTGCGCGATGGTTTGGCGATCGGATGCCGGCATTTCCGCCCCCAACAGCAGCGCCCGCGCATAATCCCCCAACGCAAACGCCTCCACCGCCGCCAGCGTCTCCCCCAAGTCCGCCTGCCACTGCGGCGGCAATTGGCCATGATACCACGCCGTACTCGCATACGTGGGCAGAAACAGGATAAAGGGCAAATCATTGGCCGGGGTAAAACGCGCCGTCTGGAACTGTAAAATGCAAGAAATCAGCATCACCCCATTGAGATACATGCCGTGCCGTTCCTGCAAAAAACCCGCCAGCCCCGCCGCCCGCGTCGTCCCGTAGCTCTCGCCAATCAAGAACTTAGGCGACCCCCAGCGATGATACCGCGTCGTGTACACGCGGATAAACTCGCCGACTGATTCGATGTCCTTTTCGAAGTTGTGGAACTGGTCCGCGTTCTCGCCGGGCACGGCGCGGCTGTAGCCCGTACTCACCGGATCAATGAAGACGAGGTCGCTTTTGTCCAGAATGGCATATTCGTTGTTCACCAGGCGATAGGGCGGCGGCAGCGGATTGCCATCCGGGTCCATCAGCACCCGCCGCGGCCCCAGCACACCGAGGTGCAGCCAGACGGACGAGGAGCCAGGCCCCCCGTTGAAGGAAAACGTGATGGGGCGCCGCGCCGCGTCGTCCACGTCGTCGCGGGTGTAGGCGACGAAGAAAATGGACGCTTTCGGCTTCTGCTCATCATAATCTTGCAACAAAATCGTGCCCACCGTGACCGTGTAGGCAATTTCCTGGCCGTCAATGGTGACGGTGTGCTGCGTCGTGACGAGTTCTTCCTTGGGGAGCGGCGGGGTTTCCGCCGCGCCATTGGGCTTGCCGTTTTCCTTCTCGTTGTTTTCGGGCACGATGAACTCCTTGAAAAAGTGACGATTGCCGGTTGATCGTTGGTATGGGAGTGTAGCACGGAGCCGTGTAGCGGGGCAATGATTTTTGTCCGCGTCTCAAAACGTAATAGAATTGAAGAAACGGAAGAAACCGGGTTTTTTTCAAAAACCCGGTTTCTGGGCTGAAAGACCATGAAATTTGGACCGGTTCCTATCGCTGAAGCGGAAGGGAAGATTTTGGGGCATAATGTTGCCGGCATTGACGGCCGTCGCGTCCTGCGTAAAGGAAAACCCCTCACCGCCGCTGACCTCGACCTGCTGCGTCGCCTGGGTCGCCGTGCCGTCTACGTCGCCGAAATCGAGGCGGACGACGTGGAAGAAAACACCGCCGCCGGGCGCATCGCTGCCGCCGCCGCCGGTGCGCACGTGCGCCTGTCCGGCCCGGCTACCGGGCGCGTCAACCTGCACGCGGCGGCGCTGGGCGTGCTGCGGGTGGACGTACCCCGCCTGGCACAACTCAATGAATGCGCGGGGGTGACGTTGGCGACATTGCCGGCACAGACAGCCGTCAATGCCGGCAAAATGGTCGCCACCCTCAAAATCCTACCCTACGCCATCCCCGCCGCCGCGGTGCGCCAGGCCGAAGCCATCGGCAACCAGCCCGCGCCCCTGCTGCGCCTCGATCCCCTCACGCCCAAACGCGCCGGCCTCATCCTCTCCGGCTCCCCCGCCGTCCAGGACCGCATCATCCACAGCTTCCAGACCGCCCTACGCGCCCGCCTCGCCGCCCTCAATGCGGACCTGGTCGCCATTGACTTTGTCCCCCTGGACGACGAAGACGACGAGCGGCGGCTGGCGCAAACCATACGCGCCCACCTGCGCGCCGCGCACGACCTGATCATCCTCGCCGGCGAAACGGCCATCATGGACCGCCACGACATCGCCCCGCGCGCCGTGGAGCAGGCGGGCGGAACCGTCATCTGCTTTGGCGCGCCCGTCGATCCCGGCAACCTGCTCATGCTCGCCTACCACGGGGCGGTCCCCATCCTGGGCGCGCCCGGCTGCGCCCGCAGCCCCAAAGACAACATCGTGGACCTGGTGCTGCCCCGCCTCCTCGTCGGCGACCGGCTCACGGCGGCGGACATCGTCGCCTTTGGCCATGGCGGCCTGCTGGAGGACGTGCCGGAACGCCCCGCCCCCCGCGCCCGCCTCACCCCCTGACAACCACCACCAACCGCCAACTACCAACTGGAAACCATCCCATGACATCACTCACCAACAAAGTAACCCTCATCACCGGCGCGGGCGCGGGTATTGGACGAGCCGCGGCGCTGGCTTTTGCCCAGGCGGGCGCGCGGCTGGCGTTGGTGGACATTGACGAAGGGGCGGGTCAGGAAACGGCGCGGCTGGCGCAAGAGATGGGCAGCGAGGCAATTTTCGTGCGCGCCGATGTGCGTCAGGCAGCGGAGGTGGCGCACATGGTGCAGGCGACGGTGGCTCACTTTGGGCGACTGGATTGTGCTTTTAATAATGCCGGCATCGAAGGCCCCCCCACGCGCACCGCCGACACACCGGAAGCCGACTTCGACCAGATCATCGCCGTCAATCTGAAAGGGGTGTGGCTGTGCATGAAGTACGAGATTCAGCAGATGTTGGCGCAAGGAGGCGGCGTGATCGTGAACACGGCTTCGGTTGCGGGATTGGTGGGGGCGCATAGTATGCCGGCATACGCCGCCAGCAAACACGGCGTCATCGGCCTCACCAAAACCGCCGCCGTCGAATACGCCCGCAAAAATATCCGCGTCAACGCCGTCTGCCCCGCCGTCATCCGCACCGCCATGGTCGAACGCGCCCTCGACGTCATGCCCCAGCTCGCCGAAGGCATGATCGCCGCCAACCCCAGTCGCCGCCTCGGCGAACCCGTCGAAGTCGCCGCCGCCGTCCTCTGGCTCTGCTCCGACGCCGCCTCCTTTGTCACCGGCGCCGCCCTCACCATCGACGGCGGCCTCACCGCCCAGTAACCGGAGAACCCATGCCCTTTCAATCTATTGACGACCTCCAGGACGCCCTCCGCGACCAGCTCTACATCGCCAATCGCGGCCTCGTCACCGCCATCTTCCTCGCCCTCAAACTACAGCGCCCCCTCTTCCTCGAAGGCGAAGCCGGCGTCGGCAAAACAGAAATCGCCAAAGTCATCGCCAACATGCTGGACACCGACCTCATCCGGCTGCAATGCTACGAAGGGCTGGACGTCAACCACGCCGTCTACGAGTGGAACTACACGCGCCAGATGCTGCACATTCGCCTGCTGGAAGCGCGCGGCGAACGCCCCCAGGAAGCGGAACTGTTCGGCAAAGAGTTCTTGCTCCAGCGCCCCCTGCTGCAAGCCATTGAGCAAAGCCGCCGACGCGCCCCCGTCCTTCTTATTGACGAAATCGACCGCAGCGACGAGGAATTTGAGGCGTTCTTGTTGGAAGTGCTGTCCGACTTCCAGATCACTATCCCCGAAATCGGCACGCTCAAAGCCGCCACGCCCCCCGTCGTCATCCTCACGTCCAACCGCACCCGCGAAGTCCACGACGCCCTCAAGCGGCGCTGCCTCTACTACTGGATTGATTACCCCAGCTACGACAAGGAACTGGAGATTGTGCGCACGAAGATGCCCCAGGCATCCGCCGACCTGGCCCGCCAGATCACAGCCTTCATCCAGGAACTACGCCAGGTAGACCTCTACAAAGTCCCCGGCGTCGCCGAAACGCTCGACTGGACCGCCGCGCTCGTCGCCCTGGATCAACGCGCCCTCAGCGAAAGCGTCGTCGAAGACACGCTCGGCGTCATCCTCAAATACCAGGACGACGTGGAACTCCTGCGCGGCGAAACCCTGCGCCAACTGCTCACCCGCGCCCTCACCCGCGCCTGAGCCACCTGCTCCCCATTTCAAGACATCATGGGCAGGTCTTCCCGCGCAAGTGGCGTCACGTCCCTTAACAACTGATCTTCTATCTCGTCTCGCGCCACTTCCAGGTCGTACAAGGCCTGCAAATTCATCCACAATTCCGCCGACGTACCCAAAAAGCGGCTCAAACGCAAGGCTGTATCGGCTGTAATAGCCCGTTTACCATGCACAATCTCATTGATCTTACGCGGATAAACATGCATTTCCTTCGCCAACCGGTATTGACTGATGCCCAGCGGCTTCAGGAAATCCTCTAACAGCACCTCGCCCGGATGCACGGGTGGAATTCGTTCTTCGCTCATCATTTGCCTTCCGCTAATGGTAATCTACAATCTCCACGTCATAGGCATCACCATCCTGCCATATGAAGCAGATTCGCCATTGGTCGTTAATGCGAATGCTATATGGTCCTTGTCGCTCCCCTTGCAATTTTTCCAATTTGTTGGATGGTGGAAGCAGCAGGTCCTTCAACGCACGGGCTGAGTGCAATAAAGCCAATTTCCGATACGCGGCCGTCTGAATGTCGTGTGGACGTTTGCGTGAAAACGAGCGTTGAAACACTCGTTCCGCCTCTTTTGACTTGAAGGACCTGATCATAAATCAATAATACCGTTGGACGGTATTACCGTCAAACACGATGCTGTCATGACCGATGTAAACGGACAACTCCTCAACAACCTGATTCTCTTTGGCCGTCTGCTGCGCGACCTGGGCATGGATGTCAACCCCGGCCGCATGATTGACGTGGTTCATGCGCTGCAATACGTAGAAATTGGCCGCCGCGACGATTTCTACCACACGCTGCGGACGCTGCTCGTCAACCGCCGCGACGACCTGGCTGTGTTTGACCAGGCGTTTAACCTGTTTTGGCGCAGGCCAACCGATGGCAGCATCGAACTAAACCTGGGCGACCTGCTGCAAAAGCGCGACCAGCCGCCGACGCTGGTGATGCCGCCGCCGCTGGAAGAAGAATCCGCCGCGCCCGCGTCCCCCAAGCAACAGGAAGGGGACGAGGAGACGCAGGAAATCATCGAAGTGACGCGCACCTTTAGCACGCGCGAGGTGCTGCGGCAAAAGGATTTTGGCGACCTGAGCGGGGAGGAACTGGCGGCTATCCGGCGCATGATGGCCCGGCTGATATGGCGTCTGGGGGAGCGGCGCACCCGTCGCCAGCAGCCGGGACGCGGCTGGCGGCTCGATTTGCGCCGCAGTTTGCGCCGCAATTTTCGCTACGGCGGCGAGCAACTGCAATGGCTGCGCCTGACGCCACGTATCAAGCCGCGCCCGCTGGTGATCATCGCCGACATCAGCGGTTCCATGGAACGGTACACGCGCCTGCTACTGCACTTCCTCTACAGTCTGGCGGAAGGGTTGGATCAGCGGGTGGAGGTGTTCGTCTTCAGCACCCGCCTGACGCGCATCACGCGCCAACTGCGCAGCCGGGACGTGGATCGGGCGCTACAGGAGGTGGCCCAGACCGTGCCCGATTGGTCAGGCGGCACACGCATCGGCGACGCCCTGAAGGCGTTCAATTTTGCGTGGGGGCGGCGCGTGCTGCGCGGCGGCGCGCTGGTGCTGCTGATCAGCGATGGCTGGGATCGTGGCGACCCGGAGTTGCTGCGCCGGGAGATGGCCCGCTTGCAGCGCACCAGTCATCGGCTCGTCTGGCTCAATCCACTGCTGGGGTCGCCCCGCTACGAACCATTGACGCGCGGCATCCGCGCCGCCCTGCCCTATATCGACGACTTCCTGCCCGTACACAATCTTGTCAGCCTGGAAGACCTGGCGCTGCACCTGGCGCAACTTGATGAGAAACGCAGTTCCCGCCGCCAGCCCATCAAAACCAGCGGCGCGGCCTTCGTTCATGGCAAAAACCGGGTTTTTCCAAAAAACCCGGTTTTTGAGGAGTTTTCCAAAAAACCCGGTTTTTGAGGAGTTTAACCATGCAAGAGGTAATCGCGGATATTGATCGTTGGCAAGCAGATGGACACCCCGTGGCGTTGGCGACGGTTATTGAGACGTGGGGGTCCGCGCCGCGCAAGGTGGGGGCGAAACTGGCGCTGACGCCGGCGGGGGGGATGGCCGGCTCCGTCAGTGGCGGCTGCGTGGAGGGGGCCGTGTTCGCCGCCGGCGTGGAGACGCTGGAAAGCGGTCGGCCGCAGTTGCTCACTTTTGGCGTGGCCGACGAGACTGCCTGGGATGTGGGGTTGGCGTGCGGCGGCAGCATCAAGGTGTTTGTGGAGCCGCTGCCCGCGGCTGTGTATGCCGTTTTGCGCGAAGGGGTGTTGGCGGATGAGGGGCTGGCGGTGACGACGGTGATTGCCGGGCCGGACAATTGGTTGGGGACGAAGGCGGTGGTGGGACCTGGTGGCGTGGTTTTTGCGGAGATGCCGGCATCTCTCCAAACCAAAGCGTTGGCGGCGGCAAAAGAAGCACTGACCCACGGACGTTCCCAGTCCGTAACCGTAAACGAGCCACAGCCGTGCACCCTCTTCGTGGAGGCCATCTTGCCGCTACCCAACCTGATCATGGTGGGCGGGGTGCATATTGCCGTGGCCCTGACGCACATGGCGAGGACGTTGGGTTATCGCACGGTTGTGATTGACCCGCGCCGCGCTTTTGGCAACACGGCGCGTTTCCCCCATGCGGACCAGGTGATTCAGGCGTGGCCGGATAAGGCTTTCCCGCAGGTGAAGTTGAACCAGGGGACGGCGGTGGCGATGCTGACGCATGATCCGAAGATTGACGATCCGGCGTTGAAGATTGTGCTGCCGAGCGCGGCTTTTTACGTGGGGGCGTTGGGCAGCCGGGGGACACAGGAAAAGAGGCGGAGGAGGTTGGAGAATGCCGGCATTCCCCCCCACCTCATCCAGCGCATCCACGGCCCCATTGGCCTGGACATCAACGCCCAAACACCCGAAGAAATCGCCCTCTCCATCATGGCCGAAATCGTCGCCGCCCGCCGACCACCCATGTCCAATCCCGGCGCGGCATAAACGTTTGTCTTTTCTTAACCGTGCGTCATAATAGTGCCCTGTTGATAGTCTTCTACCGACTGTCAACTATTCTCGAAGGAGACTTCATGTGCTGCGGCGCACCACCATCAATGAGATCATCTTCCCGGAAGCTGTTACCCAGAACCATCCTCTGTGATGAAGCTTCCGGGAAGATCATTTTCAGAGGAGAAGCATGACGGCAACAGGGTACGATGTGATTGTGGTTGGCGCCGGCATTTTCGGCGTCACCACAGCCATCGAACTGCGCCGACGCGGCCATCGCGTGGCGTTGTTCGACCCTGGTCCCCTCCCGCATCCCCTCGCCGCCTCCACCGACATCAGCAAAGCCGTGCGCATGGACTACGGCGCAGACGAAGCGTATATGCGCATGGGAGAAGCCGCCCGCCAGGGCTGGCTGACTTGGAACAAAACCCTCTTCTCCCGCCCCCTCTACCATGAAGTGGGCATGTTGTTTCTGAACAGCACGCCCATGTCGCCCCACAGCTACGAATACGAAAGCTACCAGATGTTGCAAAAGCGGGGGCATCACCCTGAACGGCTGAACGCGAGCGACATCGCCGCCCAATACCCCGCCTGGCGCGAAGGCGTCTTCGTCGATGGCTACCTCAACCGACAAGCCGGCTACGTCGAAAGCGGGGCCGTCGTGGAATCGCTGCTGCACACCGCCATTACAAACGGCGTGACCCTGCACCCGCACGTCTCCGTCCAGAAGCTATTGATGACGGGCAGCCGCGTCACCGGCGTGCGCACCGGCCAGGGAGAAACATTCGCCGCCGATCACGTCGTCGTTGCCCTGGGCGCGTGGACCCCGCTCCTCGTGCCCGACCTGGCCCCCATTATGTTCGCCGTTGGTCAGCCCGTTTTCCATTTGCAGGTTTCCGACCCCGACCTTTTCCAGCCGCCCCACTTTACCGTTTTCGCCGCCGACATCAGCCAGACAGGCTGGTATGGCTTCCCCTACCACCCACAAGCCCAAATCGTGAAGATCGCCAACCACGGCGTTGGCCGCCGCGTCGATCCCGCCCGGGATCCGCGCCAGGTGAGCGACGAAGATGTCCAGTTTCTGCGCTCTTTCCTCACGGAGTCGCTGCCTATCCTGGCGGAAGCGCCCATCGTGTACACACGACTCTGTCTTTACTGCGACACGCTGGATGAGCATTTTTGGATTGACCGGCATCCGGGTTATGCCGGCATCACCGTCTCCGCCGGCGGCAGCGGGCACGCCTTCAAATTCGCGCCATTGCTGGGCGGTCTCACGGCTGACGTAGTGGAAAGAAAGGCGCACCCTTTTGGAAAGCGTTTCCGCTGGCGCGACCTGCGGCAAGATACGCACGGGGAAGAAGCCGCCCGCAACCGTCACAAACGACAACCTCACTAACCATAGCGCCCCGCCATCACTAAAAAACAGTTCCTAACTCTGGCAGCTATACATAAAGTTGCAAGAGCGGCTAATATGCGCAACGTCCTGAGCAAGTGCGCCACACCTGCCAGTTACCATTGGCAACCAGGGAGAAATCTAAGTCCAAAAAAGCATAATGTGATCATAACAGAGGTGCGTCGTGCCTCTGGCGTTAGCCACCCCTTATTACATACTGGACTCTGGCGTTTCTGGAGTGGAGGCTTCAGCCGGTCCACGTATGGGGGTTGACCCGGCTAAAGCCTCGACTCCGATCACCATATGTGGATTTCGCCAGACTCGAGTTACATATTTTACAAGGAGAACTTTAACATGAAGTCGTCGCATCTTTCAATTGGCCTGTTAGTTTTCATGGTGCTTGGCCTGCTATTGTTCGTCGGATTGCCCACGGGCTATATGCAGGACAACGCCATAATGGGAACAGAATCGGAAACCGCAAGCGGAGTAGGTTATCCGATTGTGATTGATCCCTCTGACTCCTCCCTAACTCCGGCAACGAGTCTCTACAGTAATGGAACCAACTGGGGTTTTGGGCTTGCGCTACCACAGACGTTTTGCGACAGTTTTGAAGCCGCCGATTTCGATCCCTTCTGGGAGCTTGAAGCGCAGTTTGGATCCGTTACCTTAAGCACAGAACAAAGCCACGATGGGACCCAATCAGTCAAATTCAGTTCGATAAGGCGGCAATAGGTCACTCTCACTAACACACGGGTTAGGCCAGATTGTGAAAGGAACGGTTTCTGTCTGGTTTACGATACTGCTCCAGGCCAACAGACGCTTTACTCCGCATCTGACTTATGGAACTCCACATTCCTTTGGCGAACTGGATTCTTATTTAGCGTTGGCGTGGAAGATTGATTCCGATGTTTCTCGCATTGGTCCAGATGCAATAGGAGACCAGGTAGCAATATCCCGCGAACTTTGGGCTGGCTATCATTTTGAAATCAGGATAGGCGAAACAGAGGACCATTTACTTGACGGTAACGAGGTGCTTGCGTTTACAGGTGATTACGGGTTTCAAAATTCGATCTGGTGACGTTTGGCCCTTTCGTGGCGACCTAATGCCACGTACTATTTTGATGAGTTATGTTTTGTACCGGCGACCGAAAACAACGTCATCCCTGTATCCCCACAAATCACGTCCTCAGCAGCACCTGGTTCAGCGTCCATGCGCCTTTTGGCGAGACGCAAATGGCAACAGTAACCCATTACGCCCATAGTACCTCCCGATGGGCCGTGGACAGAGGCGTGCGTCAGAATTCGGCAGTAATAGCCTTTGTCACGCTATTTGTTCCGTGATCTGACGCCGACACCGATTATTACGCTCAGATCACGTTTTACGATGATGACGGTGTCACGGCGCTCAATCCGCTGGTTTGGGACATCCACACCTGGCCACAGTAGTTGACGCCACGACAGTTTACTCAGCCACGGCTACCGTCCAGGATACCCACATCCTGGTAGAAGTGCCGATCAGCGACGATGATGCGAACACAAACAGTCAGTTAGCCGGTGGAGATAGCCACGAACGAAAATAGGGCCGTGGACACAGAAATGCGGCCCATACGCCACGGGGTCAGCCTAAACTTTGCTGTCTGCATAGTCTGACGCCTGGGGTGGATTACTGATTCGCGTCACAACCAGCGATCCGGATGGCGTCAATGGTCCTAACCCACACCAGTTAGGCCCAATCACCTACAGAGATTGGAAAACCGCACTTAGAGAAGCCAATTGGGCAAATCCGGGCTGGAGGCTGTTGTTCTGATCCGCACGGAAAGGTGGTAAGGAATTATTCAAGACCCAGGATTGGGACTACGGTTTTGGCCGAAGTGCGGCGGCACTGATTATTATGGCGGTTGCGGTCCGGGGTGGAAAGCCACATTGACCTGGAAGCGAAAGACGGTTGCACGTCTGGATTGGTGGACACACAATTCGGGCAATGTTCCTGGAGTGGAAGGTCAGAAGCCGCGATGGGTGGAGGTTGAAGTCTTGCCGGCAATGAACCTTAGTGCCGTACACAACCGCCGAGGAATTGGCGGTTGAATGAAGCGTCTCTACTTGTAGTCATCGGGCTGTCTTTCCCAGTGGCTGCAAGCGTCTCAGTGCGTTACGGTCAACGATTACACGCTTTTTAATGGCATTCATGGTTGGGCGAACGAGATCGAGGTATTTGGATCCACGAGGGATGCGTTCTAACTTATCAAGCGAGCCATAATGTATGCGCTGAATTGGTATTGGACTTCGATTTACATGCAGGGCCGAAGCCGTAACGTGGAAGAACTCCGTTAACGTCATGGAACTGGTTTCGCTCTGGCAAACGGCCATTCCCGCAAACACGCCCTATCAAAACAACGTCTCTTTCCATTCCCCAATCTCGTTGTCCGTCTTCACGGAACTGGTAACGCCGAGGATGGCATTATTTGCGCCAGACCTAGAGTTAGTGAACACAGGATGGCTGCGCGAATCGGGAAATGCCGCGAATCGAAACGGTGACTCCTGAGTTGCTGCGGTTGCCGGTAGGTGAGTAACCCTGCATCAGGGAAACCTGCAGCACAAGTCGCTATCCTGGTTAGTCTGCCGTCAAGTGTATCGTGCGGGAAAACACGGTAGGTTAATTCGCCGAATTGACCGGACAAGACGGCGTCTTATCCTACAGCGACGGTCAACGCAATCTGGTAGCGCGTTGCTCGCCCCCGCCCCACTTTCTTACAAATCCCTATGTCCACCAGATCGTTTAGATCGCGGGCGGCTGTCCGCGGGCTAACGTCCGTTAAATCGCGGTATTCCTGATTGGTGACCGCGCCATGAACCCGCATAAAGCCAATACCCTGTTGCTGCCTGGCGTTTAGGGGCAAGGTCAATTCGGGATACTTCTGCGCCAGCTTGGTCAGCGCGGCGTGCAGCGGCTCATTGCCCAACGCACTGGCAATGCTCATGCCCTGATTATAGTAAAATTTCCCTGCCGTCCCCTGACCTGACAGTGCGTAAGCCTCGGCCAGATCGTAACAAACAGTAGCCAGATGGAATTGGTTGTCCATCTCACGCAGGTAGTCATACGCCCGCATCAAATAAGGAATTGCCTGCTCATAATCGGCCCCGTTTAACACGTACCAGTTGCCCAAAGCCTTATTGTTGACAGCCACCATACGCCGATTGCCCAACTGCTGTGCCAACTCATGGCTCTCCTGGAATAAGGGGAAAGCTGCCTGATATTGTCCCTGCCGCATATACGCCATGCCCAGATTGTGTCCTGTATTCATGATACGCACGGCATCCCGCGCTTCTTGCGCGTAATGCCACGCCTGCCAGCGACACTCGATGTATTCCTCCTGGTATTGTGTAGGCTGCTGGTCGCGCAGCACATAGAGAGCAGCCGCGCGGGCGTTGTTTAAATCGGAAAGCAGGGTAACTTGCCTTTCTGTTGTGGCACGTGGGATTGCCTTTTCCGCCCGCGCCAGGTTCTGTTCTATTTGCCCGGCATCTGGACGATGGTCGATAAACACCCATGCCTCGCTAATGCAAACTTTGGCCAACAGTTCGGAATGGTCCGGGCGAGTGGTGTCTGTGAGCAAACGCTCACAATGACCAAAATGGATAAGCGCAGCATCAGGGTCGATCTGGCGATGGATACGGCCTAACCGATAATAGGCTTCAGCTTTAACACCTTTGTCGGTCGCGCCCAATGCCTCTTGATATGCCTGCTGAGCGTTCTTTAACTCGCTTATCTGTTCTTCGACTTCACCACGTAAGATTTGCAGCTTTGCCCATAGGTCTAAAGGCAAGTCGCCCGGTTTAAACGCAGTTAATCGCTCTCGCAATAATGCATTAGGCAGTTTGCTCCGTTCTCGTGGTCGTGCGATCAGCAGCAGCGCAGCTTTCTGCGCATGGTCCGCCATTTGCCAATGGTACACCGCTTCCAGCAAATCACCATGCTGCTCATAATGGGTCGCCGCCTGTTGCTCCCATTCGCTCCGCTCGTCAGGAGGCAACAAGGTCAAGAGATAGGGGCGGATTTCAGGGTGAACGGTCACTTGCGTGGCTGTCTGGTTGCTTTGCAACAAGTTAACGCGGCAGAGTTGTGTGATACACGCATGGAAGATTTCCACGGCAAAGGGAGAACGAACGCTTAGCGGTATCGGAGCGCGAAAAACTGCCAAGAAACGTAAAGTTTTTTGCTGCTCCTGGGGACGACCACCGTAACGTAATCCAATCATCCACTCCCTAAGTTGTACGATTTCCGTGGGTGTTTGAAGTTGTTGACGGAGAATGCCGGCAACCCGCCTGATCGCCGCCCGCCGCCGTGACTGGGCCGTAGCATCACTCACCAACATTTCATCAGCATATTTCTTCGCCGACATCCCCTTCACATATCGTTGAACGAGAAGGTCAGCGCTTTGGTGCGACCACGCCGTTCCTCTGGCCCGCAACCTCTCCAACGTCCATTGCAGGACGGCGCGCATGGCGTAACACCTGGCATCAGGATATGTCTCATCTCCCTCTAGCAAACATGTCGCCACAAGCGCGCTGGTAATCAACGGGGAACGCATCAGCCGCGAACAAGATCGATAATTTAAGAAGAGCCGTCGGATAAGTTCCTCATACTCTCTATCGCCCATAACCAGCCAATTCGCGTCATCCATTGGTCACGTTTCCTGTAATCGCGCCATTTGTGGATCAAATCGCACAAGTCTCGCCTGAAAACTTAATAGATGCTTCCCATTATTTAGATAGGTCAGGCCCCCCTATACTATAGAGGGATAGCAGATTCTCGCACGCGGTATAGTTGGCAAAAAGTTCTGCTGATGAGAACAACACCTGGTCGTGATTTAGGCGATGAAGCTTGAATTCTGAGCCACTGTGGACTCAAAAATCGCGTGTTGGTTCAAAAGGAGGATGAATAAGGAGAAGTGTAACTGCTAAGCCAGATTGGACCAATTTTCTCTGGTGAAAATGGCCATTGAGCGCGTGAAATTGGTCCAATCTCCAGAGAGGGTTAGTAGAGTATAACAGAGAAAACCGCTTGTACAGAACAAATCAAATCCAGGAGGACTGAACATGAAAGGCCATCGAACCATCGGTTTATTTGTTATTACAATGATTTTGTTTACGAGTCTGATGCAAACAGATTTTGCGTCGGGGCAAGAAACCTGGCAGCACAACAGATATGGAGCTATTGAGTCGGGAGCTATCAAGAAGATCGGGAATGGCGGCATGACGGAACAGGCTGCGCAATGGGCCACTACCTACGGGGGATCTGAAACTGACGCCATTGACTATGTGCAACAAACCAGCGACGGAGGATACGTCGCTATCGGTAAAACACATTCCTTTGGTGCCGGCGGCGAATCAGCCTGGATCTTCAAAATAGCTTCAGACGGTATGGTCGTGTGGGAGAGAAGATTTGCCGTCACCAGCCGGATTTTCTCGGCAGTCGAAAACGGCACTGGATTTGTTTTTGTTGGCCGATCAGATGTTGCCGGTGGTGCCTGGATCGTTCAGCTAAACGCCGTGGGAAATATCGTTTGGCAAAAAAGCTATGGAGGCGGTGAACTTCGATCCATCCAGAGAACGGGTAATGGCTTTATTGTTGCCGGCGAAAGAAGCAGTGACTTTTGGGTGTTACGGCTTGGCAATGACGGGTCGATTATCTGGCAGAATACCTATGGAGGCAACAATAACGAATATACGGGCACGAACGCCGCCATTCAACAAACGGCTGATGGCGGATTCATTGTCGCCGGCCATACGCATTCTTTTGGCGCGGGAAGCAGCGATTTCTGGGTATTAAAACTCACCAGTAGCGGCGCAGTGGTCTGGCAGAAAGCTTATGGTGGACCTGGCGAAGATCAGGCAGAGGCCGTACGGCAAACGAGTGATGGCGGATACATTGTCACCGGGCACACCGCATCTTTTGGCGCCGGTTCCTGGGATGCCTGGGTACTCAAACTGGATGCCAATGGCAATGTCATGTGGGAGAAGACTTATGGCGGAACTGGTACAGATACGGCCCTATCGATCCAGGAAACCAGCGATGGCGGATTTGTTGTGGCGGGAAACAATGGGTCTTTTGGCGCAGGGGACTGGGATGCCTGGGTACTTAAGCTGACAGTCAGCGGTGCAGTTACGTGGGAGCATACTTTTGGCGGCGTAAACGAAGAAGAAGCAATCCACATCGAAGAAACAAGCGATGGCGGATTCGTCGTGGCCGCGCGAACTCTTTCCTATGGCGCTGGCAATCACGACGCCTGGGTACTGAAGCTCAACAATCTGGGTCAGATTGATGGCTGTGCGGCCATGGGGTCTGGCAATGCCTCTGTTTTGCCCTCTAATGCGCAGATTACAAACACGAGCGCATCTCCCCAATCTCTCTCAGACACGCCTTTGCCTACCAATGACATAGCCCTCAATACGACCATCATCAGCGAGACAACGTGCTCCGCGGGGGGGTGCGCGCTGGGCCTGGTGGCTAATTACAATGGTGGGCAGATGTCGCTGACCTATGGTCTTTATACGGGGCCAGAAGTTGTAACATGGGTAAACTCCGTCAACGTGATGGGAAACTGGTTCCGCTTGTGGGCGTCATCACTGCCCGCGGACACGCCTTATCAGAACACTATCTCCTTCCCGTTCCCCAACTTTGGCAATGTCGCTGTCTTCACGGAACTGGTGACGCCGCAAGATGGGATTATCTGCGCTGATTATGCGTTGGTGAACACAGGCGCAGCGGCCGCTAATGGGGGAGTGCCGCGCATCCAGACGGTATCTCCAGAGCTGCTACAGTTACCAGCGGATAAGTAACTGACCATCAAGGAAACCTGCCGGGGAGGTGATAAGGCACTCGCCTCCTCGCCACCCACCGCGGCTGGTCACGAACACCTAGGGAAGACGCTGGGCGTCTTCCCTATGCCCCTTTTGTTGGCGGCAAGCAATTGTGAACTGATTCTTGAGAGAACAGACAATGAAGGATAAAGGATTTCTTACCTGGTTCGTCGTGATCAGTTTGTTGCTAGAGACCGTTTGGATGGTCTCGTGGCCGGTGAATGCCGGCATTCCCCCCACACCCCCACAAACGAACCCACTCCTGAACGGCAGCAGTGGCGAATGGACGCTGGCTTTCGGAGGCGCCGGGAATGAGCAGTTGTACGCCCTGGATAAGACAATAGATGGCGGGTCCGTCGTTGCCGGCAGCAGCGATTCCTTCACGCCGGGCAACACGGACGCCTGGATCATCAAGCGAGATGCCTGGGGTACTGCCCTCTGGCAGGAAACCCTCAGCCTCAACGACCACACAGTAGCGACGACTATCGTCGCCACAAGTGATGGCAGCTATCTGGTAGCCGGCTATGCCTACAGCAACCAGATCATTGATTGGGACGCCTGGGCGGTGAAACTCAACGACGACGGCAACATAGCCTGGCAGTATCGCTTCAGCGGTTCTGGCGTGGACAATCCCACCGCGATTCAGGAAACGAGCGACGGCGGCGCTATCGTTGCCGGCTGGACCTCTTCCTTTGGCGCGGGAGATGCCGATTTGTGGCTGCTTAAACTCAACAGTGATGGCACAGTCGCCTGGGAAAGCACCGTGGGCGGCGCAGCGGATGATTACGCCAACGCCGTGCGCCAGACGAGCGATGGCGGCTACCTCGCGGCAGGCTACACGTACTCCTTTGGCAGCGGGGAGGCGGATGCCTGGGTGCTGAAGTTGGACAGTAATGGCATCGTCATCTGGCAGAAAAGTTACGGCGACGCGGGTTTTGAATTCGCCAATGACATCCAGGCAACCGGCGACGGCGGCTACGTGCTGGTTGGAGCTATTTTCCCTTCGCTGGAAACGGAGGATTCTGAAGGTTGGATCGTTAAACTCGACAACAGTGGCGCCGTGGTCTGGCAAAAAGGCGTCGGCGGCGGCAGCAGTGACGGCTTTCAGGCCGTGCAAGAGACGGCAAGCGGCCACTATCTGATCGGCGGCTGGACCGCTTCCTTTGGCGGGGGCGGGAACGATCTCTGGCTGCTGGACTTTGATGGCAGCGGCGGCAGCGTCTGGCAAAAGGCGTATGGGCAGGGAGCAGAGGAAAGGGGACAGGCGCTGGCGCTGACGGACGATGGAGGAATTCTCGCGGCAGGTGACACCCGCTCCCTCGGGGCGGGCGGCAGTGACTACTGGCTGCTCAAACTGGACGGTCAGGGCGTCATTGCCGCTTGCGCTATCGGCGTAGAAAGCAACGCGGTTGTTTACGATACGGCGGTAGCGGCTGTGAACACGAATGGCGTCGCGCAGACTCCTTCCGCCAACGTGTCCCTGGCCACCGCAGTGGTGCAGGCGACAGAGGCTGCCGGCATTTCCCTCTGTCGCGTCTGGTCCCTCACTACCATCTATGCCCTGGCGGGCGACAATGATCCGTCTAACCTCACGAATCTTGCCGACTACTTCCAACCCATGATGGACAACTTCATCAGCGCAACGGCGGGCAAGCCGGGCCTGGTGGTCATTTTCCTGGCGGACCTGGACGGGCAAGGAGATACGGTCATTCACGTCATTCAGGATGGCCTTGACACACCGATTGATGGGCTGCCTGATGATGCCGGCATCCTCAACCTGGATCGAGATGAATACAACATGGCCAGCGGCGCCGACCTGGGCGCGTTTCTGCTTTGGGCGCAAAACAATTACCCCGCCCACAAAACCCTGTTCTCCTTCATCGGCCACGGTTCGTTTTTGGTCCCCAATGTGGACAATGACGACATTATCCACCTGTTCCCCGACTATTTTGCACCCCGCAGACCTTATACCATTGAGGTAGACCCCGGCTTTACCGACGTGCATCCCGTGGGATTCATCACCCCCCACACAGTTGGGGAAGCCTTGAGCATGGGGACGCAAGATGGAACTAACCCGATTGACATTCTGGACTTGACGCATTGTTTTGCCGCCTCGGTAGAGGAATTTTACGAAACGGCCAATGCCGGCGGCGCATCCCCCTACGCAGACATCATCATTGGCTCTCCCAATTACACCTACTCATCTCCCGATATGGCCGCGCAGTCGCTGATGAATCTTGATCCGGACGCCGATGCCGCCACGATAGCCAACGTGATCATCGCTGCCTATGATGCCGTATTGAACCAGGCTGATTTGTCTGATGGGGACGATGATGTGGAACATCCGCGTCTGATCGTGGCCGTAGACAGCAGCCAGTTGGCGGCCTTTAAGGACGAAATGGATGGCATGTCATTGGCGATGCTGTCCGCGTTTGACAACGATCCCGCGGGTACGAAAGATGCCCTGCTGGCCGCCTACCTCGGCGCGGGCAGCTACTACGATACCACGTTTTGCGCCCCCGACTGGACGTTAGCCACACCCGATGCCCTGGTGGATGTGGGTGCATTTTTGCAGTCCGTTGCCGGCACATTCGGCGCATCAACGGACATCGGCACACATGCGACGGCGGCGTACAATCTGGTAAGCAGCGCGGTCATTACGCGCAGCGCCCACAGTGGCACCCCCTGGTTTGCCCCTCCCGTGGCCCCAACCTGGACCCTGACCAATACGGAGCGGATCGGTCTGGCGCTCTACGCCGACGTGCAAGGTCAACCAGATAACTCCGGCGATACCGTGACCCTTCCCTGGGTTCCCCTTTACACCGACGCCTCCGTGATCACGGTGACTAACGCCCTCAGTTTCACCTGGGAAGTCGCCAACGATTACCCTTATGCGTTCGTGCGGGACGGTGCTGCCGGCATCACCTGAAGCGACGTTTTGCAGCGATATTGGGAAGTCAGGCAGGCGCAGGATGGCGTGACGCTCATCACACAACCCTGCTTGACGAGATTGCCGGCATCGCAACAAGAAGCCGAACTATCCGCCGAAAGCATCACCTCTCCTATTTCCGGAACCATCACCGTCGGCGTGCCCATCCTGCCCACGGTAGAAATCAACACGGATCGCGCCGTCATCAACCCCGTTGTTACCTTTGAAATAAGCATTGATGGATCACGGGTTTACACCAACAGCATCGCGGCAGGCTACCTCCTCACGGGCACGCACGGGATTGAAGCATCCTATCCGTTCACGCCTACTGTAGCCGGCAGCTTGACGCTGTCAGCGACCGTTGACCCTGACAACCGCTTTTGGGAAACGAACGAACTGGACAACATCGCCGTCCTCCATGACGAGGTTTTTGAGAACGAGATACTGATAGTAACGGTCACCATGCCGGAGGGCGGGCAATGGCTCACACATCGAGACGTAACGCTGACGATGAGCAGCACCCTCCCTATTCATGCGTTGGACATCCAGGTGTACCAGTATGCGCCAGGCACTGACGCACAGACGCAGGCGCCTGTTCTGCTTGACGATCATCATGACGATGCCCCTATCTTCAACGGCGACGACTACACATTCACGCTGCCAGACACCATCCGGGCGGGTTTGCTTACGCTGCACGTGTGGAGCAGAAGCAATGGTCGCCCCACGCCCGAACCATCCGTGCTGCACCTGAATTACGCGCCCGATAGCCATGTGCTGGACACAAACGATGACACATACCGTTATCACGCTGATGGCGGCCAGGCGATCACACTCACTTTAAGTGTTCTGGTCGGTGAAGCGAGCCTGTTCGTGTGGGAACCACACAACTTTTGGGCAGCGCGTCGGGTAAACGTGAATGCCGGCATAACGCAAACCCTCGTCATCTCCCCCACACGCGCCGGCGATTACCAGTTGCGGGTTGAAGGGCAGGTCTCCGGAACGCAATACACCATCCGCGCCCATGCCCCCGCGCCAGCCGACGATTCCTTGTTGTGGCACAATCTGCCGGCACAACAGCATCAGCGCGCACAGTATCGGTCCCCTGTTCCGCAGGTAGGCGATTATCAATGCGTGGCCGTGCGCGTGAATGCCGGCAGTAACCTCATCTCCATCCCCTTTGAAACCAACGACATGCGCCTCGCCACCCTCTTCCCCGATGCCCTTGCACTCTTGATGCCAGGAGGTCCCGTCACAGAGACATTGCACACGGGACAAGGGTATGTGGTCATATTCGACCGCCCTTACCAGTACGCCCTCTGTGGCGCCCCCGTTACGCCGCAAGTGATTGCCGTTACCGCCGGGTGGAACTTCGTCGGCGCCTTTGACACGCCCGTATCAATCATGGCGCTGACGACCAATCCACCTGGGGCACGCCAATCCTCGTTCCTTCAACTGGTCAATGGCGGTTGGTCCCCTGTTTCCCTCTTGCAGCCGGGAAAGGGCTACCTGGTTCGCTTTGGCGCGCCGGCCACTCTGCTTTTCCCACCGTGAGCGCCTGCCTGTTTGGTTGACAGGTGTATAGGTTTCCGTTTTTCAGATTGGTTCATTCCTGAAGAGTGAATCAATCTTGGGCCGCGTTCCACAACTGCCCAACATTGCCCCGAAAACCTCTTGACAAAACTAGAAACCTGGTTAATAATTTCCACGTCTGGAAACTAGTAACTCGTTTACTAATTTGAAATTATGTCTGTACGGAACGCCATTCTTGGATTACTGGCCCATCGCCCCCGCCACGGCTACGAATTGCATGACGCATTCGAGGCCATGGTCGGCGGCGTGGAAAATTGGGACCTCAAGCCCGCGCAGGTCTACACCACGCTCGCCCGCCTGGAAAAGAAGGGGCTGGTCGTGGAAGACAGCGTTGAGCAAGCCGGCGGGCCAGAAAAGCACATCTACACCGTCACGGATGCCGGCATGGCCGAACTCCGCGCCTGGTTTTCCGAACCGGTAACCAGCGACCGGCGGCGAGATGAGTTTTTTCTGAAGCTGATGCTCAGCGTGGCCATCACCGAAGGCGATCCGCGACGCCTGATCTACGTGCAGCGGGCCAGCCTGTACAAAGAACTGCACGCGATCACGGCGCAGCGCAGCCGCGTCGATCCCAGGTCGGAGCTGGCCTACGTCTTGTTGTTAGACCAGGCCGTGATGCACCTGGAAGCAGACCTGCGCTGGCTAGAAATGGTGGAAGCGCGGCTCGACGAAATCAGCCGCCAACCCATTCCTGAGCCTGTGGAGCGGCCACGCGGACGGCCTCCCAGAAGCGACGAATCGTAGCAAGCCGCACCGTAGGGCAGCCCGCCGCTGCCCAATCAACCTGGAGAAAGGGTATGAGCATTGTAAAAACCGAGCAGCTAACAAGGGTCTATGGCACGGGCGCGACCGCCGTCACCGCCTTGAACCGGCTTAACGTCGATATTCAGCCGGGCGAATTCGTGGCCGTAATGGGTCCCAGCGGCTGCGGCAAATCCACGCTCCTGCACCTGGTGGGCGGCCTGGACAAACCTTCATCCGGGCGCGTCATGCTCAATGGTCAAGACATTTCCCGCTTCAACGACGACCAAATGACGCAACTCCGCCGCCGGCATATTGGCTTTATCTTCCAGTTCTTCAACCTGATCCCCGTTTTGGAAGCGGTGGAAAACGCGGCGCTGCCCCTGATCCTGGATGGGGCCAAGGAGGGTGAGGCGCGACAGAAGGCGGAAACGTGGCTGAAGCGGATGGGGCTGGGTGACCGCCTCGCCCATCGACCAGACCAGCTTTCCGGCGGCGAGCAGCAGCGGGTGGCGATTGCGCGCGCGCTGGTGGCCGAACCGATGCTCATCCTGGCGGATGAACCAACGGGCAACCTGGATTCGCGTTCCGCGGACGAAATCGCCGTGCTGCTGCGCCAGATCAGCGAAGAATGGCAGCGTACGGTGCTGATGGTGACGCACGACCCGCGTATTGCCGCTCATGCCAACCGCATCATTTTCCTCAAGGATGGCACCATGGTGGATGAAACGCGGCTTTCTGGCAACGATCGCCAGGGAGAGGTGGCCTTGCGGCAAAAACTGGAGGTGGCGAGATGACGTTTCAACTGAAATTGGCCCTGCGCTATCTGCGCGGGCGCAAGCTGCGCACGACTTTAACGCTAATCGCTATCACTTTTGGCGTCACGATTGTGTTTGGTTTCAACGGGATTTTGCCGGCAATGCAGCAAGCCCTACAAACCAATCTATCCGCCGCCGTGGACCAGGTAGACCTGACCATCACCAGTCAGGCGCGCGGCGCTTTTGACGCCAACGTTACGGAGCAGGTACGCCAGACCCCCGGCGTGGCTCTGGCCGCTCCTTCCCTGGCGCGACCGCTGCTGGTCCCCACGGCGGAGGCCATCACCGCCGCGGATGGCACGGCCATCACTTCGTTTATCTTACGCGGCGTGCTGCCAGAGCAGTTGACCGACCTCAACCCCGTCTCCCTGGCCGCCGGTCGTCCGCTGATCGCGGCAGACGAGAACAGCGTCCTCATCTCCAATAACCTGGCTCAGGAAACGGGCCTGCGCGTAGGCGACACGCTCAAGCTGCCCTCGGCTACGGGCTTAATGACTTTTGAGATCGTGGGCATCACGATGGGGCGTCCGCCCATGGGCAGCGAGGAGTTGATTGTGCCCCTGGCAGCGGCGCAAACGGTATTCAATCTTCCCGGACTGGCTAACACGATTGAGGCCAGGTTCGATGCCGGCATCAACCCCGAAACCGTGCGCCAGGATATCCTCGCCCGCCTGGGCAGCGGCTACAAAGTTGGCGGCAACGAAACCGGCTCCGAATTCGCCGCCGCCCTCAACTCCGCCAAATACGTCATGAACCTGTTCGGCGTCATTGCCGCGGCCATGGGCGGTTTTATCATCTTCATTACCTTCCGCACAGTCGTCGTGGAACGTCGGCGCGACATCGGCATGTTGCGCATCATCGGCGCATCCCGTCGCACCATCCTGGGCATGATCCTGGCGGAATGCCTGCTGCTGGGCAGTATCGGAACAGTTCTCGGAATTCTGCTTGGCTTCTTCATGGCCTACGGACTGCTGGTTGGGATGCAACCCATCATGGAAAACATGATGCACGCCCGCCTGGGCACACCCGCCTTCGCCCCCTGGGTATACGTCGTCGCCGTCGTTTTAGGACTGGGACTGACCGTGCTGGCGGGATTGGTGCCGGCACTGGCCGCCACTCGCGTATCGCCGCTGGATGCCTTGCGCCCCTCGTTGGCGGAAGTAGAGCGCCGCAGCGCCGGTCGCAGCGCGATTGCCGGCATTGTTGTCGTCATCATCGCCTTTCTCACCCTCATTGGCGGCAACGTCGGCCTGGCCTCGTTGGGCATCCTCCTGTTCATGATCGGCCTGGTCCTGATTGGCCCCGCCCTGATCTACCCCATTGCCCGCACCTTCGGCAGCCTGCTCCGCCTCATCTTTGCGCGCGAAGGCCAGATTGCGCAGGGGAACCTGACGCGGCAGCCCGGACGCGCGGCCATCACCGCTTCCGCCATCACCATCGGGCTTTCGCTCCTGGTGGCCATGGGTGGCCTGATCACCTCCCTCATGGGCGGCCTGAACGGCTGGATTGACAAGACACTGGGCAGCGACTACCTGTACATGCCGCAGTCGTTGGTGCTGGGCGGCGGCAACATCGGCGCGGGGCCGCGGTTGGTGGAAGAGATCAAGACGATTCCCGGCGTCTCCGAGGTGACGACGCTGCGGCAGACAACGGCCCGCATTGATGGCACGGACCTGCAGATCGTGGGCATCGATCCCGTTACCTATCCCCAGGTGTCCGGCCTAATTTTCAGCGCCGGGGATGAGGCCACCATCTACGACCGGCTGGCATCGGGGCGAGAGATTGTGGTCAATGGAATATTCGCGGCGCAAGCGGGCGTGAAGTTGGGCGACACACTGCCGCTGCAATCACCGGAAGGCGTGTTGGAATATCACGTTGCCGGCATTGGCGGCGACTTCATGAACTACAAAATTGCCACCGGCTACGTCTCCCAGGAAAACATGGCGCGCGACTTCCACGCCACCACCGACCTGCTCCTCATGGTCAACCAGCAAGACAACGCCAACACAGCCCAGGTAGACGGGGCGCTGCGAACCCTCGCCCGCGACTATCCCGCTTTCGGCTTCTATTCGCTGACCGAGTGGAAGACGGAAATCGGCACGATGCTCGAAGTCTTCAACGCCATGTACGTGCTGCTGATCGTGCTGGCTATTCCCTCGTTGATCGCCCTGATCAACACCCTGGCGATTAACGTCCTGGAGCGGACGCGCGAGATCGGCACGCTGCGCGCCGTGGGGGCCACCCGCCGCCAGGTGCGCCGCATGATCACCGCGGAGAGCCTGCTGCTGGCGGCCACGGGGACGCTGTTTGGCCTTCTGGCCGGACTATGGCTCAGCTACATTCTCGTCGGGGCCATGAACTTCGTCGGGCTGGTCTTCCCCTTTGCCTTCTCCTACGCGGGGCTGCTGCTGGCGATTGCTGTGGGCATCGGCTTTGGCATCATCGGCGCCATAATCCCGGCGCGACAGGCGGCGAAGTTGGACATCGTGCGCGCGCTGGCCTACGAATAAGCGCCACCCGGCGCTTGCGGTGCGCAGGCAAAACACAGCGGCCAGGGCACACTGTTCATCCGTGCCCTGGCCGCATCGTTTTCGGCATAAACCGCACCGCTCAAACTCAGGGGTGCGCTTCGTAGGCGTAAAACAGGGGATTGGCGTAGACGCCCTCAAAGGTGCGGAGCGTTCCCCCCGGAAAACGGGCTTCCACTTCCTGGATTTCCAATGAACGCTCCGGTACAAAAACAAAAACCATGTTGGCGGTGGCAGTGGTCGCGTCCGGCGAACCCGCTTCCGTCACGTCAAACAAGTTGACATCCGGCTGGAATTCCGTGGAAAGGAAGGGAGGCGAGGGCACTCTTCAGACTCAACCTCGTTTGGTCCTCGCCTCCCTTTATTGTAGACCTTGCGGAAGCGAATGGCTATAATCCCCAATTCAGGGAGCCTGGAATTCGCACTATTCACGACACGCGAGGTCGGGCATGAAGAAAACTGTCCTTAACTTCAAAATCATGGCGGCACTGCAATTGGTCTTCTTTATCATCTCCTTTGGCGCCGTGCAACGCATGATGGCCCATTCATCCGCGAATAATGTGGATATGACGTGGGCCAGCGCCTACAGCTTTGCCAATCATTATGTGAGCCTGAGTAGCATACAGCAGACCAGCGATGGGGGTTACATTGGGGTGGGCTACATTAGCCCAAACGGCGAGGAGCAAATTGTTTACATCTGGGTGGTCAAATTGGACAGCGCGGGAGAAATCATCTGGCAGCGACAAATCGGCCGTGGTTTATCACAACTATATGATGAGGGATTTGTCGTTCGTGAATTGCCTGATGGCGACTTCGCTCTTCTGGGTAGCTCGCAGTTTCCTGATGGCCCAACCTGGCGCCTGAATCTCTGGTTGGGACGGATTTCGAGCGACGGAGAGATGCTCTGGCAAAAGCGAATTGGTGACAACTCGTTGTATTTTTCGCCAGCAAGCATGATTGTCACCAACGACGGAAGTATTGCCGTATTGGCCGAAAGAATTGTTGTCGGCGTAGCCTGGGCTGATTTCTGGCTGGCCAAATTAGATGGGGATGGGCAGATTCTATGGGAACGCATCTACGGGGGGGGTGATGTTGAATACCCGAGTGATCTCCTGGAAACGGCAACTGGAGAGTACCTGATCACGGGGAGTAGCGTGTCTTTCAGCAGCAACCTTTGGGGAGACGCCTGGCTCCTCAAATTGGACCGCGATGGGGAAATCATCTGGCAGAAAAAGTTCGGTGGCGAGCGATTTGAAAAAGGTTACCACATCCTGCCGGCTAGTGAAGGCGGGTACCTGTTAGCTGGAGTGACAGCATCATACGTCATTTACCCGGATTACGGGCATGTCTGGCTCATAAAACTTGATACAGACGGGGCCATCACCTGGCAAAAGACGTACCGAATAAGCCCGGGCGCTGGTGAGCCGGTTATTGGTTACATGGCCGCCACTGACAGCTATGTCATAAGTACACGGACCGATACGGCTGAAAGCTGGACTTTTGCAGTAGACACCAATGGGAATATCATGTGGCAGAAGTTTTTTGATTTTCCCGGTGGTATTGGGGATCTGCAGCCAACGGATGATGGCGGGATTATTATGGCGGGTCCATCTATCAACGTGGACTGGGATCTCTATGGCTGGTTGGTCACAAAAGCATCTGCCACGGGGGACGTTAGCGATTGCGCTGAGATTGTTGAAGTTGAGGACGGTATCAGTATTGTGACCAATGATGAAGGAATAGACACAGCCTCCTTTAGTCTGGTAACCGACACACCTGTATCAGACGAGGCGTATCCCGTGATCGCTACCTTTGCCACTCGCAATCAGTGGTGTCCTGTTATTCCCGAAATGACGCCCACGCCCACACTTGCGCCTACGGTCACGCCCACGATGACACCCACCCCTATGTTTACGCCGGACCATTGGGACTATTTGCCGGCAATCGTCCGCTAGGAGCTTGTCGAATTAAGAAAGTGGAACGCAGATTCCGCAGATTCACATGGCCAAGACAACCTGAATTCGTGTCTTTCCGCGTCCTGGCTCTCCAGCCCGCTAGCCCCATACAAGACTACGCTGCAAACGCTCAATCTCGGCGGCTAGCAAAGCGCGCAGTTCCATAAAACGTTAACGCGGCATTCAACTGCCGGCAAAAGCCTCAGCCAGTGCCGCTGTATCATAATATTCACGCAGGCGGATGATCTTGCCGTTGCGGATCGTAAAGACGTGCGCCCAGTCGCTCTCAAACTCACGACCAGTGGCCTTGACAAGAACCCGTTCGTGTCCGAGGGAAAGGACATGCTCCCCCATAGAAATGATCTCGTGCGGGCCAAACTCCTGCACGGCACACGTCTGGCCTACAATCGTGAAAAACTCCCCCATGCCCGCGTGCCCCTGCCAATAGCCAGCGTAGGGAATGTCTTCGGGGCGCCCGTTGAAGTGCCAGTCCACATGTTCATCCAGCGTACTAAAGATGCCGGCAATATCGCCCCGCCCAAAAGCCGCATACAAATCCTGGACCACCTGTACATTATTTACTTCATTCATTTTCTACTTTCTCCATGTTAGATACTTCTTGCCACTTAATTGGATGGTGGTAGTATAGATCATGCCTCTGACCGGCTGACAGACTAATAACTGCTCATTTTCTGACCACTTTTCTGCGCCCATATTGGACATGCGCAGGGTGGAGCCAAAATCAATTACTATTGGCTGGGAGATTGTGATGGCTCTCTCACTGGCGGAACGACTAGAGCAGGCACGGCGGCAGCAGTTTGTGGGCCGCACCCACGAACGCGAACTGATTCGGGAGGCGCTCACCTCTGCCAACTGCCCCTATGCAGTCCTGTACATTTGCGGTCCGGGTGGCGTGGGTAAGACGAGCCTGTTGCGTGAAGCCACTCACCTGGCCGGGCGAACAGGAGCCACCATCCTATCTCTCGACGGACGCAACCTGGAGCCCTCCCCCGCTTCTTTTCTTGGCACTTTGCAGCAGTTGCTAACCGTCTCCTCTGGCGAGGACGTCTTCACGGCGCTGGCGGCAAAGGACACGCGCGTCCTCCTGTCAATAGATACGGCAGAACTGCTCACGCCATTAGATGGCTGGCTGCAGGACAATTTTCTGCCGCTGCTTCCCGCCAATGTGGTCGTGATCATGGCCGGGCGCCATCCCCCGTCGCTGCATTGGCGCACGGATCCCGGCTGGCAGCAGTTAATGCGTATCATCCCCCTCCAAAACCTGTCACAGGAGGAGAGCCGCGCCTTGCTCATGCGGCGGCAAGTGCCGGCACGAGAGCACCTCAGCATTCTCCAATTCACCCACGGGCATCCCCTGGCCCTCTCACTTGTCGCCGATGTGCTGCTGCAGCAACCTGAGGCGCGGTTTTTGCCCGAAGATGTGCCCAACATTATCAAGGTGCTGCTGGAACAGTTTTTGCAGGAAGCCCCTACCGCCAACCACCGCGCTGCCCTGGAAGCGTGTTCCCAGGTGCGTCTGATGAACGAGCCCCTCCTGGGAGCCATGCTGCAACTGGCTGACCCTCATCCCGTCTTCGATTGGCTGCGCGGGCTCTCTTTCATGGATGTTGAGCGGCGCGGCCTCTTTCCGCACGACCTGGCGCGCGAGGCGCTGGCTGTCGATCTACGCTGGCGCAACCCGGATTGGCAGGCGGAACTGCATGCCCGCGCCCGCGGCCACTACATGGCCCGCTTCCGCGAGAGCAACCAGCGAGAACAGCGACAGGTCCTCTCTGATTACATTTTCCTCCATCGAGACAATCCCGTCATCCGCCCCTTTTTTGAGTGGCAGTCTACAGGCACGGTATTCACCGATCAGTTCCAAGAAACGGATCAGGTTGCGGTGCTGCGAATCATCCGGGCGCATGAAGGCCCGCAGGCCGCGGCCATTGCCGCCCACTGGATAGGGCGTCAACCCCAGGGCGTCATTGTCATGCGGCGAGCAGATGGCTCGGTAGGAGGCGTGTTATTCATGGTCGCCCTGGAGAAAACGGACGCCGAAGACCGCGCCGTCGATCCCGGAACTGCCGCTGCCTGGACCTATCTGCAACAGCACGCGCCGCTGCGCCACGGAGAGACAGCCACCCTCTTTCGTTTCTGGATGGCCCGTGACGAATATCAAAATGTATCCCCCGTGCAAAGTCGCATTTTCCTAAATATGGTGCAGCATTATCTCACCGTGCCTGGACTGGCCTACACCATGATCCCCTGTGCGCAGCCCGCATTCTGGGCGGAGATTTTCCACTACGTGGACATTCATCCCGTCACCAGGGCAAATTTCACCGTGGACGACCACACGTTTGGCGTTTATGGGCATGATTGGCGTGCTACCCCGCCACTGATGTGGCTCTCCATGATGGCCGAACGGGAACTCAGTCCTGGCGTCCCTGCCGGCAGCGCTCCCGCTCCCGCTGCCACGCCTGCCGGGGAGCGGGCGTTGCTGGTACTGAGCCAGGAGGATTTCGCGGTAGCGGTACGCCATGCGCTGCGCGATTTCACCAGTCCGGCCTTGCAGGAGAATCCCCTGCTGCGCTGCCGCCTGATCATCGAGGGCAAGCCCGACGAGGAAAGCCCAGCGGCGCGCGCGAGGGCGCTGCAGGATTTACTGCGAAAAACGGCGGCGGCTTTGCAGGCGTCGCCGCGCGAGGCAAAGAGCTATCGCGCCCTCTACCACACTTACTTCCAGCCCACGCCGACGCAGGAAAGAGCGGCAGAACTGCTGGATCTGCCGTTCAGCACCTACCGCCACCACCTGCGCAAGGGAGTTAATCACCTCGTGAACCAGCTGTGGACGCTGGAATTAGGCGGCGGAGCGTCAGCAGACGGTGCTTGACTCTGTCTTTGTTGGAGAACCAGGCAAAGCTACGAGGACAACAGTGCGCTGTCTGGTGGCTCTCCTCCCTCCTTGTTGCCGCAGTTGGTTGTCTGCAGGTGTGCGGTTGCACCCAACGGTCAGCGATGAACTTTGTAAGCGTAAAAGAGCGGATTGGCGTAGACGCCTTCGAACGTGGTCAATTCGCCGTTGGGAAATGCGGCCTCCACCTCCTGCACTTCCAACGACCGTTCAGGGACGAAGATAAATACCAGGTTCTGCGCCGTGAGGGATGTATCCGGCACCCCTGGCTCGTCGACATCAAACAGGTTCACGTCCGGCTGGAACTCTGTAGAGAGGAAAGGGATAGTGGGGAAGTCCACGTACATGGCCGGCGCGCCGTAGAAGTAGGCGGTCCAGTCATCTCCCTCTATGGTGTTCAAATAGTCGGACATGCGCGCGGCGATTTCGCTGTTGCGGTCGCCAAAACGGTGTTCGGCGCGATATTGCCCGAAATAAAACGTCACGTCGCTGACGGCAAAGATCAGGGCCAGCCCGGCCACGGCGATGGTCCAACCGCGGCGGCTCAGTTTGAAGCTCTCGCCCAACCGCTCTCCGATCCAGACGAGGGCGGAGCCGGCCAGCAAACAGGCCGCGGGCAGGGCAATGAGCAGGCGATGGCTGGCGGGGGGGGTGAGCAGTAACATGCCGCCACCGATGATGGTGATGAGCAGCCAGATGAGGAGCCAAAAGTGACGCGGGCGGCGAATCTGCCAGAGGGCCAGCCCCAGGCCGAGGACGAAGAAGAGGGCAGGGTAGGTGGAGAGGAGGGGAATGCCGGCATTATACGACAAACTCGTATCCACGCTCCCATTAAACGCCAGCGCCGCCTGCCGCCACTGCTGACCCAAAATCGCCCACAGCGACACCCCCTGATTCGCCGCTTCCTGCTGCAACCACCCGTTCTGCAAAATCCCTAACGCATTGACCCGATCCAGGAAAATGGGCAGGTTTTGGCGGTAGAAAAGAAGCTGCGGCAGCGCCACCAGCAGCGCCAACGCCGCCCCGGCGAAAATATGCCGCCGTTGCGCCCACAGATTGTCCCCATCCGCCACCGCCCAGATGAGCGCGCCTGCCGGCATCAACAACGGGAACAGATGCGCGCTCGTAAACCAGTACGGCGTCAGCCCCACGCACAAACCCGCCAGTAGCCAGCCAAAACGATTCCCCCGCTCCCGCGCCACGATCAACATCCCCACCGCCACCAGGACCCACAGCGGATCCCAGATGTTCGTCATGCCCAGGCGGGCGTAGTGGATGTGGGCGTGCGCGCCCGCCAGCAAAATGGCGGACACCAGCCCCACCTCGCGCCCCCACAGCCGCCGCCCCACCAGATACGTCGCCAGCACCGTCAGCGCGCCCACGATGGGCGACCACATGCGCACCGCCAGCACTGAACGCCCAAAGAGCTTGATCGGCAGCGCCAGCAGCGCCAGCGAC
The DNA here is from genome assembly GCA_020634515.1 of Ardenticatenales bacterium. Lineage (NCBI taxonomy): Bacteria > Bacillati > Chloroflexota > Ardenticatenia > Ardenticatenales > Ardenticatenales bacterium. The sequence continues at coordinate 83,083 of JACKBL010000002.1, read as the reverse complement.
AGCGTGGGATTGGTGAGCCAACCCGTGGCAAACGGATTGCGCGCCTGCCCACTGGCGATGCGCCACGCCTCCAGGCCGATGTTGGCCTCCGTGCCGTTCATGATGAACGGGTGCTGCGTCAACTGGAAGCCGCGAACGGTGAAGGCAGAATAGAACAGGACAAACATGAGGCCCAGTTCCCAGCGGGGTGTCCGTTTCAGTCGCGGCCACAGATGCAGCCCCTCCCCCGTGTGATGCAGCGCGTAGAATCCCAGGCCCATGCCGGCAATCCACAGCAAAAGCGCCAGCAACGGTTGCTGCATGTCCGGGGGGCGATCCGCTACCGGACGGGGCGCTAATAAAACGAGAAGGAGTGCCGGCAAAATCAGCCATCGTTGGCGCGGTATCCGGCGCAAATCCGCCAGCGTGGGCAGCCCTCCCTCACCGCGCCGCGCCGCCCACCCCTGCCACAACGCCAGCGCCAGCGCCACCAACGCAAACCCAAACAGGCGCAAACCGCCGCCCGGCGCGTCCGGCTGGCTGCTGACCGCCGATTGCCCTAACAGGGCCAGCAACAAACTCAACAGCACCAACGCGGGCGTGAGCAAGTCGCCCCGCCGTCGCCGGGGGCGCGGGGGAGGGGACACAGCGGGCAACGTGGCCGGAACCTGCGACGGAGCCAGTGGTTCGATCATTGGCGGCGGCGCGGACGGCACAAAAGCATCCGGCAACGGTTGCCCGCCGGCAAGTTCCGCCGGCGTGAATGGTTGCGCGGGGGGAAGCTGTACGGCAATGGGACCATCGGCGCGTTTGCGGGCTACCATGAAGATGTAGGCCCCTTCCGCCGGGGCCTCCTCCTCGTAAAATGGACGTACCCATCGCTCCGTGCGGCGCAGATTGCTCTCCCACGGTCCCAAAATCCAGTGCCCGGTGAGGGCGTGGCTGATGGCTGCCGGCATTCCCTGTACGTGTCCCCATTCCAGCGCCTGCAGCGCCTCCCGCGAGAAGTAATACTGCCATCGTTCGACGACAAAGCCGGCGCGCGCCAGCCGTTCCGCCCAGACCTCGGCGGAATCGGTATGGGCGTGGCGGGAAATGCGGTTGAAGAAGGTGCGATAGTTGTCCGCCAGCCCATCCAGTCGCATCCTTTCCAACATGGCGGCCCCGCCCAGGTATTCGGTGAACAGGTGGCTGGGCATGGTGATCAGCAGGCGTCCGCCGGGTTGGGTGACGCGGCTGATGTCGTTGAGGACGCTTTGCACGTCGGGGATGTGCTCCAGGACGGAGTTACTGATGACGGTGCTGAAGGTGTGGTCGGGGAAGGGCATCTGGTCGCCGAATCCTTGCAGCACGTCGTTGTACATCTGGCCGCGGCGCGCTTTTTGCAAGGGTCCCCACCAGGGGTCGATTCCCACGTCCAGGGGGTGGGAGAAGGTCATCTGGGCGAAGTGTCCATCGCCGCAGCCCATGTCGAGGACGGGGCCTTCGAGGGTGTATTGTTGGTAGAATCTGGCTTCAATGGCGCGGAGGAGGGCACGAAATGCCGGCACGCTCTTCAAATGCCGCCACAGCAAATCCTCCTCCGCTGCCGGCACATCTCGTCCCATCAAATTTTGCTCAAATATCATGACCTGATCCAGGTTGCAACCTTTTGATAATGAATCGTTTCGTCAGCAAGATGCCACCAGATCGCCGGTAAGCATAAGGTTAGGAAGTGACCGCAAATGCACCCCAGCACCAAGGTTAGGCAAAGTCCTGGCAAAACGATAGGTGTTCTTCAAAGATTCAGCCGTGTAGTTGCTGACGATATTGACCAAAGCATGGCTCAATAGGCTCCTATGTGTTTGACCTGGCACGATGATACCCCCCATGTTCACGACCACTCAGGAACCATTCAACCACCACTGGCGCAAAATCCTGCGCGTTGCTTGTCAGCAAAATACGATTTTGCTTTGCTGCTATTGCCAAAACCACCTCATCGTCTGTTCCTGCCGGCAATTGCGTTTGCACCAAAACAGTGTCAGCGCCGACTTCTTCGCCTACCTTGATCAGGCCACCCCATACATGTGCGTCAAGTAAAAAACGAGGCGTACTCATTCCGTCCGCCCGGTTATCCGAGCAGGATCAGCAGGTGAAAAATGAACTGACCCGCTTCTTGACTATCTCGTCGTTACGCCCATGCCTCAGATCGTAATCAACTCAACAATCCGTTCACGCTGACCAGGGCGTCATCCAGCAATGCAATGACTTCAGCACTGAGGGATCGATTATGCATTTGGGCGCGCTGTTGTATGCGGTCATAAATGGATTCGGAGACGCAACGAACGTGTAAAGCTGGCATGGATATCACCTCCGTTTGCGGAGATACTATCCTGGATGGTTGCCCAATGCAACAAAGCAACAGCCTATTAATTTGCTCTTGAGCGCCCTTAATGCTTATCACTGCTTGCCGCCTTCATCTGGCGCAGCCGGTCATAGGCGGGCGGCTCGGCGGTGTGCGTGGGTCTTTCGCCCCGGCGCAATCGTTCATACAGGCGCATGTACTCCTGCGCCGTCTGGTCTGGGCTGAAGCTGTCGCCAATCAGCCGCGGCTGCCGTACATAGGCCGCTTTTTGCCCCAGCACACGAATCAAGGCATCCGCCAGGGCGTCCGCGTCGCCAATGGGGGTCACTTCGCCCATGCCCGTCATGGTGACAGGCTGGCGCACGCCCGGCAGATTGCTGGCGATCACGGGCGCGCCGTTCATCATCGCCTCAATTTGCACCAGCCCGAAGCTCTCCGTGCTGTTCAGACTGGGAATCACCAGGCAGTCGAGATTCTGGTAGAAGGCGGTGAATTCCGCGCCATGCAGCGGCCCCAGGAGGGAATAGACCCCTTTGTAACGGTCAAAAAGGGGCGCGAGGTGGGCGTAGTAGGCTTCCTCGCCCAGTACGTTTTGGTACGGACCGGCGTGCAGCACGCGCACGTTGGGGTAAGCGGCCAGCACTTTGGGCAGCGCCTGCAGCAGTATCTCGACGCCCTTTTCCGCGGCCAGGCGAGCAGCAATGCCGATCACCAGGGAGCCGTCCAGGTGGTGGGCGGCGCGAAAGGCGGCGGCCTGATCAAGCGGGCAGGCGGCCAGTTCCACGGGGGGAGGGATGACGACGAGCTTGCGGTTGAGGTAGGGGGACAGGAAGGGGGAGTTTTCGCCGTAATCGCGGGTATAGGTGACGACGGCGTTGGCGAGTGTGCCGGCAATTCTATTCATCCCCCCCACCACGCCATCCACAAAACGATTGAAAGCTCCCTGCGGCAGTTGCAAGTCGCAATGATACGTGAGAACAACCGGTTTGCGGAAAAGGCGACCACGCAGCGCCAGGCCGGGGGCATCGAATTGGGGCAGATGCAGATGCACCACATCCGCTTTCCACGTTTCCAGCGTCGCCCAGTGACCAAAGGTGGGCATAATCACACCCTTGCTGATGCGAAACAGCACCGGGACGCGATGAATTTTGACGCCATCGACGATTTCGCGGCGCGGCAGCGCGGGATCATACTGGGAGGTCAGCACGGTCACATCATGCCCCTGCCGCACCAAAGCGCGGCTGAGGCGTTCAACATAAATCGTCAGCCCGCTCATGTGCGGGCGATAGTAAGTCAATACTTGTAGAATCTTCATGCAGATTTGCCAGGCAGTTCCCGCCGCGAAAGCGACCATTTGCGGTGGGTCGATGCGCCTATGTTGGCGCAGTGTTCATCCATCTACGTTTTATACACGCTTGTTTCGCAGTCGGCGCGTCATGTGTACCACGTTATCCAGTGTTGCGCCGACAAAGCGCAGGCCGATGATGCCCAGAAGGACGTTGAGGACGAACGTCATGGCGTGGTAGAGAAAAGCAAAACTGGCGGATTGTGCTTCCGGCTGCACCAGCACTTGCGTCAGGGCGGCGATGACGCCGGCGTGGTAGACGCCGACTTGCCCTGGCGAGGAGGGGGCAGCTATGCTGAGGGCGGCGGCGCAGACGACAAAACCGGCCATGGCCCAGGTTGGTTGCAAGTGGACGGCAAGCAGCCCGCAGTAGTAGGCGAAGATGACGGGCAGCCAGACGAGGATGCTGAGGCTGAGGAGGATGAGGGCGTCGCGCCAGCGGCTGAGGCTGTTGAGACCGATGAGCAGGTCGTCGATGCGGCGATTCCAGGTGTCGGCGCGGAGGAAGGGAATGCGCAACAAGATGGCGTCCGTGAGGCGGGTGACGCGCCGGCGTTGGTTGGCGGCGAGGATGAGGATGAAGGTAGCGGTGATGGCCAGAATGCCGGCACTCAACCCAATCGCCCGTACCTCCGCGGAAACCGTCCCCACCTGGGACAGCGTCAACGGGAGCAGCGTCACCATAAACAGCAGGTCCAGCACCCGCTCCACCACCATCGTACTCACCCCCTGGGGGATCGTCACCGGCGGCACACCGCCAATCAACACCGCGCGCGCCACGTCACCGATGCGCAGCGGCAGCAAATTGGTCAGCATGTAGCCAATATTCTGGATGTGAAAAACCTGTCCATAGCTTACCTGTCGCGCCAGCATAAAACGCCAGCGCACCGCCCGCAACAGCATAAAAACGATGAAGGCCACGCCGCTGAGCAGCAAGTAGCCATAATCCGCCGTCAGCAGCGCCTGCCAGATTTGCGCGGGGTTGATGAATAGAAATATCGCCGCCAGGCACAGCAGACTGATGAGAATGCCAATCCAGGCGCGAATGGACTGCGAACGGGTGGTACTTTCCATGACGGCGGGATTATAATGTGTCGGCGGCGAATCGAAAAACGCGCGCGGGCAACAATCTTGACACAAATCCATAAACGACGACCGACATCAACGAACAACTCACTTGCTTGTCACTGAAAAAACCGGGTTTTTCGAGTGTCCGGCCGAAATTACCAGAGTGGTTCATGTGTAAAAACCCGGTTTTTGGCCTTTTTTCAGTAGAGTCACCGTTTATCAGTGAAAACATCATCACAGATTGCGCAGATGACGCAGATTTTTTTAATCCGCGTTTATCCGCATCCTATTTTTGCAGGAGTTTCTCATGTCGCAGAATGCTGTGTATGATCTGGAATCCGTTAATCTTCCCCGCATGACGGGTAGGGCTTTGCGCCTGCTGGCGGAAATGCTGGAGAATCCGCGCACGCGCTGGGTGTTGGGAGGACGGTTGTTGCGGGATGCCGGCATCACCCACTTCCGCGCCACCCCCATCAACGAACCCCCCACCTACTACCCCCACCATCCCTTCGCCGCCCCCTCTGCGCCACCCGACGCCCCGCCGCCGCCCCTCGCCCCCCACCTTGCCCACGTCCCCACCGCTTCCCCCTTCTCTTCAGTTCGTGACTACGCGAAGGCGTACCGCGCAGGCGAGACAACCCCCACCGCCGTCGCCGCCCGCCTCTGGCAGGCCATCGCCGCCAGCGAGCAGCAGCACCCCCCGCTGCACATCTTCATCGCCACCAACGAAGCGGACCTCATGGCGCAGGCGGAAGCCGCCACCCGCCGCTGGGCGCAAGGGCAACCTCTCAGCCTCTTTGATGGCGTGCCCGTGGCCGTCAAGGACGAAGTGGACATGGTTCCCTACCCTACCACCGTGGGCACGCGCTTCCTCGGCCAGCGCCCGGCCACAGAAGACAGCACCGTTGTCGCCCGCCTGCGCGCCGCCGGCGCACTCCTCATCGGCAAAGCCAACATGCACGAAATCGGCATCGTGCCCACCGGCCTCAACCCGCATCACGGCTTCGCCCGCAACCCATACAACCCGGCGCATTATACCGGCGGGAGCTCCAGCGGCTCCGCCGCCGCCGTGGCCGCCGGACTCTGCCCCGTGGCCATCGGCGCGGATGGCGGTGGTTCCATTCGCATTCCCGCGGCCCTTTGCGGCCTCGTCGGTCTCAAGTCCACGTTTGGCCGCGTCAGCGAGTATGGGGCGGCGCCGCTGGATTGGACGGTAGCCCATTTGGGACCGCTGGCGGCCACCGCCGAAGACGCCGCCCTCTGCTACGCCCTCATTGCCGGAGCCGACAGCCGCGATCCGCACTCTCTGGCCCAACCGCAGCCAGACATCGCCGGTTGGGACAACACCGACCTGCACGCTGTCACGCTGGGCATTTTTCCGCCCTGGTTTGAACATGCTACGCCGGAGACGGTCGCCACATGCCGGCAAACGCTAGACGGCTTCCGTACCCAGGGCGCGACCATACGCGAAATCACCATCCCCGAACTCAACCTGGCCCGCATCGCCCACGTCATCACCATCGCTTCCGAAATGCTCACCGGCATGCAGCCCTACTACGACCAACACCGCCGCGATTTTGGCCTGGACGTTCGTATCAATCTGGCCCTCACCCGCCTCTTCACCAACCGGGATTACGTGCAAGCGCAACAAATGCGCACCCGTGCCATCGGCCATATGCGCGCCGCCCTGGCGCAGGTAGACGCCATCATCACGCCCACCACGGCCATGCCCGCGCCGCCCATCCCCGCCGACGCCCTCCCCGATGGGGAATCCGACCTGAATCTGCTCACGGAACTGATGCGCTACGCCTTCATCGGCAACCTCACCGGGCTGCCCGCCATCACCTTCCCCGCCGGATACGACCGGCATGGCATGCCCATTGGCTGCCAGGCCATGGGGCATCCCTGGCAAGAACGGCTGCTGCTGCGCCTGGCCCACGCCGCCGCGCAATTCACGCCCCGCCAAAAACCGCTGGTGTCGTATGATTTACTGTCATAAACACACCCTCCATTCAAACCTTTCGCAAACAGTTGCGAAATCAGGCATCATTGAACCATGAACGACAAATCGTCCAACATAGAAGCATTGGATTTGAAAGATAGCGTTGCCGAAAAACGCAAATATAACGTCCTCAATGTGCAGGATGCCCGAAAAGTCACCAGAACCTGGCTCGAAAGCATAGACCTGAGCCAGGCAATCAGTTTAGGCTTGCCCGAAATTGATGACCGCTACCACTTCTGGCGAGTGCCACTCTTAAGTCAGGACACGCACGAAAGAGTCGGGGAGGTTGTCATTGACGCTTATACCTCGTTGCTACTAAGAGAAAAATCCACCTCTCCAGATGTTCTGGAGACGCGATTGCTCAAGCGTAAGACAAAAAAGAAGAAACAATCGCCTAAGAAAAAAACGTACCGCCCATCCAATCTGCGTAATACCATTGCCTGTGGCGCCGCCGAACAGATTTTGCAGGATTTCCCCGCGGAATCCGTTGACCTCATCTTTACTTCCCCCCCTTACTTCAATGCCCGCCCGGAATACGAGGATTACATTTCCTACGAAGAATATCTGCTAAAAATGAAACAAGTTATCCAGGCGTGCCACAGAGTACTAAATGAAGGACGGTTTTTTGTCATCAATATATCCCCCGTTCTTGTCCGACGTGCCAATCGAAGCGAATCCTCAAAAAGGCTTGCCGTGCCATTTGATATGCACAGGCTGTTTATAGAAGAAGGTTTTGACTTCATAGACGACATCATCTGGGTAAAGCCAGAAGGAGCGGGGTGGGCAACAGGACGGGGTCGGCGGTTTGCCGCCGATAGGAACCCTTTGCAATATAAACCCGTACCGGTAACGGAATATGTCCTCGTCTATCGCAAGCATACACGACGGTTGATTGACTGGAATATCCGTTCCCACCCTGATCAGGAGACTGTAAAGGCATCCAAAATCTCCGATGATTACGAGAAAACAAACATATGGGAAATAACCCCGACCTATGACACGGAACATCCCGCCGTATTCCCAGAAGCGTTGGCGGCAAGAGTGATCACCTACTATTCATTCATAGATGACGTCGTTCTGGACCCATTCGCCGGTTCCGGGACCGTGGGGTTGGCTGCTACCAAATTGAAAAGGCGATTCGTTCTGGTAGAAAAAGAGCCTGAGTACATTAACATCATGCGGGAACGTGCCAAAAAATGGCTGGGGGAAGATGCCGCGGATGTCCTTTGCGTTAATTGCTCCCCCATATCCGTTGATGATATTTTGGTGTAGAAGAAAGCCATATGACTGACAACAATTATGTCACTAGTTTCGTTGAACTCCTGGATGAGGAAACACAAACCCTGCTGGTCACAAGTGGCTCGGAGCTAATCAAGAAAATAGGTATCGAGGTTGCGCGCTCTGTTGTTCTTGATGTGCTGTCTGGTCATAACCTGAGAGATTCCACTGAAATGCTCACCCGCCGCCGACTGGCTTTATTGAATGCGGCCACGGTGCGCATGATGGTTAAAGGGATTTCCATTCAAGCCGACTTCATTGAAAGGCTTCCGGAAATCGCGGCAAGAATCCTGGCGTAAGGAAAGTTGTCAAAAGGGGAGCGATGGCTGGCTCAGTGGGTCTTGGGTCTGACCGACAAAGCTTCACAGAACGTATTGCGTGACGATACTAATCAGCTCGCTCAGTATCGCAAGCAGTACGAATTGGTCTATGATGATGTCATTAGCGAGATAATCTCCCAACACGGTATCCTTGACGGCAAAATAGTCCTGAATCAGAGGGCGGTTGCTGACTTGAATTGGAAGTTTATCCTCTATCTTCTGGGAATGGTTGGCGCGCAAACGTTGACGATACGCGGATCTGAAAAGTCAGTTTATGGCAAATTGTTTGAGCGTCTGGTTCTTGGCTCTTTGCTACATATTTTGGGTTTTACCTATACAGGAACAGACGGCGCCATCAGTTTCCAACGAGAGTTCTGGCTATCTTCACAAGGAGAACGCCGAGAAAGCGATGCGACAGCGCTATGGGAAGCGGGAAAAGGGGCGCGTTTTGATATTGGCTTTATTGGCAGAGGAAATCCAGAAATCTCACTGGACAAGGTGACACGTTTTGCCAGAGAAATTGAGCTTGGCAGATCAACGTGGTACATGGCTACGATCATCATCGTTGATAGGATAGCTCGCGGCAGCAAAATACAAACCCTGGCGCGTCGGGCTGACGGGGATATTGTGCAGATGAGCATGGCGTACTGGCCGCAAGAGGTGGCCAGAATTCTTAACGAAAGGATGGGGTTTGAGCATCCATTAGTCAAAATGCCACGCGCTGAAGTTGGGGCATATCTGACTCAGGTGGTCAATTCAGTGCCCTTGGCTCAGTTTCTGCCCAACCACGAATAACGTGCCGCACGAGCTAACAGAAGGAACACGGATTGTGTCACGCATTTGTATTGTCGGGTTGGGACTGATGGGCGGTTCGCTGGCGTGGGCGCTGCGGCCGCATGTGTCCGCGTTGGTGGGGGTGGACCGGGATGAGGAGACGGTGGCGGCGGCGCTGGCGGCGGGGGTGATTGACGCGGGGACGACGGATTTTGCGGCCGGGGTGCAGTCGGCGGACCTGGTGGTTTTGGCGACGCCGGTGCGGGCGATTCTGCACCTGCTGGCGGATCTGCCGCGGGCGCGACCTGAGGGCTGCCAGGCGCTAGACCTGGGTAGCACGAAGGGGACCATTTGCGCGGCGATGGATGAATTGCCCCCCGCGTTCGCGGCGATAGGTGGGCATCCGATGTGCGGCAAGGAGACGGCGGGCTTTGCCGCGGCCACGCCGGACCTGTTCCGGGGGCAGACGTTTGTGCTTTGCGAGACGGCGCGGACGACGGGGGCAATGGCGGAAACCGCGGCGCAGGTGGTGACTTGGATTGGGGCACGGGCGCTGCCCATGGCGGCGGCTGCGCATGATGGCGTTGTGGCCGTCACCAGCCATCTTCCGTATCTGGCGGCGGCGGCGTTGATGCGACAGGCGGCGGCGGCGGCGATGGTGGAGCGGCGGGTGTGGCCGGTGAGTGCGTCGGGGCTGCGGGATACAACGAGAATTGCCGGCACAAATCCCGACGTGATGCTCGATATTCTGCTTACCAACCGCGCCGCCGTGCTGCAACAACTGCGCGGGTTCCAGGCCAGGCTCGTCCAATTGGAAGACCTGCTGCGGCGCGGCGACGAGGCCGCGTTACGCGCGTGGCTGGTTCAGGCGCAGGTAGCGCACCAAAGTTACCAACAGGCAAAGGCAAGTCCGTTTCTCGATCAAGAGCCGACGGATGGATTTGAGCGAGGTTGATGATGTATTTACTAATGATGGTTTTGGATGACAGCGGGAAGTTGAATGAGGTGTTGGCGGCGTGGCGGAATGCCGGCATTCTAGGCATCACCATCCTGGAAAGCACCGGCGTCAACCGCATCCTCATGCGCACCCAGGCCCAACCCATGATGGCCAGGTTCAGCCAATTCCTCGGCGCGCCCCAGACCGGACATCATACCCTGTTTGCCGTCATTAACTCACTCGAACTGGCGGAAGCCGCCGTAGCCGCCACGGAAAACGTCCTCGGCAGCCTGAATAAGCCGCACACCGGGCTAATGTTCGCCCTACCCATCTCCCGCGTCTGGGGAATGCCCGACGAAATTGCCGACAGCCACTAACACCCCCCCCTTCCCTCTTGAACCCTGCTATGCTTGCTCCCATTCTAACCTTCCTCCTTACATCCGCCATCATCGTCGCCGCCGCGTACAAACTGGCCCAATACGCGGACATCATCGCCGTGCGCACCCGCTTTGGCGGCCTGCTCGTGGGCACAATCCTGCTCGCCGGGGCCACCTCCTTGCCCGAGTTCATCGCCTCCATCAGCGCGTTTCAGCAGGGCGTCCCCGACCTGGCTGCCGGCAATTTCCTGGGCAGCAACATGGTCAACATCGTTCTCCTGGCCCTCGTTGACCTGCTCAACCACCAGGTTCCCCTGTTGCGCTCCGTTGCCCTCACCCAAACCCTCACCGCCGTCATGGGTATCCTGCTGATGACGCTGGTGGCCATTTTCATGATGGGCAACCTGCCATTAACCATCGGCTGGGTGGGCGTAGACAGTTTGATTATCGTGGCCGTCTATTTCGGCGGCGTCTGGCTGGTGCAAAAGGAAGGGCAGTTGATCATCGCGGCTGGTGAGCCACCGGAGATCATCATCTCCCCCAGCTTTCCTTCGCTGCGCCGGGGCTTGCTAGGATTCACGGCGGCGGCGGGGGTGTTGGTGCTGGTCGTGCCGCAACTGGTGCAGGCCAGCACGACCATCGCCACGGAAACGGGCGTGGGAGCCACCTTTGTGGGCACGGCGCTGCTCAGCCTGGTCACGTCGCTGCCGGAACTGCTGGCGGCCTGGGCGGCGGTGCGCCTCGGCGCGCCAGAGTTGGCCGTGGGCAATCTGTTCGGTTCTTCCGTCTTCAATATGCTGGGGATGGGGGTGGCGGATTTCTTTTACACGCCCGGACGGTTATTGGGGGCCATTGACCCCAGTTTTGTGATGGTGGCGCTGTTGGGGGTGCTGCTCACTTGTCTGGCGGTGGTCGGCAATCTGGCGCGCCTGGAGCGCAAGCTGCTGATAGTCGAGGTGGATGCGTTGGTGATTATTGTGTGTTATCTTGCCGGCATGTACCTGCTCTATCTACGTGGCATCGGGGGGTAAATCAGGCAACCGATAGGCCAACAAGTGCGCGAAGGGCTGAAAGCCCAGCCGTTGATAGATGCGCCCGGCGCGCTCGTCGGCGGCGCTGAGGAAGGCGGCGACGACGCCGCGGGCAAAAGCCGCCGTGACGACGGCGCCGGTGAGGGCAGAGGCCAGGCCACGGCGGCGATAGGGGGGGATGGTGGCAATGCCGGCAATTTCCACCAACCCATCATATGGCTCCGAATAAGAAGCCACGCACACCGCCTCCTCCGCCCATCGCCCCAAAAACGTCGCGTTGTGCGTCAACAGTGGGCGAAATCGCTCCGCATCCTCATCGCTCACCGCCTCATCTCCCGCGCCAAAGCCACGCCGCTGCACCGTCACCACGCCGCGCACCAACGGCAGCGGCGCGTCCGGTCCAATTGGCACTATCGCCAGGTCCGCCACTGGTGGCGCAGCCCGCAATGTCTCCGGAGTACACACCATCAATGGATAACGCCCCTCCTGCGCATAACCGGCGGCGGCAAGCCGCGCCCCCAGTCGGGGCGCAAACGCCTCCACATACTCCAAACGAGGCACGCGCCCCCGCGCCGCGCAGGTTGCCCGCAGCGCCGCCAGCGCCCCTGCCGCATCTTCGGTCACGTTTCTATCAGGAATGGCGTAGTTGAAATGGGGAAGGGAATCCGGCGCGTGGTAGAAGAATGTGAATGCCGGCAGCGCCACAGCCTCATACTGCCGCGCCGCGCTATGTCGCAAATACCCTTGCAATCGCTCCACTTCCATCATATTGTGCTATTCAACTTCAGGGGTATGTGTACCAAGAGACCTTCCCGGAAGCTCGCTTGCCGTGCAGGCAAATCTCTCAGGTCCCGCTGCCCGGTGCGTCGCCTGACGGTGGAGCAGATTTGTTCAAACTCTTGTTTAACCACGCAACCAGATCGCGCATCAATGCCGGCACATCACCCGGCGGGGGCGGCGTGTCAATAACGGCTCCGGTAAGCGAATTCACTACATACCAGCGGATGGGACCGTGGCGACCTCAATCATCACCCAATTGCAGCACGGCCATGAACGCCTCTTGTGGCACTTCCACGTTGCCGCTCATCTTCATGCGCTTCTTACCCTTCTTTTACTTCTCTAGCAGCTTGCGCTTGCTTGTTCTTTCATCACAAAACGGCCGTTTCATGTCACAGCATGTCACAGCTCATGTCACAGCATGTCACAGCTCATTACAAGAGAACCCCAAGCCGGTAACGACGGTTTGGATCCGTTGACGCCCCACCGACTTCTACAATCAGTTGCTGTGCAAGCAAGTCTTTCAGGTCCCGCTGCAAGGTGCGTCGCGTAACGGTGGGGCAGATTTGTTCAAACTCTTGCACATTCATTGTCTCTCTGGCTAACAAGTAGCGCAGCGCCTCCACTTGTCGCCTGTTGAGTTGGCGCTCACGGGCTATCAGGTCTAGTTTAATGGCTTGCCTGCCTCTTTCCTTCACTTCGGTTAATTGAGTGACTAGCCCGGCGACGAAATACTCTAGCCATTGCGTCAAGTCCAAATTGGCTTCACGTACACTCTGCAGGGCAGCATAAAATGCGTCGCGGTCACGGTCGTAGTATTCGCTGATAGTAAACAGACGCTTGAAATCGTAGCCAGCACGGTAGAGATAGAGCGTGGAAAGCAATCGAGAGGTACGTCCATTACCATCTATAAAAGGATGGATATGCACTAATTGGAATTGGGCAATGCCACTAGCCAGGACCGGGTGCATTTGACCAGGATTGTTTAACCACGCAACCAGATCGCGCATCAATGCCGGCACATCACCCGGCGGGGGCGGCGTGTAAATAACGGTCCCGGTAAGCGAATTCACCACATAGTTCTGCACCAGGCGATATTTCCCTGGTTGCGCGCGTTCACCGCGCACGCCAGCAACCAGGCGTTTATGAATCTCGCGGATGAGACTTTCAGTAATGGGCGCGCCTGAGTCCAGGTAGTCCGAAACCAGATTGAACGCATCCCGATAGTTCAGCAACTCCCGCGCATCCTCGGGGTCCGCCTGGAGAACCGGGTACCCGGCCAGCAGTTGTTCGGCTTGCGACAGGGTCAAACGAGTGCCTTCAATGTGCGTTGTATGATGCGCTTCCAGCAGCAGCGCCCGCTTACTCATTTGGCGCACCCACTTCGGGGATAACTGGGCCGCTTCAAGAAAACCGCGCGCGCGTTCGACGTGAGCCAATCCCTGGATCATTCCATCAGTAATTGTGAAACGGGGATTCATGCATCAACCTTGTCTGGGACAAAGTCCTTCCTCGCGCGCATCCAAACCACTCCTTCAAACTGGCGATGCCATTCGCATCTTATTTCATCGCCAGTTCTTAGCGACCTCAATCATCACCCAATTGCAGCACGGCCATGAACGCCTCTTGTGGCACTTCTACGTTGCCGATCATCTTCATGCGCTTCTTGCCTTTCTTTTGCTTCTCCAGCAGTTTGCGCTTGCGGGTGATGTCACCGCCGTAGCATTTTGCCAGCACGTCCTTACGCAGCGCCTTCACGTTGGCGCGGCTGATGACGCGCTTGCCGGTAGCCGCCTGGATGGGCACTTCAAACAACTGGCGCGGAATGAGTTCCTTCAGCTTGGAGACCAGGCGCTGCCCCCGGTGATAGGCGCTGTCGCGGTGGACGATCATCGCCAGCGCGTCCACGGGCTGCTGGTTAACGAGGACGTCCAGCTTGACCAGATCGGCGGCGCGGTAGCCGGTAAACTCATAGTCCATGGAGGCGTAGCCGCGCGTGCTGCTCTTCAGTTTGTCGTAGAAGTCCACGATGATTTCCGCCAGGGGGGCGCGGAATTTGAGAATAACGCGGTTCGGAGCGGGATGCTCCTGCCCCACAAACTCGCCGCGCCGCTTCATCACCAGTTCCGTGACGACGCCGTAGTATTCGTCGGGGATGAAAATTTGCAAATCTACCCACGGCTCGCGGATTTCCTCAAACAAACCTTCCTCGGGAAGATCGGCGGGGCTTTCTACTACTTTCACGTCGCCCGTGCCGGCCATAACCACCTCGTAGCGTACGCTGGGAGCGGTGGCCACGATGTCCAGGTCGTATTCCCGCTCCAGCCGCTCCTGAATGATTTCCATATGGAAGAGGCCGAGGAAACCGCAGCGGAAGCCGAAATTGAGGGCGTTGGAGGTTTCCAACTCGTAGACGAGGGAGGCATCGTTGAGCTGTAACTTTTCCAGGGCTTCCTTCAAGTCCTGATAATCTTCGTTGTCGGCGGGGTAGAAGCCGGCGAAAACCATGGGCTTGACCATGCGGTAGCCGGGGAGTGGGGCGGCGGCGGGGTTGTCGCGCAAGGTGATGGTGTCGCCAACGCGGCATTCACGCACCGACTTGAGGCCGGTGGCGATGTAGCCCACTTCGCCCGCGGTTAGCTCGGTCACGGGGCGCATGTCGGGGCCAAAGATGCCGATTTCCAACGGTTCGGCGGTGACGCCGTTGGCCATCATCAATATCCAGTCGCGGTCGCAGATGACGCCTTCGACGACGCGGATGTAGGCGATGACGCCTTTGTAGGAATCGTAGTGGGAGTCAAAAATGAGGGCGCGGAAGGGGGTGTTGGGGCTGCCTTTGGGCGGGGGAACGCGCCGCACGATGGCCTCCAGCACACGCTCCACGTTTGTGCCCGTTTTGGCGCTGACGGGGATCACGTCTTCGGCGGGAATGCCGGTGAGGTTTTCGACTTCTTCGGCGACGTCGTCGGGGAGGGCTGCCGGCAAATCAATTTTATTGACGACGGGAACCAACTCCAGGTCAGCTTCCACCGCCAGGTACAGATTCGCCAGCGTTTGCGCCTCGATACCCTGAGTGGCATCGACGACCAGAATAGCCCCCTCGCACGCCTGAAGAGCGCGGCTGACCTCGTAGCCGAAATCTACGTGGCCGGGGGTGTCGATCAGGTTCATGACGTATTGTTTGCCATCGTGGGCGTCGTAGACCATGCGCACGGCGGACGCTTTGATGGTGACGCCCTTTTCCCGTTCGATGTCCATGGTATCCAGCATTTGCGCCTGCATTTCGCGGTCGGATACGGTTCCGGTTAGCTGGAGCAGGCGGTCCGCCAGGGTTGACTTGCCATGATCGATGTGAGCAACGATACAGAAATTGCGAATTCTTGATTGGTCCATGGGTGTGATTATACCAGAGGGGGTTTGTAAGTGGCGAGTGGCGAGTGGCGAGTGGCTCTGGGAGGAGGATAGTGACAACCTGGGTTTTTTGGGGCGATGTGGCGCGTGGTTATTGGGTAGGTTGTTCGCCGAGGATGAGATCGAGCTGTATTTCGGCCTGGTCGCGGTAGAGGGTGAGGGTGACGGTCTGGCCGACCTGGGTTTGTTCTTCCAGGTATTGGGCAAGGGCGTCCCAGTCGGTGACGGGCTGGTTGTCGATGGCGGTGATGATGTCGCCACCGACGAGGACGCGCCGGTTGCCGATGATGACTTGTTGTTGGGCGCCGTGGATGCCGGCATCTCTCGCCGGCCCCTGCTCATACAACTGCGCCACCAAAACCCCGCGCGACACCGGCAAATTCAACGCCTGCGCCAGTTCCGCGTCAATCGAATACCCCAACAACCCCAGCCACGGATGCGGATAATACCCCTTCTCCAGCAGAACAGGAATCACCCGCTTTACCGTACTCACGGGCACGGCAAAACCAATCCCCTCGGCATTTTGCTGCACCGCCGTGTTCACGCCAATAAGGCGACCACGCGAATCCAGCAGCGGCCCGCCGGAATTGCCCGGATTGATCGCCGCGTCCGTCTGAATCACATTGAACAGGGTGGTATTGTCCGACTGAAGGGGGCGACCGAGAGCGCTGATGATGCCCACGGTGAGGGTGCGGTCCAGGCCAAACGGGTTGCCAATAGCAATCGCCCGTTGCCCCACGCGCAAATCAGCCGCCTCGCCCAATTCCAGGGGGATCAACTCATCCGGGGACACGTCAATTTTGATAACGGCCAGGTCATTCGCGGGATCGGTTCCCACGACTTGTGCCGGCACTTTCGTCTGATCAGACAGCGTGACTTCGATGGAACTGGCCCCCTCCACCACATGATTGTTGGTCACAATGTGCCCTTCCTTGTCCATGACAAACCCCGACCCCGTGCCTTCACTGGGCATCGGGCCGAAAAAGAAGGACATTTGCACGACCTGGCTGGTAATATGCACCACCGAGGGACTCACGCGCTGATACAGATTCGTGATCAACTGTTCCTCCACATCCAGCGCCTGCAAATCCTGCTCCGAAAGCGGCGTTGGCGTGGCAACGATGACATAAGGCGTTTGCGTAGGTCCGGGCGAACCCACCTCCTGCGCCACCACGGTGACAACCACAGCCGTCGCCGGCGCGGCGGATGGGGACTGCAAATTGCAGGCCATTGCCGCCAAAAGCAGCAAGCCTGGCAACAAGAACAGATAACGATAACGGTGCATGGTATGGCCCATGTTATCCCTCCGATAAAGGGTGGTCCACCAATCAATACCCGTCCCGTCTGGGTCGCTCCGCATGGACCGAATGACAAGTGACCTGGCCTGTGTGAAACGGGAATGTCAACGTCAATCACAGTCATGCCCTAGTATAGTCCCGCCAGAAACAAAAGTGAAGGTAACTACGGATGCTCTTCGGAGATTGGACCCATTTCACGCGCTCAATGGCCATTTTCGCCAGAGAAGATTGGTCCAATCTGCCTGGCAGTTACAAGTGAAGTTGCATGAGATAAGGGATATATGAACAAATGCGCCCGCCGCCACTCCCGCGCCCCATTCGCCAACCACCCGTTACTCTGGTAACATTCCCCCCGGTCCACGCAAACAGAAGGCTCACAAACCGTGCACCTCAAACCTCAACCCTCATACCGCAAATCTGCCCATGCTCACGCACGATCCGCTGCAACCACACAGCCACGACCCCAATCCCCACCCACCCGGCGCGGATGCCGCATTCTGGTTCGTGCTGCCGGATGCTCCGCCAATTCGCCTGACGCCCGCCGACCTCCAGACCCTACCGCGCACAACATTGCCGGATTGCTACATCGTCAGCACCGGTCATGGTACGTCTGGACCTTTCGTTTTTGCCGGCACAACCCTATACAACCTCCTCACCCACTACCTCCCCCCTGGCAAAACCTGGTCACAAGTAGACATCATCAGCGGCGACAGCTTCGGCACACGCATCCTGGCGGCAGAAGTGATCGCCCCTGGCATCCACCGTCCCATCCTCCTCAGCGACACCATTGACGGCGCGCCCATGTCGCGGCAAAACGGCCTGGTGCGCCTCATCGTCCCCGGCGAGACCGACGACGCGCTGCGTCAGGTAAAATGGATAGCGCGCGTGGTCGTTCGTCCCTGACTGGCTCGTTTGACTTACGCCAATGGTCGCGGATAATTACCCTACTCTCGTGTTGTCTGGTATACATAAAAAAGCCGCACAATTTCATATTCGTCCGAGGAGGTTCAGGATGAAACGTTTGACCATTTCGCTGATCGCGCTGCTGGGTGGATTGCTGATTGCCGGCATTTCCACTCCCCCCACCACCGCCGCCGCCCCCACCCCCGCCAATCCCACGGCCCTCCCGTGCGACCCCCAAAACGGCATCCAGCCCAGCGGCGCCATCTACCGCATCTGTATGCCCCTGCCCAATCGCTACAATGGGCAGCTCATCATTTGGGCGCACGGCTACGTCAATCCTGACGAACCGCTGCACATTCCCGAAGACCAGCTTTGTCCCTTTGAAGACGGCCCTTGCATCAACGACATCGCCAACGTCCTCGGCTTCGGCTTCGCCACCACCAGCTACCGCAAAAACGGCCTGGCAATTAAAGAAGGCATCCAAGACATCCTGGAACTGATTGATCTTTACGCCGCGCAAGAAGGCACACCTGACCGCATCTTCCTCATAGGCGCGTCCGAAGGCGGCATCATTACGGCGTTGATGACGGAAAACTACCCGGACATCCTGGCAGGCGGGCTGTCCATGTGCGGCCCTATCGGGGACTTCTTCCAGCAAGTCAACTATTTCGGCGATTTCCGCGCCCTCTACACCTACTTCTATCCCGGCAACTTCCCGGTGATGCCTGTCGTCCCCTTCCCCCTTTACGTCTATGGCATGAACCACTTCGACGAATACTACGAGGCCAAATGGTGGCCGTCCATCATGGAAGGCGGCCCCTCCAAAATGTGGGAGTTGATTCAGACAGCCCAGATCCCCTATGATCCGATGGACTTTGACACCTCCATCGAACAATCCATCCACGACTTGTTCCGCTACAATGTCTACGCAGCTAACGACGCCGCGTACACGCTGGGCAGCTTTGCCAACCCCGCCCAGCCATTTGACAACATGGACCGCGTCTATTCCGGTTCACTGGACGACGCCACACTCAATGCGGAGATCGCCCGCGTGGCCGCGGACCCGGAGGCAGTGGCGGAAATCGAGGCGTACTACCAGACCTCCGGCGAGCTGCAAATCCCCCTGGTAACACTCCATACCACGCTCGATCAACAGGTTCCTTACTGGCATGAGACATTGTATCAGGCGAAAATTGACGCCGCCGGCAGCAACGATCACTACTTCCACATTGCCGTGGACCGGTACGAACATTGCAATTTTACGCCGGAGGAAGCGTTGCTGGCCTTCGCTAAAATGATCATCATGGCAAATGGAGACGCACCAACGATGGCGGAGTTGATGACGTTGTTGCCCAATCAGGCGGCTCAGGCTGATTGGCATCGGTTGGCCGAGCAGTATCAACTCCACCTGCGTTAGTCCGGCCAGATCGCTTGATTCAATTGACGCCACGAACAGGCTGCGGATAATTAACCTGTTCGTGGCTGTTCTTTCAGTTTGTTTCCCGATTGAGTTGGCGACAACTTCATAACATTTCAGCGAGGTGAATGCAGATGAAACGTTTCTCTTTCCTGGTTCTGGCTTTCCTCTTAGTTCTGGCGGGCGGCATGGTCGCGCGTCCGGCGGCGGCGGCGGGCGGCGCTTTCCATGGCGTTGCCGCCAACGTCAAACTGGCAAAACCTGTCGCCTTGGGCGGCGGGGGAATCAGCCAATGTGATCCTGACGGCACGCAAAACAGTGGCGCCATCTACCGTATTTGTATGCCACCCGCATGGCACTACAATGGTCAGCTCGTCGTCTGGGCGCACGGTTATGTGGACTTTACCAATCCCGTGGAAATCCCCGAAGACCAGTTGTGCATTGACGGGCTGTGCATCCCCACCGTGGCGAATCTGCTGGGCTATGGCTTTGCCACCACCAGCTACAGCGTCAATGGCCTGGCTGTGCTGCAAGGCATGGCGGACATTCTAGACCTGGTCAACATTTATACGGACCAGTATGGCGCACCTGAGCGTGTTTTCCTCATTGGCGCGTCCGAAGGGGGAATTATCACGACATTGCTTTCCGAACAACACCCGGATATTTTCAACGCGGGTCTGGCAATGTGCGGCCCTATTGGTGACTTTGGGCGGCAGATCAATTTCTTCGGCGATGTGCGCGTCATTTTCAACTACTTCTTCCCGGACCTGGGAGCGATGTTGGGCGATGATCCTACGAACATTCCGCCAGAAGTGATCGCGGACTGGGATAACATTTGGGCGCAAATGGAACCGGTTATTTTTGCGCCAGAGAATGCGGACAAGCTGGATCAATGGGTGAATGTGACCAACATGCCAAACGATCCCAATGATTACCTGGGTTCGCTGCACACGTCCGTGCATGATGGGCTGTGGTACAACGTTTTCGCTACCAACGATGCGAACGAGAAGTTGGGCGGCAACCCGTTTGATAACACCACGCGCCTTTATCGCGGATCAGATAATGACCTGTTGATGAATCTGTCCGTACAGCGGGTGGCGGCAGACGAGGCGGCCTTGATAGAGTTGGAGAATTATCAAACGACGGGGGATTTGCAGATTCCGTTGACGACGCTGCACACGCTGCAAGACCAGCAGGTGCCGTACTGGCATGAACCGCTCTACGGGCGCAAATTGGGCGTGGCCGGCAATCGTGACCAGCGGTTCAATATGCCCATTAACCGGTATGAGCATTGCAACTTTACGCCGGGCGAAGCGGTGGCGGCGTTTGCGATCACTATCTACCGCGCCAACCAGCAGCCGCTGGATGCCTCGTTGGTGGCGGCGCTGCTACCGGATCAGGCGGAAGTGGCGACTTATCAGCAGTGGTTTGCGCGTTTCCTCGACGGGCAATAGCTGCGGGTTGATTGACTGATTATGTGAATGGCGTGCCGGCATTTTCTTCCAAAATGCCGGCACGTTTGATCATCAATAATCCATCACGCCCGCTATCGCCGTCGCCGCATCCAACGGCTCCCCTTCCGCCCCCCCCCAACGCAGCCACAACAAAAACTCCACATTCCCATCCGCGCCCGTCACCGGTGAACGTACCAGGCCGGCGGGCGACCAGCCATGTTCCTCCGCCCAGGCCAGCATGTCCCGCAGCACCTGCCGATGCACCGCCACGTCCCGCACAATTCCCCCTTTGCCCACCTGCTCCCGCCCCGCCTCGAACTGCGGCTTGATCAAGGCCACGACATCGGCTTGCGGCGTTAACCACTGCCGCACTGCCGGCAAAATCAACCGCAGCGAAATAAACGACACATCAATCACCACCAGGCTGACCGGCTCCGGCAATGCCGGCACATACCGGGCATTCGTGCGTTCCATCACCACCACCCGCTCGTCCTGGCGCAGCTTCCAATCCAACTGCCCATACCCCACGTCCAGCGCATACACCCGCGCCGCCCCCGCCTGCAGCAGCACATCCGTAAAACCCCCCGTACACGCCCCCACATCCGCACACACCCGCCCCGTCACCGTCAGGCCAAATGCCGGCAGCGCCTCCGCCAACTTATATCCGCCGCGGCTGACGTAAGGCAGCGCCGCCGCCACCTCGATCACCGCATCTTCGCGCACGGCCATGCCCGGCTTATCCGCCGGTTCCCCATTGACGCGCACTTCGCCCGCCATAATGATGGCCTGCGCCTTGCTGCGCGTCTCCGCCAGCCCTCGCCGCACCAGCAGCTTATCCAGTCGTTCCTTGCCCTTGGACATGATTGTTCTCAAAACCAAAATGCCACGGCCTGTGGCCTATCAACCACCAGGAAACGTGGCCGACGTGCCCGTTTCAAGCCTCACTATCAAACTCCGCGGCTCGTCTTAAAGCCAGAAACAACTCTTTTAGCGGTTGACTGACGGCACTATCTGGTTCAGACAAAACGAGTTTTTGATACGATTCCAGAAATATCAGGCGGCGTCTATGAAACAAATGCAGAAAGTGACGTAAAAATCCCAGGCAATCCAAAATGACAAACTCGATCCCCCCATCTTGTTCTTCCTTCAGCAACAGCAGCTGACGAATTGTCTCCGCCAGCAAATCGGCCTCAGTTACCCTTCCCTGACAAACATCATCAAGGAGTTGAATTGTATCTTCGTACATTTAATGACCAACGGCGGCGCGAGTGCGACATTGATTGTGCGAAAGCCCGGAGTAAGGAAAGCCGTCGTCGAATTCACTGGCAAGGCATGCGCTGCGGCAAAAGGCCCGACATATTTCTCATCATACTCAGCCCGACCCGAAAAAGCGTCCGTATCACCAACCTCCGTATAGGGTTTGCGAATATCGACTTCTGGCCGATGAATTTTCGCCAACGCACACGTCATCAACATCCGCACTCCCGCCCGATTACTCAGACAACGCACCACATACGAGATTCTGTCACGGATTTCCGAGTTCAGGACAAGCGGCTGGTTGATGGATGCTCTAGCTCGGTGAAGAGCGTTCTCAAGTATCTTGTCTGGTGTTGCCATTGGTCTTTTTCCTGGTATTTCATTTCGGTATTAATTTCATAGTTCACCCAGAGTACTTCTGTTCTGCTTTGTTTATTGGCATTTGCGCCTGTATTCGTCGAATGTGCTTTTTTCGTGGGTGCTTCGACATACTTCCAATCACCATATAGTTCGTTCATTAAACGACTATGATAGCCTGATAAGGCGACTTTCCCTGCAACGTCATGCAATACTTCTGACAACTCACGATGCTCGCCGTCGGTCATTTCATAGGCATATGCATTTTTATCTGAGCGTGATTCATGAACATAGGGCGGGTCGCAATAAAACAGGGTCTCAGGACTATCAAATCTGCGTATCACTTCAATGGCCGGCGCATTTTCTATTTGGACTCTGAGCAGACGTTGCGCTATTTCCGCCAGGCCATCAACACTACCCAACCATCGAGACACGGCGCCAGCCATGCCGGCACGAGTTGTTAATTTGCAGTGAGCCCAGCGTCCTTCGCTTGCTGTTTGCGCCAGACCGGTTCTGACCTGCCGGGCGCGCACGAAAAACCGCCTCGCCCGCTCCAAATCCGTGATATTTGCCACGTCCCCTTTGATGGCAAATCTTAACTCTTCGCGGGAAAACGGGGTTAAACCAATCGCCTCTAGTAATTCCTCCTTTTGTTCACGCAGGACGCGGAAAAAGTTTACGACCTCCCCATCAATATCGTTGTAGGTTTCAACAGGCGCGGGTTTTCTGTTAATCAAGACTGCCGCTGATCCCCCAAATGGCTCACAATAATGCGTCGTCTCCGGCAACAAAGGGAGCAGCCAATCGAGATGGCTGTATTTACCGCCGTACCAACCAAATGCTATTTTCTTAGCAGCCATTACCTTGCCCTCGCACGAAAAACCAACGGTTCTTTTGTTTGCTACAGTTCAGTGGCTGTCCGCGGATCAATCGACGGAATTGTGCGGACACCTTCCGTCCATTAACGGATACGCCCCTCGCGTTTGCCTCTTATTCTCGCAGCCGCTGCAACCAGTCGGCGAAGGTGTCGGCCAGGGATTGGCGCAGGGGAATTTGTGGTTGCCAGCCGGTGTCTTGCCGTATTTTGGTGTAGTCGCCGTAGAGTCGGGGGGTGTCGGAGGGGCGCATTCGGGCGGGATCGTGGGTGATGGTGACGGGAATGCCGGCAATTTCCACCAATGTCCGCAGCAGCCAATCAATCGACACCGCCCGCCCAGAGCAAATCAGATAACATTCTCCGGGTCGCCCCCGCGCCATCAACGCCTCATACGCCCCCACCACATCCCGCACATCCGTAAAGTCCCGCTCCGCCGCCAGATTGCCCACAGCCAACGTCGCCGGCTGCCGGCCCAACTTAATCGCCGCCAACTGGCTGGCAAAATCCGGGGCGACAAAGCCCGGCGCCTGCCGCGGCCCAATATGGTTGAAGGGGCGCGCCTCGATAGCCGGCAGTTGATACCGTTCCCAATAAAGCCGTGTCAACTGCCCCGCGGCCCACTTGCTCACGCCGTAGGGATGGCGCGGCGCGATGGGCGTCAACTCGGTCAAGGGCAAATCCGCCGCCGCCACCGGGCCGTATACGTCGGCGCTGCTGACAACCAACACGCGCGGACGTCCGCCGGCCAGCGCCGCTTCCAAAATGTTGGCCGTGCCGCCGGCGTTGATCGCCAGAGTGCGCGCGGGGTCGCGCCAGCTCAGCGCCGGCGAGGCCTGACCCGCCAGATGGTAGATGATGTCTGGTTTGATGGCGGCCATCTGTTCTTGCAATGCCGGCAATTCCATCAAATCCCCCGTTATCACCGTCAACCGGGGATGTGCCGGCAATTCGTGCAAACTCGAAGCCGCGTGCATCAGCGCATAGACCTCATGATCCGCCGCCAACAGCGCATCTACCAGATGGGATCCCGCAAAACCCGTACCACCCGTCACAAAAACTCGCATAAACCCTCCTGTTTCGTTGCCACATTATACCTGCGCTGCCCCGACTTGACAGTTGCCAAATGCCCCAAACAGCCATTTCCACGGAGGCAATCCATACCCGCACTCGTCCGGCTCACACATATTTCCCCCTCGCCTGCCGCCAATTTACGTTTATAATGCAGTTGGCGACAGTTGTCGTCATTGACCCAAAGACTGCGTACGGGTGCGCGCATCTGCCTATTGTCAGGGACAGCAAAGCGTCGAACAAGAGTGACTATATGGAACCAGAAACGGACCCCCCGCCCAGCGAAGTCGTGCGGGCCGGGCTGGTCAACAGCGCCGCCACGCATATGCACGCCCTCTACCGTTTTGGCGATGGTGAGCGCGATAATGTTGTACCCGGCCTTGCCAACCTGGAATTGTTGGCGTTGGTGCGGGACAGCAGCAGCATCACGCCGCTGCGCGCGGCTTTCCTGCCGTTGTGGCAGCAGGTAGGGCATCGTCTACAGCAGCCATTAGCGGCGGCGACGCCGGCGTCATGGCAGCGGCACCTGGAACTCGACCCGCTGCTGGGCCATCGTCTGGCCCAATACGGTCGCTTGCTATGGGGTACGGCGGAACCATACCGGAACGGATCCGCTTCCGCGCGTTCCCAGGCGGCTTTTGCCGCGGATGTGGCCATGCAAGCATCCGAGGCGCTGACGGCGGCGGTTTTGTCGTCCACGGAAGCGCAGGAAGCGGTCCGTCGGCTGCGCGGGGTCGCTCGTTTTCTTGGCCATTCGCCGGATGGGGCAATGCCGGCACAACTCTTCGCCGCCATCCAAACCACCCTCTCCCCCCTGCTGCCGCTTAAGCCGGAGACCACGTCGCGCCCCCTGCTGCCGGATGCGCCCTCCCTGCTGCCCGAACTGCAAGCGATCTACGAAAAGGCGGACCGCCTGATTTTTGTGCTGCCGGAAATGCCGGCATCACGCTGGGAAAGCATCAACTGGCACGCCGTCGCCGACACCATCGCCGGCCAATGCGCCGGCTTGCAGCTTGCCACCCCCGCCCAGTTGCGCCTGGTCGTCAGCCATCAATACCCCGTACATTACACGCTGCGCAGCTACCGCCACATCTGGGGGCGAGATCTGCTGGCGGGTCTCTCCATCACGCGGCGGCGCTTGTGGCAGGACGCGGCACGCCTGCCCTCCCTGTTGGAGACCGTCGAGCTGCCGCAGAGCTACCTCTCCGCCACGGACGACGAATTGTCGCGGGTGATCCACGACTTCCAAAATAAGTTACTGAACGTGCAACTCCGCCACGAACTGCTGCTGCGCATGAAGATGGTGCGCCAGATCACGCCCCCACCTCCTTTACCCCCACGCACGGAGTCGGCTGCCCGGCGAATTGCCGGCATTTTCCAACACCTCAACTTCTGGGCCAACTTCTACACCGACCTCATGCGCCACGAACCCGCCGCATGACCGCCTGGACGCAAAGCTGGCGACGCACCCTCGCCGCCGCTCACTACGCACTGGCCGCGCGCTGGCTCCTGCTCAGCCTACTCCTCACCTGGCTCACGCCCCCCCCCCTCCTCGTCACCCCCGGCCCGCCCCAAACCGTCCACACCACCCACCCCATCCTCGGCGTCCACACCCGCCTCACCGACGAAGTGGAACCGTGGAAAATCCAGCGCAGTCTGCAAATGGCGCGCCAGATGGGCGCGGGTTGGATCGTCGAATTCTTTCCCTGGGCCTATTACCAGGGGCAGGATGGCCGAATCGCCTGGGAGCATCCCGATCTCGTCGTTAATCACGCCGTCGCCCAGGGGCTGACCATCGTCGCCCGCCTGGGGCTGGTCCCCGATTGGGCCAGGCCGCCGGACACGCCCCTGACATACCTGGAGCCAGACGCCTACGACGACTTCGCCGCCTTCGCCGCCGCTTTTGCCGCCCGCTATCGCGGCCAGGTGGATTACCTCATCGTGGGCAACGAACCGAACTTGAATTACGAGTGGGGGTATCGCCCAACCACGCCCCAAGATTATGTCGATCTTTTGCGCGTCGTTTATCCGGCGGTCAAGGCGGCCAACCCAGACATGACCATCCTGGCGGGCGCGCTGGCCCCCACGCTAGAGCCAGCCGGCTCCCCCTGGGGCACAAACGACCTGGTGTATCTGGCCGCCATCTACGAAGCGGGTGCCGCCGCCTATTTCGACGGCCTGGCCGTCCACAGCTATGGCCTCACTTTTCCCGCGGAAGCGGAACCGGCGCCGGACATCCTCAACTTCCGCCGCGTGGAACTGGTTCGCGCCATCATGGAGCAGTATGGCGACGACGAAACGGGCATCTACATCACCGAAAGCGGCTGGAACGACCATCCCCGCTGGACGCTGGCGGTCCGTCCCGGTCAGCGCATTGCTTATACGCTGGACGCCATCCGTTACGCTGAAGCCAACTGGCCCTATGTACGGCTGCTGGCGCTCTGGGCTTTCCGCTACCCGGCTCCTACCAAAAGCTACCCCGACTACTTCACCCTGGTTACGCCGGCGTTCGTGCCCAGACCCATCTACAACGAGCTAAAGTCGTTTACGGGCAACTGAAAAGAAAAAGTGCGTCGCGCCCACGCAGGCGCGACGCACTTCCGTTCTCGGCATGGATGCCTGGGACGGGTA
This sequence comes from Ardenticatenales bacterium, assembly GCA_020634515.1. NCBI lineage: Bacteria > Bacillati > Chloroflexota > Ardenticatenia > Ardenticatenales > Ardenticatenales bacterium. Next base: position 56,178 of record JACKBL010000002.1, on the reverse strand, counting down.
TTAGTCGGTGGGTGAGGGGATTTCGCGGAGAATGCCGGCATTTTCCGCCCCCGCCAACCCCTCACGCACAATCCGCCACAACGCCAACACAACAGGCACAAGAGAGGCCGTCCACAGCACGTAAGCCGTCCCGTGCAGCACACCCTGGTAATCGCTGAGAAAAATGCTGGCCCATAGGAACAAGCCACCCAGGTTTGTCATGATCAGGCTGAACCAACTGCCGCCCAGTTTGGCCGGCTGTTGCGGCAAAAACATGCGCGAGAAAAAGTAAGGCATGAAAGCATAACCAAATTGCAACACCCAGCCGTAGATGAGGGCCTGCGGCGCATTCTGCTCAATGCCCGCGCCGGGGAAACCGGGCACGCCCAGGATAATCAGGGGAGCCGTCAGGACGGGAACCAAAATCCAGACATAGGCCACGACCAGATGCCAGACCCCCGGCCGAGACCAAACCGCTCTGTCCCCCCAAAGGGGCTTGATCACGTTCAGCAGCAGCCAGATCGTCCCCGTCAGGAACATGATGATGCCCGGCGCGGAAAACAGATTGGACTTGACCCAGGGGCCAATGATCAGTCCCAAGGCGCCAACGGTCAACAGCCAGAAGATGGGCGTGACGGAACGAGGCCATGCCAACGGGCGCTTAAACCATGTCGTGTACATGTCTATCAACAGTCCGGCAAACACCAGTGTGAGGAAGCCCCAGTTGTTGGCGTGAATATGTACCTCGACCGGCGTCTTGATTTTTAGCCAATCGCTCCAGCCCAGCCACAAACCGGTGCCGACGATGATGCCGACGAGGAAGTAGCTCAGCCCGGCGATATAGAATTTGCGCGCGATGGGGGAAGGGTTGCCGGCATTTGCCGGCATCTCATCAGTTTTCAACGAACGTAGCGCTCGCAGATGAACGATCATCAGCACCGTAGCAATAAATACAAGCGTTCCCCCGACCAAAATCAATCCCTGATTGATGATGGGAATCGCCACCAGCAGCGTCAACAACCCCGTATTCAGGAAAAGCCACACATCCCAGCGGAACTTCGGGCGCGGTAGTCCGGCACGCATCGCTACCAATGCCGGCAGCAAACCATACACCGTCTCCGTAATAGCTCCCAGCGTAATCAAGTGGACTCGCAGCCAGCGCAGTCCATTGAACCAGGGCAAAAGCGTATAACTGGCGAATGCGGCATCCGCCGCCATCAGGGCCGCCAGCGCCACAAACAAAGCCGTCATCAAGAAATACAAATTCATTACCGACACTCCTCTATGTCATTATTATGCGATTGCTTTGGGTACGCCCACCAGCACGGCAGGGAGCAGACCACTCGTCTGACGGAGAGAGCATAGCAGGTCGGCTGCGGATAATCGCCGACTTTTGTCGGATTCTGTGTTGAAATGTAACGGCTAAGGAGGGGAAATTAAACAAGACAACGAAGTTGTTTCCTTACCGCGCCTTCAAACGGGCAATGTAGTTTCGTAACTTATTTCATCGCCAGTCCTAAATGGCTGTCCCGGACAGTGGCTATCATGGATAGTGGCTATCATAGATAGTGGCTTTCATGAATAGCTTGTCAGTAACCGTCCGCAAAAAGTGTGACGTTATTTCCGCCGGTTACTAAGCCAGATTGGACCCATTTCACGCGAGAGAAAATTGGTCCAATCGGGCCTGGCGGTTACCCGCAATTCACATTTGGATGCGCCCTCAACTGGCGATGTCCGCCAAAGAGGCTCGATCCAGCACGCGAATCTGATGACGATCCGCGGCAATGAGGCCATCACTTTCCAGCGTCCGCAGCGCCCGCTGCACCACATCCGGCACGGTGCCCAGCCGGGCCGCCAGTTCCGCCTGCGTATACCAGCGGGGGCGGTCCAGCACGTCGCCCACGGCGTCTTCCAGCAGCAGCCGCGCCAGACGACCAACGACCGGGCGCAAGGAAAGGTCCGTAATCAGCGACACGAGATAGAGCATTCTCTCGGCCATCTTCGTGATCACGTGCTGCGCGAATTCCGGTCTTTCCGCGAACAAACGGGTCAAAACCGCCCGTTGTATGAGCCAGATACCCGCCGGTTCCAGGGCAATCGCCGTCGCCGGATTCATCTGATTGGCAAATACGCCAATCTCGTTGAATGTCTCCCCCGGCTCCAGGAAACGCAGGATTTGTTCACGCCCGCTGGCGGACGTTTTCACAACTTTGAGCCAGCCATATTGCAGATAGTAAAGGCCGGAATGGGTGTCCCCTTCGAATACGACCACCTCGCCTGCTTCATACTCGCGCCAGCGCGAGGCTTGCGCCAGTTCCCGCAAGGTCGGCTGATCCAGTTCGGCAAAGAGGGATATGCCGGTTAGTTGTTGTATGATCTGTGTCAGAGGGGGACGATGGGTCATAACGGGGAGTGATTATAACGGGAGAGCGGCTGGAGGGCGATGATGATCAGGTGATTGCCTTTGTGTATGATGATGGGGGGGAATGTGCCGGCATTTTTCGACAACACCCCCCGCCTACACGAAAGAGAGCGCGGCCATTCAGTTGGTGGCAATTCCTGTTCGGACGCATAAAGGTGACGAAGATGGATAGTCCAAAGTCGATTTTGGGCGAACCCTAAGGAATTGGCCCCAGAAGCCATTCATATTGGGAATTGCCGGCAACTTTGTTTTCGTTTGCGCGCCTGCTAGAATGCGTAGTTAGCGTTTCGCGCGGATCTGGCAACGGGTTGGATGCGTCTGGGCTTGCTTGTTTTGTTGTTGCCGGCATTTCCCCTTTCGCCGCCTATTGTCTTGTCAACCACCATGTGATGGATTTCCACATCCTCCTGAAAGCTGTTTATGAGTAACTGCTAAGCCAGATTAGACCAATTTCACCAGAGAGCGTCAGTAGTTACGTTTTTGCAACAACTTTGGCCTGAGAGCGAGCTTCCCGGAAGGTTTGTGGGATAACAAAATCCATCATTTCATGCGTGACAGGACACTATCTTGATTGGATAAACCATCATGAGCATCGCTTCCCCCCATCATCCCGGCCAAATTGTCTTGTTTGGCTCTGGCGAGACGCTGCCATCCAGCGGCAAAACACATGAATACACCGCCCGACAGTTACCGGCGTCGCCGCGCATTGCCATTTTGGAGACCCCCGCGGGATTTGAGCCGAATTCAGACCGCGTTGCCGGCAAAATCGCGGAATTCCTGGCGCGACGACTGCAAAACTACCGCCCCGACATCCAGGTGCTGCCCGCCCGCAAGCGCGGCACACCCTTCAGCCCCGACACGCCAAACATCGTCGCCCCCATCCTGCACGCCAATTGGCTCCTCCTGGGACCGGGCAGCCCCTCCTACGCCGCCCGCCAACTCCGCGACACCCTCGCGCTGCACATGATCCAGGCCCGCCACCACCTGGGCGCTACCCTGATGCTCTCCAGTTCCGCCACCCTGGCCTTCAGCACCCTCACCATGCCCGTCTACGAAATCTACAAAGTCGGCGAGGATTTACACTGGAAGCCAGGACTGGATTACTTCCGCCAGTTTGGTTGGCCCCTGATCATCATCCCCCATTGGGACAACAGCGACGGCGGCGAAGAACTGGACACAAGCCGCTGCTACATGGGGCGGGCACGTTTCCAGCAACTGCGCGACATGCTCCCGCCGGGGCTTACCATCCTCGGCCTGGACGAACACACGTCGCTGATCATGGACTTGAAGGCCGGCAAGGGGCTGGTGATGGGCGCGGGGCGGGCGATCATTTTGCGCAGCGACGAAGCCGACGAATCCGCCGCCGTGTTCCGCTCCGGGGCGGAATTCCCGCTGCACCTGCTGGGGGACGTGCGTGAGCCGCAAGCGGGCGCCGGCGTGCCCGCGTCCGTGTGGGCGCAGGCACTGGCGGCGCAGGCGGAGATAGAGGCCGCCGCGCAGCAAACGCCGCAACCTCCGCCGCGTGTGCTGGCGCTGCTGGCGGAGCGCAACACAGCCCGCAAACAGCGCCATTGGCGGCGGGCCGACGAACTGCGCGATGAGATTCTGGCTTTGGGGTGGCAGGTGATGGATACGCCTGCCGGCACGGAACTGGCCCCGCAACCCAATTGATAGCTCACAGACCGACCTGGTTTACGTCCCGGCCAGTTGGAATGTCTGCCCGCCGCGGAACGAAACGGGCTGCCCGTGGTGGTAGCGCGTGACCGCGCCGGGACCATACACCTGCCAGGAGCCTGCCGGCCCATCGTTGATCATGCCCACGCGCTCGTCGATGCCCATGAGCGTGACGCCGGGCAGTTGCCGCGCCAGGTCGGCGGCCCAACGCCGACCAAAGGTGTTGTGGTGCGGCAGGACGCAGGCGGCGGGGACCAGCCCCAGGCCGGTTTCGACCTGGCCGCGCCCCGGGTCGTAGTAATGTTCGCAGAGGACCATCGCGCCCGCGCTGCTGCCGGCAATCACGCCCCCCGCCCGGTATACCATCACCATCGCCTGCCACGCCTGGCTGCCCGCCAGCGTCCGCTCCAGGTAATGAGGAAAACCCCCCAGCAAGTAGATCAGGCGAGCGCGGCGCACGGCGTCCACCACATCGGTGGCATTGGCGGAAGTGGCGTCCAGCAGCGGAACCACGCTGACCGCCCGCACGCCCAGGCCCGCAAACCAGCGTCTCCCGTTCTCGCCCGCCCGCGCGTGGTTGTTGTCCGGGGCCGCTGCCGTGGGGATGATGGCGATGGGGGCGTCTGGTCCGCCCGCCAGCGTGATCGCTCGCCGGTCGGCGACGGCCATATCGCCGCCAAACTCCGCGCCGCCTGCCAGAAGAAGGTACCCGTTCATGTTCTCATCCAATCGCAACATATCCTGCCTGTTGTTTTGCCGGCATCAGTCAGACAAAAAAAGGCGCGCCGCGGGGCGCGCCTTGAGTGGAGATGGTGGGAATCGAACCCACGTCCGAAAAATTCGATCTGCTGCACGTCTACAAGCTTAGTCCGCCTACTTGATTTTCACTGAAGCGGCCCCGGCGAACAGGGTCGGACCTCAGCTAACCGATGACTCCCGAAAGAGTCGCTTAGCCGCCGCTATCGGTGTCGCGGAGGCGCACGTTGGCTATTATGACGCCCACATCTCTTCCGGCCAACGAGCAGTTGAGGTGGACGTGGTCACCTTCTTGGCGACCGGCGCTTTAGGTTAGCTTACGCAGCCAACGGAAGAGCGCTGTAGTTAGGAGTGCGGTTGGCACTTCTTGTGTGCTTCCAGTTTTACGAGGTGTAAAGCGTGCTCGGCTTGCAGTCCAGGACCAGCCTTCCCCGTCGAAGCCTGTCATCCCCAGACATCAAAATTATACAACAAATGGCGATGACAAGCGAGTAACTTCCGTTGGTCGAGTGCGCGGGGTTCTTGTTGACACCGTCATTTTGTCGGGCGCATACTGTTCCGCGCCAGGGCGCTTCGCGCCCCGCACGGGGAAATTTTCGGGGTTTTTCAGTTTTCGGGGTCTTTTTGACCCCAAAAACTGAAAAACCCCACTTTCCCTGGCGTCGCCAGGCGCGCAGCGCCGCGGCGACGCCCTCGACTCGGGCGGAAACAACTTGTGTTCCCCATATTTCTGTGAGAGGCAATGGGCTTATGGGTTATCAACAAAAGTTCCGCGCACCCCCATGGGTAGACTGAGTGAGGCCGATTTTTGGCTCTTTGGGATTCGGGGAGGGCCTGTCACTCCTTATTCGGGTGCGTTTTGGCCGCGATGGGCGATTGCTTTATAATTCCCGCCCGTACCTATTCACGACCACCTTCCCGGAAGCTGTTTTGATGCGAAGCGAGCTGAATAATGCGGCATTTTCGGCTTGAAATCGAGCTTCCGGGAAGATATTTGGGACTATATCCCCCAAGGCTGGCCAGTTACTCCCGCCCATCCTGAATGAAGTAAGCGAGCGATTTATGCAGTGGTATTCCAGATTTTTGATTTGGGTGTTGGTGGTGTTGGCGGGGGTGTTGGTTGGATGCCGGCATAATCCCCCTCCCACACCCATCGAAATCACCCGCCTGGTCGTAGAGAACGTTCCCGTCACGGCCACACCTGGCCCGCCATTGGAAGTCACGACCATCGCCACAACCACACCCGTCGCCCCATCCACAGATGCCGCCGCGGCCCAACCAACCGGTCCCCGGACGCTGACAATTTGCCTGGGGCAGGAACCGGTTTCGCTTTACCCGCACGCCGGTTTTTCCCTGAGCGCGACCCACGTCTGGCAGGCAATTTATGAGAACCTCTACACCAACCTGGACTTCGGCTATCAGGCGGTGGGGTTGGCGAAGCTGCCCAGCCTGGAAGATGGGGATGCACGTCTGCAGGCGGTGGCCGTGGACGCGGGGGATATGGTGGTGGATGTCCACGGTTTTGTCGTGCGGCTGGGGGCGGGGGTGACGGTGAATGATGGGGATGGCGGTGTGGTCACCTATGCCGGCACGCCCCTCACCATGTCCCAACTCGTCGTAGACTTCACCCTGCGCCCCCTCATCTGGTCGGATGGCGTGCCCGTCACCGCCGATGACGTCCGCTTCAGCTTTGAACTCAAGTATGGCCCCAACGTGGACCTGAACGCGGCGGAGGCACGCATTGCCGCCTACGAAGCGTTGGACGCGCACACCATCCGCTACACCTCCCTCCCCGGCGGCGCGGACGCCGATTTCCTGGCGCGCCTGGTTCCGCCGCTGCCGCGCCACCAGTTGGGGGACATCCCCTTCGCGCAGGTGGCGGAGAGTGAGGCCGCGGCCCGCCTGCCGCTGGCGAATGGCCCCTTTATGCTCACGGAATGGCTGCCCGGCGACCACATGACGCTGGTCCGGAATCCGAATTACTACCGCGCCGACGAAGGGTTGCCCCGCCTGGATGGCCTGACGTTCCTCTTTACGCCCAACGCGGAGGACGCGCTGGCGCGGGTGTTGGCGGGGACGTGTGACGTGGCGACGCAGGAGAGCCTGAATTTCGCGGACACGCCGTTGTTTTTGCAGAGCGAGGCGCAGGGTTTGCTGCGGGCCTATTTTGCCGAGGGACCGGTTTTTGAGCATATTGATTTTGGCGTGGTGTCCGCGTCAACCTACGCCAACAAACGCCCCGATTGGTTCAGCGATGTCCGCGTGCGTCAGGCCATGACGCAATGTACCAACCGTCAGCAGATTATTGACGAAACGCAGTACGGCAAAGGGGAGGTGATGAACGCTTATGTGTCCGCGCGGCATCCCCTTTATCCGGCTGACTTGGCTGTCTGGCCGTTTGACGTAAATGCCGGCAACGCCCTGCTGGACGAAGTTGGCTACCTGGACGGCGACGGGGACGGCGTGCGCGAAGACCCGCAAACCGGCGAGCCTTTCCAGATAACGTTGCTGACCACCGCCGGCGGCGAACTGCGACCGCAAATCGGGGGGTTGTTCCAGGAACAGATGCGCGCTTGTGGCATCGACGTGTTATTGAAGACGGTTCCGGCGGGCGAATTCTTCGCCGATGGCCCCGTTGGTCCCGTGTTTGGGCGGCAATTTGACCTGGCCCTGTTTAGCTGGCTCACGCCGGTGCGCCCCCCCTGCAACCTTTATCTGAGCGGGGCGGTTCCCGGACCGCCGGCGACGTTTGCCGCCGGCTGGGCCGGCCTGAACGTGACCGGTTGGAGCGATACCGCGTTTGACGCGGCGTGCGCGGCGGCCGCCGCCGCGTGGCCGGGGACGCCGGAATATGTCGCTCAACATCAGGAGGCGCTGCGGATTTTTGCCGGGAATGTGCCGGCAATTCCCATCCTCACCCGCGTCAAAGTCACCATCGCCCGCCCCACCGTGCAAAATCTGGTCCTGGACACCACGCAGCAGTCCGAATTGTGGAACCTGTATGCGATTGACCTGGACGGGAATTGACCCATACTCCCAGACCTATGACCGAAGAACCGACCCCCACCGATGAATGGGCCGACGTGGCCCCGTTTCTGGAAAACATCCCCCGCCCCGTGCGCCTGGTCGTGTGGGCGTATGAGGAAGGCCGCTGGCAGGAGCGAGAAGCGATCCGCCTGGGACAAGCGTTGAGCGAACGTTTCGCCAACGTGTCGTTTGACCTGCGCCCCCGCCGCGAGAATTACGCCTTTTATCCGGTCCTGGGCGTGATGGGCGTCGAAGGGGAAGAGGAGATAGATTATGGCGTGCGGATTATTGGATTGCCGGCAGGCTATCAGATGACGACACTGTTGGGCGCAATCCAGGCTGTCACCTTTCGCGGGCAGCAAGTAGAGCCGAAAACGCGCATTCAGATCAGCCGTATGCCGGCAGCAGCAGAAATCGAGATTATCACCGACAACGAAGACGAAGCCGGTCCGCAAATGGCCACCATGTGCTTTGCCCTCGCCGTGTGCAGCCCGCTCATTCGCGCCTTCGCCATCATGTCCGACAGCTTCCCCGTGGCCCTACAACGCTTCAACGTCCACTACCTGCCGCACACCATCATCAACGACAAAGTGCATATCGAAGGCGTGTTGGACGAAGCCCAGTTCCTGCGCCACCTCGCCCTCGCCCTCAAACCGCCAATCACCCCCTAAAAACCACTTGAAAAAAGGCCAAAACCGGGTTTTTACCATGAACAGACAATCAAAAAACCCGGTTTTTTCAGTGAATCTGAACCCATCTGAACTGAAACCCCTCATTTCCCCTTGTCCGCATCCTTCAAACGCGCTTCCGGCGTGGGCGATCCGGCCACTTTTGCCAGCCATTTGCGCGCCAGCCGGCGCAGCATCGAGCGCCCGCGCGCCCACAAATACCACGGCGACCGTCGCCACCAACGTTCCTCCCGTGGTTCTGGCGGCGTCACGTCCCACTTGATCAACGCCGCGCCCCAGCTCAATCCCCCGCCAAATCCCACAAAAACAACATTGTCATCCGGTTTCAACCGTCCGGCTTCTATCGCATCGCACAACGCCAGCGGGATAGAGGCTGCCGACGTATTGCCCGCCCGGTCCACATTCAAGAAAAAGAGATCGGGCGACACCTTCAAACGTTTCGCCGCCGCCTCGATGATGCGCACGTTCGCCTGGTGCGGCACAATCAGAGAGACATCCGCCAGTGTCAGATTCGCTTTTTCCAGGACCTCCTCCACTGATTCCGCCATAACGCGGGTGGCAAAACGGAACACCTCCCGCCCATTCATCCTGATAAAGTCCATTTGGTGGCCGTTTGGCGAGAAACCGACACCCAACATGGGCATGGGGCGCGCGCCCACGGACGTCATATACAAGGATTGCCCGCCTGATCCATCTGAGCGCAAGGTTGTGGAGAGGATGCCGCCCGGTACATTTGACCCCTTCAGCACCACCGCGCCCGCGCCATCGCCAAACAAAATGCACGTCCCCCGGTCTGTCCAATCCACAATGCGCGACAACGCCTCCGCGCCAATCACCACTGCTGTGTTGATCGAACCGCAGGCAATGGCGCTGGACGCCATGCTCAGGCCATAAACAAAGCCGGAACAGGCGACGCTGATGTCGAAAGCGCCCGCCCGCGACGCCCCCAGCATGTCCTGCACCTGGCAAGCCGTAGCCGGAAACACATATTCGGGCGTGGAGGTGGCGACAATGACCAGATCAACTTGCAATGGGGAGATATTGGCGGATTCCAGCGCGCGTACCGCGGCGCGGAAAGCCATGTGTGGCGTCGTCTCGCGTGCGTTGGCGATGCGCCGCTCTTTGATGCCCGTGCGTGTGAAAATCCACTCGTCTGAGGTGTCCACTTTGCGGGCGATTTCCGTGTTCGTGAGGATGTTTTCCGGCCAGTAACTGCCCCAGCCGACTATGTGCGCGTATCTCATTTCTCACCACCAGGCTGTATGAACAGACGCGATGCAGTTTTCCATCTGCGCCGCATGACGAAAATGCTGTTTCTGCGTGCGTTTGCACTTTGAGAGAATGATCGGGTGATTGCTTCCCTGCCTCTCTCTGGAATGATCCCTGTTTCTCCATGGGAGAAGGGGGAATGGGGCAGATCGCACTCAAACCGCCAACGTCGATTCCCGGAAGATCTGCGAGAATGAGGGGATTGTTTGTTGGCCTGCACGGCGGACCGCCTACCGCGAGCAACCGCAAACCGTGTCGGTTTCGCGGCGGCGTGGCGGTTTCTAAACAATTACTGATTATCATAACCCCGCGCCGCGGGTTCTGTTGCGCTGCCATTTTGCGCCCGTATAATCCGGTTGACAGACCGTAGTGACTTAGGAACGGAAATTAAGTAAGACAACGAAGTTGTTTCCTTACCGTTCCTGCAAACGGACGATGCAATTCCGTACTTTATGTCATCGTCCGTCCTTCTCTTGTCCGCGCCAACGTCGAATCCATCCATGCGAAAGTTCTTCCTCTCCCTTTTGTCCGCCATTTCTGTTGCCCTGGTTGGGTGTGGTCTGCTCCGCCAGGCTCCTGCCGCGCCTTCGGTGACGCCGGAGATCGTCACTACGCCGCCCGCCGCCGCGGCCTATGCCAATTTGGCAGCTCTGACCGGTGTGGAAGTGCCGGCACGCGACCTGTCGGATCTAACGCGCCGCTTTCATGGGGTGGGTGATTTGCCCGTCGTGGCCCGCACCACCGCACCGGCCTATGCGGTGGGAGATACGCTCACTTTCTGGATCAAAAACCATGATGACGAGGTAAGCGAAGAGATTGAGGCACGCTTGATTTACCGTTCAGATGCACTAAATATGTGGCTGCAAGTGGGGCAGGATGTGCGCCAACGGGCGCTGGAGGAGGCGGTGCGGACGTTGGAGACCGAGATTTTGCCCACGGACCGGGCGATTTTGGGGATGGAATGGCAGCCAGGGATTGACGGCGACAATCGGGTGAATATCTTGCACAGCACTGACCTGGGCAGCGGTGTGGTGGGGTATTTTTCCGCCGCCGATGAGTTTGTGCGCGCGGTCAATCCGTATTCCAATGAAATGGAGATGCTGTATATCAATTTGCGTAACGCGCCCATTGGCAGCGCGGCGTACTACGATGTGGTGGCGCATGAGATGGCGCACATGATTCACTGGCATCAAGACCAAAATGAAGCAGCCTGGGTGGAGGAGGGGCTGGCGGTGTTGGCGGCGTATTTGAACGGACACAATGAGACGCGGTATGACCAGGCGTATGCGGAACAAACGGATGTGCAGTTGAATGATTTTAGTCAGTTTGACGACATGAGCGCGGCGCATTATGGGGCTTCGTTTTTGTTCGCGGCGTATGTTTTGGACCGTCTGGGGGATGAGGCGCTGCGGGCGTGGATTGGGCATGAGGAGAATGGGATTGCCGGCATTTCCCCCATCCTCTCCGCCGCCCACATCCCCGACTTCAACACCCTCTTCGCCGACTGGACCATCGCCACCTACCTGCAAAGCATCAACCGGGGCACGGGCAGCTACGCCTACCACAATCTAACTGTTCCCAGACTGGATTTTGCCGGCAACCACCAACACTTCCCCACCCATGTCGAAGGCACAGTCCACCAATACGCCGCCGACTACATCGCCATCACCAACGACCAACCCGTCACCCTCGTCTTTACCGGCACGCAGCAAGTCCGCCTGCTCAACGTCCCCGCACACAGCGGCAGCGCCTACTGGACCAGCTACCCCGCCGACAACGGAGACATGACCCTCACCCAAGCCTTTGACCTCAGCGGCCTTTCCCAGGCCACCCTCAACTTCTGGAGCTGGTACGACATCGAATCAGGGTGGGACTATGCTTACGTGGTCGTCTCCCGCGACGACGGGCAAACGTGGCAGCCCCTCTCCACCATCTACACCACCGAGGCCAACCCACAAGGCAACAGCTATGGCCCCGCGCTCACCGGCATCAGCGGCACAGGCAGCACCCCCACCTGGGTGGAGCAATCCGCCGACCTCACCCCCTACGTCGGGCAGTCCATCCTCCTCCGTTTTGAATACGTGACGGACCAGGCCGTGCATCTGGCCGGCCTGGCCCTGGACGACATCAGCATCTCCGAATTGGGCTTTTTCGATGACGCCGAAAGCGATGCTGGCGGGTGGCAGGCGGCCGGTTTTGCGCGTCACAGCGACGTGCTGCCACAATCATTCTTGCTGCAACTCATTTTGCTCAGCGATGATGCAGTGCGCGTACAGCCGCTCGCTCTGGACGACCGGCAGCAGGGAACCTGGACACTGCCGCTGGATGCCCAATTCCATCACGCCGTCCTCGTCGTCTCCGGTAGTACACCCGTAACCACGATGCCGTCTTCATACGCCTATGAACTCCGCTAACCCGATACCAACACCCCCTTCTCGTTCGCGTGCCCCCTTTATCATTCTGGGAGGCTGCCTGATCATGATGGCTTGCCTCGTTTGCGGCGCGGGACTCCTCGGCGCAACCCTGCTCATCGGGCAGCGCGCACTAACCATCGTCCACGCCACGGAAACGGCCCAGGCCATCAGCGCCATCACGCCCACCCCCAGGTTGCCCGCCCCCCCAACACACACGCCCAACCCGCCGCTTACGCTTTCCCCCACTGCCCCCTCCCCTTCTCCCTCTCCATCTCCCCCCACCCCTGCCCCCTTTGCCTTGAACGTTCCCGCGCAAATCCGGCAGGATGAGCTGCCTCCCCTTGTCTTTGCTGACCTGAATGCACTCCGCCAGAGCAACTACCCGGTCAACGATTATTACGAGACGGCGCGGCGGCTTGGCTCCACGGACGTTGGCGCACGCACCGTTCCCTTCACCAAATACGCGCCCGGCGACAGCCGCCGTTTTATCGCCGATACGGGCCGGATCAATGCCACGCTCGTGGTCGTCACCAACCATGTGTATATGTGGGTGGAGTCCGGGTTGGAATTGGATGAGCAGGCGCTGACAAAAGTCGCGCGGCAGTTGGAAAATGATTACCTGCCCCGCCTACAAGCCACGTTCGGCGATTACTGGCAGCCGGGGATGGACAATGATCCCCATCTCAGTGTGCTGCATTTGTCCGAGTTCTCCACCGACGACGAAATTGGCTTCTTCGACAGCGGTGACGAATACCCGTTGAGCATCAACAGCGCCTCCAATGAGCAGGAAATCATCTACATGAATATGGCTTTCCTGGACGTGGGCGACGAGGCGTACATGGGCACGCTCGTACACGAGCTAGAACATCTCATTCAATGGCATATGGACGGCAACGAGACGACCTGGTTGGATGAAGGGCTGGCGCAGCTGGCGGAAACCATCAATGGGCTTGACTCCGTGGATACGTATCTCGATTGGCTTTCGCAGCCAGACATTCAACTGAACAGTTGGAGTTATGACGATAGCGATGACGTTTACGCCCATTATGGCGCGGCCTATTTGCTCTCTTTGTACATCTGGGAGCAGTTGGGGAGTGATGCCGTGGTTGATCTGTCTCGCGATCCAGCCAACGGCTTGCAGGCGGTGAGCAATGTTCTGCACGCTTACCGACCAGACCTGAGCCTGGAGCAGTTTCTGGCGGATTGGGCGGCGGCGAATTGGCTTGATGGCGAGTCGGATTCGCCACTGTACGGCTACAATGCGCTGGACTTGGGGCAGCCACGGGCGGCGACAAGGGTGAAGCGGTTGCCGCTAGACACGGTCGGCGAATTGCCGCAATATGGGGTGGATTATGTTGAGTTAAATGTGTCCGGGCCGGTCACAGTAACGTTTGTAGGGGATACATGGGTATCTTTGGTGGATTCCGCCGCTTTTGCCGGCAACCGCATGTGGGTGGCGCCGCCGCTAGACAACCTTTCCGCCCAACTCACGCGCGCCTTCGACCTCACCGGCCTTTCTACGGCAACGCTCACGTTCGCCGCCTGGTACAACCTGGAACCGGACTGGGATTTCGCCTATGTGACCATCTCCACCGACGAAGGCGACACCTGGCAACTGCTCCGCCCTGACCATGCGACAACCGGACAGTATGGACCCGCTTTTGGCGGGCGCAGCCGCGACGAACGGGATAGCACGGACGGCTGGATAACGGAATCCATTTCCCTCGACGCCTACGTCGGTCGAGAAATCTGGCTGCGTTTTGAGCTGTTGACCGACTCCGCCCTCACGAATGGCGCTTTCGCTCTGGATGAGATCGCTATTCCCGAACTCAACTACGTTGCCGACGCGGAAACGGATGATGGGGGATGGCAGGCGGCGGGTTTTGTCCGCACCGGCGTGCAGCTTCCGCAGACCTGGTCCGTGCAACTGATCGACAACGGCAATCCTACCCAGGTTTATTCCCTCCCCTTAAACGCCTTCAACCAGGGTCAGGCCACATTTGACCTGGGCCGGCGCGGCGGCGTCCTCGTTATCATGCCCCAAACTCCCTTCATCAACCAGCCCGCTTCCTACTGGCTGGAAGTAACGGATAATTGAAGACGACAGGCAACTATTCACCACCATCTTCCCGGCAGCTGGTTTGAGGGTAACGACTAACGCTCTCTGGAGATTGGACCAACCTGGCTTAGCAGTGACCTTCCGGGAAGGTTTTTGGGAGGTGGAATAGCTACCGCTTCATGCGCTCGAATTCCGCTTCCAGTTCCTTTTGCCGCGCGTCCATCGCTTTTAATCCTTCGCTGATGGCGTCTTCCCAACGCTGCCGCGCCGCAGCGATCAGATCTTTGCCGGACGCGGGTGTGAGCAAAACAACGGTCGCGCTTCCCACGAGCGCGCCGCAGAGCGCGCCCGCCGCAAAACTCCAAAACTTGTTCATGGGTGTGCCTCCTGGCATCTGAAATCTATCCGAAGTATACATTTCCCGGCGCGCCTCGCCAATCCTGAAGCAACGCGCCCGTTTTTGTGCGTCCGTTACGTTTGGGAGGTATAAATGGGGCCGTATGTTGCTGTCGGCAGCAAGTGCTGATGCCGGCATTCAGCGCCAATCTGACGTGAACCCGAAAAAAAACTATGTCCGAATATATCGAAATCACCACCAAACCAACCGATGACCCTGACGTGATGTTTTTTTACACCAACTTGCGCCTGGACGAGGGAGAACCGGAGTCTTACGACTCCCTGGCTGCCATGGAAGAAGGCTCACCCGTGGCGCAGGCATTGGCCCTGGTCGCGGGTATCGCGCAACTGTATATTGACGGGCAGGAATTGACCATCACGCGCGAGCCGGGGGTGGAATGGTACTTCATCGCGGCGGATGTTTCCGCTATATTGAAGGATTTTTTCTTGTAGCGGAAATTTACGGAGGGCAGCGGGATGAAAAGGATTACCCGATTGATGAGGGTCTTGCTATTGTGTGGCGGGGTGTTGGGGTTCATGCCGGCATGTCGCGTCCCCTCTCCCCCCGCAACCCCAACGCTCACCCTTGCCCCCACCGCCACGCCCGATCCCGTCGCTATTTTGCGAAATGCCGGCACGGCCATGCAATCCCTGCAAAGCGCCCACTGGGAAATTGAGCGCACCGGCGGCCCCGCCTACCTCGACGACGCCCACACCCTCGACTTGAGCCAGGCCGACGGCGACTACGCCGCTCCCGACGCCATTCGCGCCACCATCACCGCATTGGGACCAGGCATAACGCTCGAAATCCAGACCATCGCCATCGGCAACAACCAGTGGGTGACCAATCCGCTCACACTGGTCTGGGAAAAATTGCCGCCGGGATGGGGCTTCAACCCCGCCATCTTGTTTGACGCGGAACAGGGCTGGGAGCCGCTGCTGCGTGAAGACGTGTCCGACGCGCGTCTGGTTGGCGTGAGCGAATTTGGCGGCGTAGCCCGCTACCAGGTGCAAGCCACGGTCACGGGGGACCGCGTGCGCGTCCTCACCGGCGGCCTGGCCCGCGACCCGGCCATCAACGCCACCCTCTGGATCGATCCCGCCACCTACCACGTCGTGCAGCTTCAGTTTAGCAGCACCAGCCCCACGGGCGAACCAAGCCAGTGGAAGCTCTCCTTTAGCCAGTTCGACGCGGACGTGACCATCACCGCGCCCGCGCCGTGACCCCTCCCTTGCCCATGCGCCGCTCTCCGTCCCCGCGTCTCATCCTGGCCGTCGTGTCCTTCGGCGTCTTTGTCGCCGCCGACGACCTCACCGTCGTTTCCACCATGCTGCGGCAGATCATCTTCGATCTACGCATTCCCCTGCCCGACGGCCTGAACCAGGCCGCCTGGATTGTCAACGCCTATCTGATCGCCTACGTCGTCGTCATGCCCTTCATGGGGCGCGTAAGCGACCTGATCGGGCGGCGCAAGGTGTACGTGGGCGCGCTGGGGCTGTTCCTTCTCGGCTCCATCTGGGTTCCGCTGGCTCCCAACTTGCCCCTTTTCCTCGTCGGGCGTGTCCTTACGGCCCTGGGCGGCGGGGCCATGGTTCCCGTGGGCATGGCCATCATCGGGGACATTTATGCGCCGCGACGACGGGCGACGGCGTTGGGCGTGCTGGGGGCAATTGACACGGCGGGTTGGGTGTGGGGACCGCTGTACGGGGCGCTGCTGGTGCGTTATCTCCACTGGCGCTGGCAGTTCTACCTGAACGTGCCGCTCAGTCTGTTGGGCATGGCGGCGGCATGGTGGGCGCTGCGCGATCTGCCTCCTACGGCGGCGCGCGGTCGCCTCGATTGGCGCGGCGTGGCCCTGTTAACGGCGGGGCTGGTAGCCCTCAACGTGGCCTTGCTCAATCGTAGCGGTATTCAGAGCGTAAGCAGCCTGACGCAGTTGGCGGCGGAGCCAGGGATGCGCAGCGCGCCGTGGTGGGTGGCGGCGGTGGTGGCGCTGCTGCTGTTCGGCTGGGTGGAGCGGCGGCGGCGGGAGTCGTTGGTGGATTGGTCGCTGTTTCGGTTGCCGAATTTTGTGCCGGCAATTTCCGTCAACTTCCTCGTCGGGAGCGTGCTGATTATCGCCATGGTGAACGTGCCGCTGTTCGTGAATGTGGTGCAGGTTGACCTGGCGCAGGCGGCGTTGGACAGTGGGCGTTTGTTGAGCAGCATGACGCTGGCGATGGCGGTGACGGCGTATCTGGGTGGATTGGGGACGGAGCGGTGGGGGTATCGGGGGGTGGCGAGTGCCGGCATTTCCCTCTGCATCCTCGCCTTCTTCCTCATGGGACGAAACTGGCAAGCCACCACCCCCTACAGCCAGATGACGTGGCAGCTTGCCCTCCTCGGCGCCGGCTTCGGCTTCGTCACCGCCCCCGTGGGAGCCGCCGTCATCAACGCCGCTCCCGAAGACCGCCGGGGCATTGCCGCCAGTCTCGTCATCGTCCTGCGCCTGCTGGGCATGAGCGTGGGGCTGGCCGCGCTCACCAGTTGGGGCCTGCACCGCTTCAACGTGCTGCGCGTCCAGGTGGCACTGCCCCCCATGACGGATCCCACCTTTGCCCAGGCATTGGCGGAAGGGTTGACCAACACGACGGTGCAGGTATTGGCGGAGACTTTTGTGGTGAGTGCCGGCATTGCCGCCCTGGCCCTGATAACCAGCCTCTGGCTGCGCCACCAGGACAAAGCCAATGCGTGACAGTGAACCACAAACGTCCGGGAGCGCGCCGGAGCGCGCGGGAGCCGGCGCTACGCTGTCTTTTTATCTTCCACGGCCAGAGCGATATGCAACTCGTCTAGCTGCTTTTGCGCCACTTCCGAAGGCGCGTCCGCCATCAAGTCCATCGCCTGTTGCGTCTTGGGGAAGGCCATCACCTCGCGGATGTTCGGCTCGCCCGTCATCAGGGCCACCAGGCGGTCAATGCCCGGCGCAATGCCCCCGTGCGGCGGCGCGCCGTACTCAAACGCCTCCAGCATATGGCCAAACTGCTCTTGCGCCTGCTCCATGGAGAAGCCGATCAACGCCATGATTTTGCGCTGCAAGGGGCGCTCATGGATACGGATGCTGCCCCCGGCAACCTCGAAGCCATTGCATACCAGGTCGTACTGTTCGCTGAGGACGGCGTGTGGGTCGGTATCCAACAGCGGGATGTGCGCCCGCTTGGGTGCGGTGAACATGTGGTGGCTGGGAGCATAGTGCCCATCTTCCATCGTCTCTTCAAAGAGCGGAAAGTCAATCACCCAACAGAAGTGCAGCATCTTCTGGCTCTTGTAGCCCAGCCGCCAGCCCATTTCCTCGCGCAAGGCGTGCAGAATGGCGTACACCTTCAGTCGCTCGTCGCTGGAGATGAGGATCAGGTCGCCCGGTTTGGCCCCCATCCGTTCCGTGATGCGCAGCAACTCGTCTACGGTGAAGAACTTGGCGATGGGGCCGCGAATCTCCTCCGTTTCCGGGTGAATCGCCAGCCACGCCAGCCCTCTCGCGCCGGCCTCCCGCGCAACTTCTTCCAATTCGCCCATCTCGCGGCGGCTGTAGCTGCCGCAGCCCGGCACGCAAATGGCCTTCACCGGCTTGCCTTCGGCCACGTTTTCGGCAAAGACGCGGAAGGCGCTGTGCGCCACCAGGTCGGCGATGTCCGTCAGCTCCATGCCATAGCGCAGGTCGGGGCGGTCGGTCCCGAACCGTTCCATGGCGTCGCGGTAGCTGATGCGCGTGAACGTTTCGCTATGCAGCGGCACGAGGCTGGCCGTCTGGACCATGCCCACCATGAGGGTTTCGATCAAGTCCAGAATGTCGTCCCGTTCCACAAAGCTCAACTCAATATCTAGTTGCGTAAATTCCGGCTGACGGTCGGCGCGCTGGTCTTCGTCGCGGAAGCAGCGGGCAATCTGGAAGTAGCGCTCATAGCCGGCGACCATGAGAAGCTGCTTGAGTTGCTGCGGGCTTTGGGGCAGGGCGTAAAACTTGCCGGGATGCACGCGGCTGGGAACCAGATAGTCGCGCGCGCCTTCCGGCGTGCTTTTGAAGAGGATGGGGGTTTCGATTTCCAGGAAGCCCCGCTCATCGAGGAAGTCGCGGATAAACTTGATGGCCCGGTGGCGCACCGCCAGGTTGCGCTGCAACCGTTCGCGGCGCAGGTCAAGATAACGATACTTAAGGCGCAGGGCCTCATCCACATTCCCGTCACGATCAATGAGGAAGGGGGGGACTTTGGCCGGATTGAGGATGGTCACCTGTTGGGCCAAAATCTCAATGTCGCCCGTGGGCATGTTGGGGTTTTCCTGACCGGCGGGGCGGGGTTGGACCTGCCCGGTAATTTGCAGCACAAATTCTGGACGCACCTGGTTGGCGATGTCGAACGCCTCTTGCGATGCGCCGCTGTCCACGGCGACCTGGGTTTTGCCCCAACGGTCGCGCAGATCAACGAAGATAATGCCGCCCATGTCGCGACGGCGGTTGACCCATCCGGCGAGTGTGACTGTTTGTCCGATGTGATCGACGCGAAGTTCGCCACAAGTATGCGTTTTGAGCATCTTCTTTATCCTTTGACTTCGTTTTTCCCGGACGGGAGCCGTAATCAGATTTGCCCCCGTCTCCTGCCTGCGTTGCGCGATATTTCACAAAGAGAGCGGCATTGTATCATAAAACGTGGCAAGGTTGAACCCCCTTTTACCGTTTTTGCTCTGGGTGTTCAAGTGCGCGCATATGTCGGAATGCGTTGACCTTGTCTGGTTTCCCGTTGGTGAGTCGTAGGAAAGGAGACATGGTACTTTTCGGCAAAAATGTGGCATAATTGCCGGGCGTGGCTGGCGCGGCGTGCTGACTTTAGAAGAAAAAAGTCATAAAAATTGACACCCTGTTTTTTCCTTGTTACAATGAATGTAACTGCTAGGCCAGATTGGACCAATTTTCTCCGGTGAAAATGGCCATTGAGCGCGTGAAATTGGGCCAATCTCCAAAGAGCGTTAGTAGTTACCCATGAAAGCAATTATCCACCACCATCTTCCCGGAAGCTATTTTGAGGCTTAATGGCCTGAATGATGCGACGCTGTAGGTGCGGAAGCGAGCTTCCGGGAAGGTTTCTATTCATTGTGATTTATTCTCTTGAAAAGGATGTGGCAGCATGAGTATTGATACTGTTGAATTGACCGAAACCATCACTTTGACCGACACGGCGCGCGACATGGTGCGTAACCTTCTGGTGCAGAAAAACGTGCCTGATTATGGTTTGCGCGTGTTTGTGGCCGGTGGCGGTTGCTCCGGTATGCAGTATGGCATGGCTTTGGAAGCGGAAGCGCGTCCCTATGACCATGTGTTTGAGAGCAGTGGCGTGAAGGTCTTTGTGGACCCCACCAGTATGATGTATCTGGCTGGTTCCACGGTGGACTACGAAGACAGCCTGATGGGCGGCGGCTTCCGCATTGACAATCCGAATGCTGTTTCAGCCTGTGGTTGTGGCAGTTCTTTCAAGACGAAAGACAGCGCCGGCGCGGCGGCGTCCGCGGGCGGCTGTGGCAGTGGCTGCGGCTGCAGCTAAACGACAACACGCTGACGAGATAAAACGGGGCGTCTGGTTGTTGCCAGGGGTCCCGTTCTGCTTGTTTGCAGGCGGAAGGTCGTGCCGCTCTTCTTCCGCGGAAGAGGGCGCGGCGCATGGCCAGGAGGTGCGGAGAATGCCCCATTTTTTCACGCTGGAAGAGGCGAATGGGCTGCTGCCCAAGATTAAGCCGTTGATGGCGGAATTGCTGGCGTGGCGGGCAAAAATCATTGAGATGCGTCATGAAGTTGCCGGCATTCTCCAAGACACAACCAGTAACGTCGGCAGCCCCGCCACCTCCGCCCTGGTTCAGGATTTCATGGCCATTGACCGCCTGCTGGCCCAAATCCACGAATACGGCTGCGAAGTAAAAGACCTCAACGTGGGTCTGCTTGACTTCCTCGCGGAAATGGATGGGCGCGAAGTGTACCTGTGCTGGCGCTTTGGCGAGGAAGAGATAGCCTATTACCACGACCTGCACACTGGATTTGGCGGACGGCGGCGCATCCCCCGCTGAACCCCGCCGATTCCTCCCCCCGAGTGAGAAAAAAAGTGTTACAACGACTCTGGCGCAAAGACACCGGCGAGAAACCCGGCATCCTCTGGCTAGACCTGGGGGATCTGGGCGACCTCGTCAACCCCGCCGGCCCGCATGAGCAGTGGCAAGACCACGGCCTCGGCCTTCTGCGTACCATCATGCACCAGAACGGCATCATGACCGACCTGGCCTCTACCCGCGCCGTCACCAGTTGGGAGCAACTGGCGCGGCAAATCAAAGGGTACGACATGATGCTCATGAACGTGCGCAGCTATACGTACCCCGTGGCGCGCAAAGCCGCGCGGATTTTTAAGGAACTCAATCCCCACGCCAGGATTTTCGCGGGCGGCATGCACGCCACCGTTGCTCCCGATGAGATGCTGGCGGTGGATGCGTTTGATAAGGTGTGCCAGGGTCCGGGGGAGGGCATTATCCTGGACCTGGTGCGCGATCCGGATCGCTTCCCGCGCCTGGTTTTGGGGCAAGGCACGCGCTCCATGGCCGAATGGCCGATGATTGATCGCACGTTATGGCCGCGTCCGGCCAGTCGCAAGTTGCGCAAGGGATTCCACTGGCCGCTGGAGCCAGAATGCGGTTGGGGTCCCGCGCCCGTCGCCACGATTCTCACCAGTCGCGTGTGCCCGTGGCAGTGCGTTTTTTGCAACGAGGCTTCCTACATCCCCAACATGGGGCGGCGTCCCGTGGATATGGTGATTGACGAGTTGAACTATCTGGACGAAACGTATGGTCCTATCGGCTCAATTGTCATTCACGACTCCATGTTTTTCCAGAATCCGGGTTGGCTGAAAGAATGGATCGAGAAATATCCGCGCCGCGCGAACAAGGTGTGGCCCTATTGGGCAGCGGGGCGTTCCGACACGGTGCGCCAGTGGCCCGATCTGTTTGAGGCGCTGCTGTGGGAGACGAATTGGGACACGATTTCCATCGGTTTTGAATCGGGCAGTGACCGTATCCTGCGTTTGTTGAACAAGGAATGCACGGAAGAGGACAACTATTTTGCCATTGAACTGGTGAACCGCATTGGGGATGAGATGGAAGCGGCGGGGCGCAAAGCGCCGTGGTTTTGGGCAAACATTATGTTGGGCATTCCGGGGGAGCATCCCGAAGATGCGTACAAGACGATGCGCATGTTGAAGTCAATGCGGCGCGTCTATCCCTCTATTTCGTTTTACGCCCCTTATCCGGGGTCGGCGTTGGGCTACCAGCTCATCGCCGAAGGTAAGAGCCTGATGTCAAAGGAGAATTACCACCGTTTCCCGGATGATGAGAAGGTGAAAGGGGTAAATTATCAGTTTTATCGTGAGTTACTTGCCGGCAATTTCGACGACGAAGTCAATCAAGGCTTACTGGCGTGGCAGGAGCAAAACCTGAGCAGCGACTTGATGAGCGCCCTGGCAAAGGCGTAATGTCCTGCCGTGGACCATCCTGAAAGCGGCAAAGTTCCAGGATGGTGGAGACAACGTGAGCAGTTTTAGTAATCCACACTATATGTATCTCTTCCTGATGAAGAATGGAAAGAGGAAACTGGCCTATGGGCAGAACCCCGAAGATGCTCTGGATATTCTGCGCGTGCGCCTGACGGATGCGGAAATGGCGGAGATTATTCCCGACCAATACGAGAAAATTCGGCAGCGGGAATTGCAGAAATATGTAGACCAGTTGGGGTGAGATCCCCGCGCGGGCGGTGTCAAGGAACGTTTTGTGGCACGTCGGCCAGGAGTTGGCGCAGCGCGGGCAGATGTTTTTCCGCCTCGGCCACGCCGGCGGCAATGGGGTT
Organism: Ardenticatenales bacterium; assembly: GCA_020634515.1. Lineage (NCBI taxonomy): Bacteria > Bacillati > Chloroflexota > Ardenticatenia > Ardenticatenales > Ardenticatenales bacterium. The sequence continues at coordinate 33,583 of JACKBL010000002.1, read as the reverse complement.
ATCCAGGTCCTTGAAGTCCAGCGAACCGACGCCCGTGATGTCTGGGCGCATGAGGATGGTGGGGGGATGATTAATCAGCCGTTCCTCGTGTAGATGCCAGGTCATGACGCGCACGGAGCGCCACATGGCTTGCATCAGCGTGGGGCCGCGCAGGAATTCGTCTCCGCTGGTGAGGGAAGGGATAGGTAGTTGGAAACCGACGATGGCGCTGACGGGGTCGTGCCATGGGTCTTCGGAGGCCAGGGGAGGGTGTACGTCTACGGCGATGATTTTGCGTGCGCCGTGGGCGTGGGCGACGTGGGTGGCGAGGCTGTCGATGACGCCGCCGTCGGCGAGTTGATGGCGCCCCATGACGACGGGGGGAAAGAGGCCAGGGACGGCGGAGGTTGCGAGTAATGCCGGCACTAACGCCCCCTCTTTCAACTGTATTTCCTTGCCGCTGAGCATATCCACGGCCATGAGAATGATGGGGATGCGCAGGTCGCTGAAGTTTTTGTCCCCCAAAGCCAGTTTCAACTGCATCCCGAATCGGTCCTGCCGGGCGCGCGCGGAGAAGAGTTTGAGATCACGTAATGCCGGCACTTTCGGATAACTCAGAGACATCGCCGCCTGCAATCCCCGCGCAATCTCTCCCGGCGACATCCCCAGCGCGTACGCCGCGCCCACTATCCCCCCCATACTTGTGCCCACAATCATATCAATCGGAATCTGCTCGCGCTGCAATACCTGCAACACGCCCACATGAGCCAGCCCACGGCTGCCTCCGCCACCGAGTACCAGTGCTATCTTAGGACATTTCATCGTTATGATCCCTTAGGGTTCGTGCAAAATTAACTTTGGCCTATCCAATAAGCAAGAACCCTTCCAGCGCATCCATTATTTCCAATCTAAAATACGGATGCGCCCTTAAGAAGGACGAGGGGCGAGTGCATGTACCCGCTTGCCTGCCCGCAAACCCGCATCCCTGCAAACCCGCCGTTCGCACACCCACCACTCGCACACCGGCCACTCACCAACGGTGAAAGTCTTCCTGATTGGCGACTTCGTAGGCGGTGAAGCCGAGGCGACGGGCGCGCTCCTGTACCTGACCGAAGGAGGGCTGCCGCTCTACGAGGATTAACACAGGATTATACCCGCTACGGGTGAGACGGTGCAGCGCCTGGCACGTTTCCAGGTCGCCGCGTGGCGTGAGCACGAGAATGGTCACGCCCCAACTGAGGCCCAGACAGGCACGGGGAATCCAGAGCGGAAAATAGACGGTATCGTCCGCCTCCAGCCGCGCCAGCAGTTCCAATAACTTCATCAGGTGGGCGCGGCCCGCGTGCGGGTGGATGGGCGTGGGCATCAGGCCCGCGGCGCGGCCCAGCGGATGCCCCAGGTGCCAATCGGTTTCCGTGGGCGTCTCCGTGCGCAGCAGCAGCCGCCCGCTTTCCTGATCAAAGCCAGGGTCATCCTGTTCACCGCCTTCTACGCGCAGCGGGTCCGCGCCATTGCTAATCAAGCCCACCGCCTGCCGCTTCTCCACCAGGTGCGCGGCCAGCGACGCGGCGATTTCCACGGTCCATTCTGGCCCATAATATCGGTCATGATAATCGTTCGCGTTCAGGTTGAGCAGCAGCGCCGCTTCCAGGGAGATAGCCGGCTCGAGCGTCTTTACCAGAAGCGCTTCCTTGCTGGCGCTCACTTTCCAGTTGACCTGGCGCAGCGAATCGCCGGAGCGAAAGGGGCGCACGCCCATGGGCCGGGCAGGGTCTTCAAAGAGGCGCTGGCGGCTGGGCAGCGTGCCAAATGGGAGGCGGGAAGGGAGGCCCAACTGCGCCAGCGGCGTGATTCTGGGGTAGATGGTCAGGTAAGATGCTCTGAGATGCGCTTCTCGTTGGGCGAAGCCAAACAGATCGCCCAACTGCATATAGGTGGGGCCTAGCCGGTAGTAGCCGCGCCGGTATGCCTGGGCGGTGTAGGTTAGTTGCCGGGTTTCCCGTCCACGCAGGGCGATCGCCGTGTGAATTTGCGAGCCTTTGCGCAGGCCGAGGGGGATGGCGTCGGTCAGTTGCAGCCAGGGGAGCGGCAGGCGGCTGCTGTTTTCTATCTCCAGGCGTACGTTAATTTCCTCCCCCAGAAAGGCGTGGTCGTTGTATTGGCGGGCGACGCGCAGATGGCGCAGCGCATGTCCGGGATACCAGCGGCTCCAGGCATAGACGCCGAGGCAGACGTAGACGATGTAATAAACGAAGTCGATCCGCAGGAGGATGGCGATTGCCAGGAAGAGGAAGATCAGGTAGAGCATGGGAGGGAAGTTGGTGGTTTCTCGTTGACGGTTTTCCGTTGATGGTTTTCAGTCGATGGTGAGGTCGAGGGGGGTCTCTTTAATGAGGCGTTTGAGAATGTCGTTGATGAGGACGCCGCGGAGGGCGCTTTCGGGGTGGACGAGGCAGCGGTGGGCGAGGATGAGGGGGACAAGTTTTTTAACATCGTCGGGGAGCACGTAATCGCGGCCGTGAATGCCGGCATATGCCTGACTTCCCCGATACAAAGCATGAGAACCGCGCGGGCTGGCCCCCACAATCAGGTCCCGGTGTTTCCGCGTGCCGGCAGTCAGGCGCACAATGTAGCGGCGGACCGTATCATCCACATGCACATCCCAGACCTGGCGCGCCAGATCAGGCAATTCCCGCCCATCCACCACCGCCTGCAACCGCTCAATCGGATGCTCACGCCCCAGGTTCAACAGCATCTGGCCTTCCGTCTCTTCATCCAGATACCCCAGGCTCAGGCGCATAAAGAAGCGGTCCAACTGCGCTTCCGGCAGCGGAAACGTCCCCTCATACTCAATCGGATTCTGCGTTGCCAGCACAAAAAACGGTCGTTCCAGCGGGCGTGTCACCCCGTCTACCGTAATTTGCCGCTCGCCCATGCTTTCCAACAGCGCCGACTGCGTGCGCGGCGTCGCTCGATTGATCTCATCCGCCAGCAAGATATTCGTAAACGCCGGGCCCGGAATGAAATTAAACGCGCGCGTCTGTTGATCGAAAATCGACACGCCCGTGACATCATTCGGCAGCAAATCCGGCGTGCATTGCAACCGCTTAAACTGAACCCCCAGTGAAACCGCCAACGCTCGCGCCAGCATTGTCTTGCCCACGCCCGGCACATCTTCCAACAGGACGTGCCCTTCACACAGAATGGACACCATCAACATTTCAATGGCGCCACGCTTGCCGATAATCACGTTTTCGACGTTATCAATGACGCGGTTGGCAAACGATTGCAAATGATTCATCTGGCGTCTCCGTTGAAAAGAGGGTGAGAGGGTGGTGGGTCGCTGAGAACACCGAAAAAAACAGCCTCTGGGCTTTGCAAAAAACCGGGTTTGTAACGATTCTATGATCCCAATGTTCTTCCCGGAAGCGCCATTTCAAGCCCAAAACGCCTCATCATTCAAATCATTTGGCATCAAGACAGCTTCCGGGCAGGCGGTTGAGAATGATTACGATGGTTCAACCCTTGCACGAATCTTACCAGAGGGAATAGGCGGGGGCAATGCAGCACCCCGGCGCGAATCTTTCCGTCCGGGTGCGCGGAACTTTTGTTGATAACCCATAAGCCCATTGCCGCTCACAGAAATACGGGCAACACAAGTTGTTTCCGCCCGAGTCCAGGGCGGGGGGCGAAGCGCCCTGGCGCGGAATAGTATTCGCCCCACAAAAATGACGGTGCCCACAAAAGCCCCGCGCACCCTTCCGCCCATTTTGTAGTTGCCTGATCAGGCGCAAGTCATACAATACACTTATGGACGCTCTACCCTGGCAACGCCGCATTGCCCGCAGCTTCACATTACAAGTCGCCCTCATCGGCAGTGTTCTGCTGTTCATGTGGCTCACCGAGGCAGCGGACACCTTCCTTTTCCGTGGCGGGCTGGATCAATTTGGCGTCTGGCCGCACCATCTGTTAGGATTACGCGGCATCCTCTTTGCTCCCTTCTTGCACGCCAACTTCGCTCACCTGGCAACGAACAGCGTTCCGTTTGCTTTTCTTGGCTGGTTGATCCTGGTGCGTGGCTGGAGTGACTACCTCATTGTCACGCTGGTCGTCATGGTCAGCAGCGGCCTGGGCGCCTGGATTTTCGGTGCGCCCAACTCCATCCACATTGGCGCCAGTGGCGTGGTCTTCGGTTATTTTGGCTTCCTGCTGCTGCGGGCCGTCTATGAACGCAGTCTTGTTGCCATGAGCAGCGCCCTGGTTGTCATCCTTCTTTATGGCAGCTTTATTTGGGGCGTGTTTCCCCTGATAATGGGTGTTTCCTGGCAAATGCACCTCTTTGGCTTCATTGGGGGCGCGCTCATTGCTCGCTCACTTGCTGACCGACGCGCGCCTGCTCTTAATGAGGAATCAGCCGACGATGACCATCTGGTCATTGATTACGGCGACCTGGAATACCCCGAAGACATGATCCGCCTCACGGATATCAATTTCGACGCCTTCGATTTTGACCTCTACGATCCAGACGATCCCGACTCCGATGGGCGCGCCTAAAACCACCCGTCCTGTCAACCCCCATTCCCCTTATGTAAACGCTCTCTGGAAATTGGACCAATTTCACGCGCTCAATGATCATTTTCACCAGAGAGAATTGGTCTGATCTGGCTTAGCAGCTACCCCCTTATAACCAAAAGAAAACTCGCTGACGCTCGTTTCCCGTTTGCTGGTCAGCGTACAACACTTTTTGGAGGAACCCCATGGCTACCGCGCGTAACAAGATAGGCTTTCACCTGGCGGAAGGGGGAGACCCCACCGGTATTGGCGATTGGATGCAGCGGTTGAATGAGCAGCGCATCCCATTTTTCATCAAAACCGCGGATTCGATGCGTGGTCTGGATGAAGCGCAGGACATCGTGCGCCAGAATCAGGCGCAGGGCATTGACGTGCCCCATGTATCCGTCTTTCGTCGTTCCGGGCAGTTGGACGGCGACAATCATTTTGATATTCCCCGGTATGATCTGGAGCCGGAGGCGGCGGCGGCGGCGCATTGGCAGTTGCACAAGCCGCGCTTCCCTGCGAACCTCGACCCGGCCATTACCTGGGTGGAGACCATCAACGAGGTGCGCAAGGAGGTGAATTGGTGTGACTGGTTGGGCAAGTTTGCCTGGCATACGGCACAGCGCGCGCTGGCGGATGGGTATAAGTTCGCCGCTTTTGGCTTTTCCGCGGGGACGCCTGACGTGACGCAGGGCGCGTGGGAGACGGATGGGATGCTGCAATATCTGGAACTGTGCGCGGAGCATCCCCGGCAGTTCGGCGTGGCGCTGCATGAATACAGCTACAGCATCAACGACATCTGGCGTGAGCCTGGTTTTCTGGTGGGGGGATTCAAGTGGTTGTTCCGCGCCGCGGATAAGCACGGTATCCCGCGCCCGCGCGTGTTGATTACGGAATGGGGCTGGGAGTATAACAATGTGCCCGATGTGCCGCCGGCGATGCAGCACATTCGGGAAGTGGCGGAGATGTACGCGCAGTTTCCCGAGGTGCTGGGGGCGGCGATCTGGTATCTGGGTGGTGGATATGGCGATATTGCCCAACGGGCGCAAAAGCTGATCCAACCGGTGAGGGATTTTACGCTGGCGCACCCGTTTACGGTGGTGGATGAGTCAGCCCTGGTGGTGCTGCCGGGCGAGGAGGCGAACGAAGGGACGCGCGGCGTGCAAAAGCGGCAGCCACGTCCACCGCGCACGTATGGGGCGCGATTTGTGGCGCACGGGCTTGTGGCGGAAGGGGAGGAAGTGGAAGGCAATCAGCTTTTCCGCAAGACGTGGCGGGTGCAAAACAGCGGCGATCTGACCTGGGATCAGAACTGCACGGTGCGGCTGCTCAATGGCCGACCGATGACGAAGGATCGGACGCAGCCGGTTCCTGATGTGTCGCCCGGCCAGGAATCCGAGATTACCGTGCTGCTGCGGGCGCCGCAGAATGCCGGCACATACAGCGCCCGCTGGCAATTACACGATCCGAATGGCGAGCCGTTTGGCGACAAATTCACCGTGGCGATCACCGTGCCGGAACCGGAGGAGATGGGCAGCTTCGACAGCATTTACGTGAACGACGTGACGATTCCCGACAACAGCGTGATAGTGGCCGGGTCCCAATTCGTGAAGACCTGGCGCGCGCGCAACATTGGGGAGCGTACGTGGAAGGCGGGTTGTACGCTGGTGCATCACGCTAATGAATTGCTGGATGGGATTGGTCATCCCGTGCCGGCAATTTCGCCAGGAGCCGAGGGTGATTTGTCCGTTACATTTCGCGCGCCGGGCATTCCGGGCATCTACCGCGGCGATTGGATGCTGGCAGATCCCACCGGACAGCCGTTTGGCGACTTCTTTTTCGTGTTGATTCAGGTTGTGCCCGCCGTGCATGACATTACTTTCATGAACGACGTGACGATTCCCGATGGGAAGCGGATGCAGCCGGGAGAGACGTTTACGAAGACGTGGGCAGTGCGCAACAACGGTAATACGACGTGGGAACCGGGATTTGCGATTAGCTTTGCTGCCGGCATTCCCCTGACCCCCATCCTCCAGCGCCCACTCCCCCTTGTCTCCCCCGGCGCACTCGTCGAGCTTTCGCTTGAACTCATCGCCCCCACAACGCCCGGTATCTATCGCAGTGACTGGCGGCTGCTCGATCCCCAGGGCAACCCCTTCGGGCAATTCCTCTGGACCATCATTGAAGTGGTCTGAGCCAGGTCCTGGTCACCTTCCCGGAAGTTGTCGAGCTTCCGGGAAGGTTTGATAGAAAGTCCCAGGCCTATCCTAGTTGCAAAGGCTCGCCCTGACCATCGTCGTCAAACCACTTGATCTCCACTTCAAGGCTGTGCTGCATTCCTTTCGACTTCTTATCTTCGTCTTCCACCTGAATTTCCAGAATTAGGCTGTGTGGAAGCTGCAGCGTGATCTCTTCATTACCCTGGCGTAGCACAACCTGGCCTTCCGCCAGCTTGTCAGCCAGTTGATGCAAGAACGCGCTCACATCGGGACGATTCATCCGTTCTTCGCTTTTGAACAACCTTACTTCTTTACCCATTAGTGATCTCCTTTCGTCGGTCACCTTCATCCGCGGGAGAACCGGTTCCTTCCGGAATGTGTCAATCGTCGTGATTGCATACAAAAACGAACCGCGACTATACAGGTCATCTGCCCAGATTGGACCAATATGCTCTGGTTAAATCCTGTTAATGTCTACAAAATTGGTCCAATCTCTCGGAGACGTGAATAGTTACAACGAACCTTCCCGGAAGCTCACGCGCAGGCCGGCGCTGTCTCGTAAACAGCTTCCGGGCAATCCATCACATTGTGGTTGACAAGACGCTAGTGTCCTGTCACGCAGAAAACGATGGATACGCGCCGTAGGACAAGACGCTGTCTTGTCCGGTCAATTCAGCGAATTGACCTACGGTTTCCCATCAAACGCCCTCGACAGGACACTCGTGTGCCGTCACGCATAAAACGATGGATACACGCCGTAGGACAAGACGCTGTCTTGTCCGGTCAATTCAGCGAATTGACCTACGGTTTCCCATCAAACATCCTCGACAGGACACTCGTGTGCCGTCACATAAAACGATGGATACACGCCGTAGGACAAGACGCTGTCTTGTCCGGTCAATCAGCGAATTGACCTACGGTTTCCATCAAACATCCTCGACAGGACACTCGTGCCGTCAAGCATAAAACGATGGAAACGCGCCGTAGGACAAGACGCTGTCTTGTCCGGTCAATTCAGCGAATTGACCTACGGTTTCCCATCAAACATCCTCGACAGAACACTCGTGCCGTCACGCGAAAACGATGGATACGCGCCGTAGGACAAGACGCTGTCTTGTCCGGTCAATCAGCGAATTGACCTACGGTTTCCCATCAAACGCCTTGACAGGACACTCGTGTGCCGTCACGCAGAAAACGATGGATACCGCCGTAGGACAAGACGCTGTCTTGTCGGTCAATTCAGCGAATTGACCTACGGTTTCCCATCAAACATCCTCGACAGGACACTCGTGTGCCGTCACGCAGAAAACGATGGATACGCGCCGTAGGACAAGACGCTGTCTTGTCCGGTCAATTCAGCGAATTGACCTACGGTTTCCCATCAAACGCCCTTGACATGACACTAGATGTACAAATCTCTCCTGCCGTAGCCCAGGTAGGCGCCTGCCAGGGCGACCACCACAATAGCCGCGGAGAGGAGCAAATAGAGGGGCGCAATGCGGGCATCGTGCAACAGCGTGGCCGGATCAAAATACTTGAAAGGTGTGAAGTATTTGAGAAATTCAAGATTCTTGCTCAGTGTGGCTATGATCGAAAGGATGTAGGTGACGAGCAAGACGGAGACGGCCAGAGACCCGGCGCGTTTGTGTCGTTTCATGGTGCATCCCAGGAAAATTCCGACGGCAACAAAGATCAACTGCATGATGAAAATTGCCGGCATCCCCAGCGAAAGGAAGCCATAGAATTTACCGTCCGGTTGGAAATCCCGCGCGCCGACGACGGTAGCGCCCCAGGTCACGAGCAACAAAATCGCACAGTTCAAGACGACCGCGGCCGTTTTCGCCGTGATCAACCGGCTGCGCGTGACCGGCAGCGTGAGCGAAAACTCCACCGTTTTGTCCCGCTCCTCTTTTGAGATGATATCGCTGCCCCACATCGCCGCGGCAACCGATAAAAGCAGGGCGAAGTAGGTATACATCACGCCGAAAAAGCCCGTCAACGTCGTCAGGTTGAACGCGCTCAGGTTGAACGCGGCGAGCGCAGCCTGGGGCATACTGTCCAGGATTGCCAGCAGTTCTGGATTATTGTAATACGCCGTAAATTTGGAAAACCCTACCAGCACAAACAAGACGACGATCACGCACCAGATGATCAAAGATTTCAAATTCGCTCTCAATTCTCGAAGAAAGATGTTCATTTTCTTCTCCTACACTGCCGAAGGAATGTTTCTTCGACCATACAGCCAATAGCTCCCGACAATAGATACCACGATCACACCCACGCACAACAGCACCAGGGGCAGATCGAGGGCGGCATTCTTGATGATGTAGTTCGGCTCGAACTGTTTGAAAGGAGAGATAATCTCTACGCTGGTAGTGCCGAGCATCCCGCTGAAGGCATTCACCAAATACAAACCAAACACCAGAGCCATCGAAAAGGAGGTGACACTGCGAATCCGTTTTGTCAGCAGCGAGATCACCATCCCAACTGAGAGGAAGTACAACTGGAAGATAACGATACTAAGCAGCAAGACCAGCAGCGCTTTGGTGTCGTACTCTTTTCCGTTGGCATACAGGCTGATAAAGACAAAACTGCTGACCCAGACAACCAAATTCGTGATGGTCAGGCCCGTCAAGGCAGCCAGCAATTTGCTGTTCATGATACGCGACCGCTTCACGGGTTTAGCCAGCAGGAAATCAGCCGTAAACTCTCTTTCCTCCACCGAGACCAGTGAAAACCCGTAATTGGCTGCCTGGATAGCCAGACAAATCTGGCAGAAGAGGAAGGCAAGCCCGAAAAATCCCAGGATGGTGGACATATCCATATTTTCCATGCCGAAGGCGATCAATAATTCCCTCGGGAATTTCGACATAGCCTGACTCAACAAAGCCGCATCCCCGGCCATGCTCGAAAAGATAGCCATGAATACAAAAATGAGGATCGCCAACGAAACCGACCAGATAATGACTGACCGGAGACTCATTTTGATTTCCTGTTTGTAAATGTTCATTGCCGATCCTTATTCATAGTAGTGCATAAAGATCTCTTCCAGGGTTGGTTCCTCGATGGTCACATCACGGATTTCTTTCTGGCTGATGATGTGCAGCATGGCGTTAATATCACCCTTGAAGAAGAAACTCACTGCGCCATTTTCGCGCGTCAGATTGCTGACACCCGGAATTTCAAAGCGTTTGCCTTCCAACCCTTCGGCCATCACCCTGATTTTCTTGTAGTTATCCTGTTGCAGGGTTCTGATGTCCTGGATGTTGATGATGCTGCCCTCTTTGATAATTGCTACCCGATTGCACATCTTTTGCACTTCCCCTAAGATATGCGATGAAAAGAAAACTGTAGCGCCGCGGGCATGTTCCTCACGGATCAGATTGAAGAATTTCTGCTGCATGAGCGGGTCCAGTCCACTGGTAGGTTCGTCCAGCACTATCAGTTTGGGCTGGTGCAGCAACCCCTGCACGATCCCTACTTTCTTCTTGTTGCCATAGGAAAGGTCGTCAATGCGGCGTTTCAGGTCCAATTCCATCAAATCGGCCAGCTCATGTAATCGCTGCGTGCAATCTTTGTTGTAGAAACTGGCCGAGTAGTTGAGCAAGTCAATTACTTTCATCCCCTCGTAATAGAACACCTCCGAGGGCAAGTAGCCAATCTCCTGGCGGATCTCCGGGCCGGCGGTAATACAATCCTTGCCGAAGATTCTTGCTTCGCCGCTGGTCGGGAAAATCAGCGCCAAAAACAGGCGGATCGTGGTAGATTTGCCCGCTCCGTTCGGACCAATGAACCCGAAAATTTCGCCTTCCTCCACGGTAAACGACACATCCTCGATGCCACGGGATTTGCCATAATACTTGGTGAGATGATTGACTTCAACGATGTTCATAGTGAGACTCCTCTTGCTTGATCAAAATCCGTCCCGCGGGTGGGGTGAGACACAGATACAGCCCCACAATATCGAGCAGTCAGGGTTCGTGCAAATCAACTTTGGACTATCCACCAAGCGCGAACCCTTAGGACTGACGATGAAATTAAGTACGGAATTGCATCGTCAGTTTGAAGGAACGGCAAGAAAACAACTTCGTTGTCTTATTTAGTTTCCGTTCCTTAGTTGGATACAGTATAAGAACTTGGCCCAAACATGACAAGACGAAATCGTGTTTGTTGCACCCTTTCACTCATCCTTGCGTATAGGGAAACATGGGGTCGGGAAGCGATTAAATGTTGCTTGCTTCAGATTGGTTCATTCTCCAAAAATGAACTAATCTTAAATTTGGGATGCTCACTAAAAAGGAATGGAAGGAAAGATGGCGACAAGACGTATTTCTACACAGTTATTTCTAGGTGTGCTGATTATTCTGGTGGGAGTGGCGCTGCTGTTGCAAAATCTGGGGGCAGGGGATGTCTCCAGTCTATTCAAGTGGATACCTTCGTTGTTCATTCTGTTGGGCTTGTGGCAGTTGTTGAGCAATGGGTTCCGTTTCTGGACAGGCCCCCTGATCTTGATTGTGGGCGGGTTGGCGTTTCAACTGGCCGCGCTGGAGGTGGTGGAAGTGGAATCCATCCTGTCGCTCTGGCCGCTGTTGCTGATCATCATTGGCGTGTCGATCATGCTTGGGCGGTCGGGGACCTGGAGTGGAATGCGCAAGGGCGCGGTGATGGACAGCGCGGCGCGGGTGAACGTGTTTACGATGTTTGGTGGGGATGAGCGGGTGGTCACGTCGCAGGCGTTTGAGGGGGGCGAGGTGACGGCGGTGTTTGGCGGGGCGACGCTACGTCTGGATAAGGCCAATGTGACCGCAAAACCGGCGGTGCTGAATGTGTTTTCCATGTTTGGCGGCGTTGGGGTGGAGGTTTCGCCGGACTGGCTGGTTGAGCGGGATGTGTTGGCGATTTTCGGCGGTGTGTCGGATAAGCGGCGACAGCGGAAGATGCTGGAAGGGGAACCTTCCGATTTGCGGATTACGGGGTTTGTGGCGTTTGGCGGGCTGGACATTAAGCCGCCAAAAGCTGATTAGTTGGCGGCGTGTCAGGCGGGGAGTTTGCGTAGCAGTTCGGCTTCTCGTTCACGGGAAATGCCGGCACGCCACGTCCCCTCTCCCCGCTCTCCCAACCACGCCAACGTATCCCGCACCGTCTGCGCCAGCGGGCAAAACGTGAGGCCATCCCTAATGGCCTTGCCCACATCCGTCGTGGAAAAGCCATCATACGACCCATCCACGTTAGGGACCCACAGCGGCATCTCCGTCCACGGCGTCACTCCCTCCGCCAGCAGAAACGCCGCATCGGCCCACCGCAGCGTGGCATCACTGCCACTCACGCGCACGCATGTTTGCAGCACGTCTTCCATGGTCAGCGGATAAGCCGGTCCCGTGGCGTTGTAGACTCCCGTTTTTCCCGCTTCCACCAGGCGAATGTTCCACGCCGCCAGGTCACGCGCATCAATGATCTGCACCGGTTCCGTGGCGGGGGCGGGAGCCAGCACCGGGCCGCCGGCGGCAATGCGATGCGGCCAATACGTAAAGCGGTCGGACGGATCGTGCGGCCCGACGATGAGGCCCGGACGAATGTTCAGGGTCCGTCCCGGCAGCGCCGCCTCCACCGCCTGCTCGCACAGCGCCTTCAGCGGCCCGTAGGTTTCCCCGGTGACTTCTTCCACGCTCTCGTCCGCCAGTTTGCCCACCGGATACGATTCGTCCATATTCGCCTGACGAAAGTCGGCGTACACGGAAATGCTAGAGATAAACGTGTAGTGGTTCACGGCATCCGCCAGCAGTTCCGCGCTGGCCCGCACCACGCGGGGCACGTAGCCGCAGGTGTCGATGACGGCATCCCAGGAGCGACCGCGCAGCACCGTCAGGTCTCCCTGGCGGTCGCCGCGCAGTTTCTCCACGTCTGGGAAGATGCCGGCATTGTGTTGGCCGCGATTAAATAGCGTCACCTCATGACCGCGCGCCTGAGCCGCCATCACCAAATGCCGCCCTAAAAAGACCGTTCCACCCAGGATCAATATCTTCATACGGATGATCAGAAGATTGGTCCAAACGGAAAGTTTGGACCAATCTGGTAACTAGCCGGCAAGAAATTCTTCCAGGCTGCTCTTGGAAATGCGATAGGCCGCGCCGATTTTGCGCGCCTTCAGGTCGCCGGCTTCGATGGCGGCGAGTACGTCCGCCTCCGTGACTTGCAGGTAGGTCGCGGCCTGAGCCGGCGTCATCACGTCGGGCATGTCGTTGCCGACAGCCGCGGCGGGTTCAGCGGCGGGGGGCGACACAGGCTGCTGCTGGCGCATCTGCTGCTGCATCATTTGCTGCTGCTGCATCGCGCCAATCCCCATCATCCCCAGGCCCAATTCGCCCAGATTGCCGCCAGACGGATTTTCGGCGGCGGCGCGGGCGGCGTCCGCGATCTGCATCTGAGTGTAGTCCGTGCCATACCCCATCTTGGTGACGACGCTGAGAGAGTCGGGATGGAGGCCGAGACGGATGTTGAAATCGACCAGCGTGAGGCCGACGGCGTCGAATTCCGTTTGCAGGAGTCCGGCGAGGAGGTTGTTCAGTTCCTGAGAGAAGGATTGCAGTTGCGCCGGTCCCAGGCTCTTGGCGGTCGCCAGTTCGGACATTTTGTCCTGCATGAAGACGCCCAACATGGGATCGAGGCGCTCTTTGATCTGCGCCAGGCGCACGCTTTCGCGGAAGGCGTCCATGGCGTTGAGGAAGCGCCAGGGGTCTTTTACCTTGACGACGTAGGTTCCGTTACCGACCATGGCGCTGGCCCCCGGCGGTCGGTTGAGATGTTCGACGATGATGGGGTTGGCCGTGCCCCATTTGAGCGTCATGTCGGTTGTTTTGACATAATAGACGTCAGCGGTAAAGACGTTTTTGCCCCCAAACAGCCCCTTTTCCAGCAAATCGGTGAGCCAGGGGACGTTGGCGGTGGTGAGAACGTGGGTTCCGGGGTCGAGTGTGCCCAGCGATTCGCCGCTGCGCACGAAAATGGCGGTTTCGCCGGGGTTGACAATGCAGGGGGAGCCGAGGCGAATGTCGCCCAGGCCGCCGCGCGGGAACTTTTGTACGATTTCGTCTCGTAGCCAGGATTCGATGGCGACGCGATCAAATACTCGAGCCATAGTTATTTTCTCCTCTCCAGTTCTGGGAAGGTTGCCAATCTTTTGCCTTCAGATTTTTGCCGTTACCGTCAGCCAATGCCCATGAGGACTTCGGTGCGGGTGTTGAAGTTGGCGTTGGCTTCGCGGGCAGTGCCGCTCATGGTGCGAATGGCCGCGCCGATGTCGCCGCCATCGATGACGGCGGCGTTGAGGGCGTCGGCTTCGGCGGCGAGTTGGTCTACGAAATCCATCATGCCGGCATCAAACGCATAAACGCGCGCCAGGTCCTCCTCCTTGATCTTTACCGCATCAAAGAAACCGGCGTACCCTTGCGGCGCATCCTTGACCTTGCCCGCCAGCCCCATCAGCCGCGTATCTACTTCGCCTAGTGGCTCCGCATATTCCATCGCCAGCAGAATATCGCGGCTCAATTCCTGGTGGACGCCACCCAACTGCACCCTGATCGCCTCAATACGGCTGGCAATGGTCTGGCGCAGCAATTGGTCCGCCTCACGACGACGGCTGCGCTCAATGTAACCGTCGAATCCGGGGATTTTGCCGGCAAGTTTGCCCAAAGCCGTCGATTCGTCACTAATTTTCCCAAATAGATCGGGAACAGGGGAATCTTTCATGTGGATTGCTCCTTGTGGTCAGTGTGATATCGACCGGCGCTGAAATAAAGCTCGAATCGCAGCGCCAGTTTGAAGGAGCGGGAAGGAAACAACTTTGTTGTCTTATTTAATTCCCGCTCCATATCGTTGCGCGTGGCTGATCGTCGCGGCTACAGCAGCGCGAAACAACCAGATGGGGACAGTATAGCACACCTTGGGACGGTTTTCATAGCAGGAGCGAGCATCCGGATCGATGCCGGCATTATTTTAGTTATCCGGGGTATCCAACCAGCGCCGCTCCAGTTCCGCCAGCACGCCGCGGCTCTCCAGAGTCGCCAGCGCCTCGTTCAGCTTTTGCAGCAGCACTTCGTCATCCGCGCGCACCACCAGCGCGTATGGCTCGCTTTCCGCGGGCGGCGAGAGCCGCATCAGGCCGGCTGCCTGGCGCAAATAGAGGCGCCCGCCGATGCTGTCCACCAGCGCCGCGTCCGCGGTCCCGGCAGTGACGACGGCCAGCGCCTCATCCACGCTGTTGTAGGGGACAATCGTCATTCCAGGCAGGCGGCGCTCCCAGGTGGTGGCCAGGACGTGTCCTTGCGCGCCCAATTCCACCGCCAGCACGCGGTTGTTCAGGTCGTCCACGCCGGTGATGGGGGAGGCGGTGGGCACGATGAGGACCTGACCGGCATCAAAATAGGGTTGGCTGTAGGCGAAGTCGCGTGTCCGTTCGGGCTGCGTCACCAGGGCGGAGGCGAGGACGTCTACCTGCGCCGTGGACAGGGCGTCGTAGAGGCCATCGTAGCCGAAATAGGTGAACTGCGCCTGCAGCCCGTAGTGGTCGGCAATGGCGCGCATCAGGTCTACGTCGTAGCCCCATACGCTGTTGGCGTCGGCGGTTTCGAAGGGGGGGTAGGTGGGATCGAGGCCGATGCGCAGCACGCCTTGTTCTTGAATGCGCGTCCAGGTGGCGGGGGAATGCCGGCATCCAACCAGCAGCGCCATCATGAAAATACCGGAAATGAGTGCGAGCAGGGGCAAAATGCCGGCACGACCTCGGGCAAAACGTTCAAACAGCATCTTATCTCCAGAATGAGGCTATAACGCAACAACCAAACCTCTCGTGGGCTGAGCCGGTTGCCGCGCCTGTGGCCTTCGACAAACCCAGGCAACAGGCTCATGCCATACCCATCAGGCAACCAGGCGGCGCCATTCTCCGCGGCGGGTAACAAGCTTACCTTTGGACTATCCGAATCGCCAAATTGGGAACTACGGCAAAGCCATAGGCTTCCCAGACCCGCCTCCCGCCCGACAAACCGCAGCGAAGACGAAAGGGATCCCCCCCTCGCGTCGTCTGAAAACAGTCGGCGGTCATCATCCGCGTGTTTCCGTGTTCATCCGCGTCCATTTTGGAAAGCGTGGACGGGTTAGAAACTCGTCCTACAAAGGTGTCTTTGAAGGAGAAACCTCATGTCAGAACCAAATATCACCGTCTATGGCGCTTATTGGTGCCCGGATTGCCGTCGTAGCAAGCAGTTCCTCGGCGAACACCAGATACCATATCACTGGATTGACATTGAGCAAGACCCGGCGGCGGAGCAGTTCGTGATCACGGCCAATCAAGGCCGCCGCATTATTCCCACCATTGTCTTCGAGGATGGCTCCATCCTCGTTGAGCCAAGCAACGCGGCGTTGGCGGCCAGGTTAGGATTGAAAACGGTAGCCAGTCGCACCCATTATGATCTGATTGTCCTCGGCGGCGGACCGGCGGGCTTGACCACGGCGCTCTACGCTGCGCGCGAGGCGATTGATACGTTGGTGATTGAACGGGCGGCCATTGGCGGCCAGGCGGCGGCCACGGAAAAGCTGGAAAACATGCCCGGCTTCCCCGATGGCATCGGCGGCATGGATTTCGCGCAGCGGCTGCGACGACAGGCAGAGCAGTTCGGCGTGGAGATTCTGCAAGCCCAGGAAGTGACGCACATCCACCACCATGACAATTATCACTGTGTGACCACGGGGGATGGCAGCGAATACAGCGCCAGCGCCCTGCTCATCAGCACGGGCAGCCGGTATCGCCGCCTGGGTGTGCCCGGCGAAGCGGATTACATTGGCGCGGGCGTCCATTTTTGCGCCACTTGCGATGGTCCGTTTTATCGGGGCAAGCGCGTGGTTGTGGTGGGCGGCGGCAACAGCGCCGCCGAGGAAAGCCTGCTGCTGACGAAATATGCGGATCAGGTGACGATCCTGGTGCGCGGCGCAGCCTTCAAGGCCAGCCCCATTATCCAGGAGTCCGTGCTGGGCGATCCCAAAATTGACGTGCGTTTTCACACGGAAGTGGAGGCGTTCGTGGGAGCCAATGCCAAATTGCGGCGGTTGAAGCTGCGCAACAACGAGAGCGGGGCGCGGGAGGAGATGGTCGTAGACGGGGCGTTCATTTTTATCGGCCTGGACCCGAACACGCAATTTCTGGCGGACAGTGATGTACACCTGGATCGTTGGGGATTTGTGGTAACAGGGCACGATTTGCGGCACGCGGGGATGGGGCCTGTGGGCCAGGCGCAGCGTGAACCCGTCTTTTTGGAAACAAGTGCACCGGGTGTGTTCGCGGCGGGAGATGTGCGCGCGGGGAGTACGAAGCAGGTTGCCAGTGCCGCGGGTGAAGGCGCGACGGCGGCGCTGCTGATCCGTGAATATCTGAAGACGGTGTGAGAATGGCCGCAACCGTTCGCTTTGGTGTGTTTGACCTGCTATACTCCGTTTGATTCGTTGTTGCGACAAGTTGCAATAACGAATTTTCGCAGAATGTGATGAGGGCTGCTCCAACGATTATGTCACACTATCGTCTGAATTATCTCGACCGCATCCGTGAACTGGGGCATCGCGTGACGCCGCAGCGGCAGCTTGTGCTGGATACGATTTGCGAGCGCGGCGGCCATGCGACGGCGCGCGAGGTTTATGAGCAGGTGCGGCTGACCGCGCCATCGGTGAATCGGGCCACGGTGTATCGGGCGCTAGATTTTTTTTGTGCGCTGAATCTGGTGGCAAAGACGGAGTTGGCGGGTCGGACGGTGTATGAGATGATGGGAGAAGAGCCACATCATCACATTGTTTGCACGGAGTGCGGTCAGGTGGCGTTTGTGCCCGATACGCTTTTCGATGAACTGGCGGCGCAATTATGGGAGCAGCACGGTTTTCGCGTTGCGTTGCAGCACATGGCGTTGGCGGGAAAATGCCGGCATTGCCTCTCCCTCCCCCCCCCCTGATTACCGCCCATACCTTCACCCGGAGAAAATCATGATGCCCTCTCTCTTTCCTGGCGACGCCATGCCCATCTTCGCCGTCAATACCCTGATGCACATCCCCGATGGATTCCTCAGCCTGTTCATTTCCATCATCTGCTGGCTCATCACCCTCACCGTCTTGGGCGTGGCCTTGCGCCGCACCACCCATTCCTTCGACGAACGACTGGCGCCACTTGCCGGCATCATGGCCGCCTTCATCTTCGCCGCGCAAATGATCAACTTCCCCGTCACCTTCGGCACATCCGGCCACCTCATCGGCGCCACCCTGGCCTACATCGTCCTCGGACCGTGGCTGGGCATGTTAGCCATGACCGCCGTCATCGCCGCGCAGGGCTTCTTCTTCCAGGACGGCGGCCTCGTCGTCATGGGCGCCAACATCCTCTGCATGGGCATCATCCCCGGCGTCATCGGTTATGGTATCTACCAGTTGGGACGGGGTCGCGCGCGCGGCACGCAGTTGGTCGCTGCCGGCATTGGCTCCTGGGTCTCCATCATGATCGCCGCCTTCGTGGTCGCCCTGCTGCTGGGCGCCAGCGGCACCACCAGCCTCAGCCTGGCCGTGCCCGCCATGCTGGGCATCCACGCCCTCATCGGCATCGGCGAAGCCCTGATCACGGTGGCCGCCCTCAGCTACGTGATGCAAACGCGACCCGGCCTGCTGCAAAGCGGCGCAGAAACGGGACAAAAACGGTGGATTTTGGCCGGCGCGGTCGCCACGTTGATCGTCGTGCTGCTCTCGCCGCTCGCTTCCGCCGCCCCGGATGGGCTGGAGTGGGTAGCAGGGCAAATCGGCTTTTTGGACACGGCGCAAAACGCGCCTTTCCAGGTGCTGCCCGATTACACGCTGCCGTTTCTGGGAGAAACGCACGTTTCGACTATTCTGGCGGGCATGATTGGGGCGGTGGTGGTTGCCGGCATTATGTTCCTCCTCTTCCGCCTGCTACGCCGCCCCCACCAGGCCAACTAAAACACCGATGCACATCAACACGTTCGACCGCTTTGAACACCGCTACAGCCTCATCCACGACCTGGACCCCCGCGTAAAGGTCGTGGTCACGCTGCTCTTTATCATCGCCAACGTCCTCCTACCGGATGGCGCATGGTGGGCATTCCTGGCGGGCTGGCTGTTCCTGCTCTGGCTGACCCGCCTTGCCGATCTGCCCCTCACTTACGCCGTCAAACGCGCCTTTATTGTGCTGCCGTTCACGCTGGCGGCGGTGACGGTGATGTTCACGCTGCCGGGGCGGACGCTGGCGTCGTGGCATGTGGGAACCTGGGATTTGGTGGTGACGGATGCCGGCATTCTCCGTTTCGCCAGCATCGTCATTCGTAGCTGGCTTTCTATCCAGTGCGCCATCCTCCTCACCGCCACCACCGCCTTGCCCGACCTGCTGCACGCCCTGGAACACCTGCGCCTGCCGCGCGTCCTCATCGCCATCATCGCCTTCATGTACCGCTACCTCTTCGTCCTTGCCGACGAAGCGTTGCGCCTCCTGCGCGCCCGCGAATCCCGCAGCGCCCGCGGCGGAGCCGGCAAAGCGGGCGGAACCATCGCCTGGCGCGCCCGCGTCGCCGGCCACATGGTCGGCCAACTCTTCATGCGCAGCCTGGAACGGAGCGACCGCGTCTACAATGCCATGCTGGCACGCGGCTACGATGGCCGCCTGCTCACGCTAAATCCGCACGAAATGCGGCGGCAGGATTGGGCGGCGGGCGTGTTGGCTGTGTTTTTGATTGCCGGCATTCAACTGCTAGGCCACCTCCTCACCTGATCAACACTACGGGAAGAGATTATGCCTGTTTTCCATCAACGCGAGAATGTAGCAGAAATGCCGGCAGCACCCACCATCCCCACAACCGGCACGCAAACCGTCATCTCCATCCATGACCTCTCATTTGCCTATGGCGATGGTCACGTCGCCCTGCGCGCCGTCTCCCTGGACATTCGCGCCGGGGAAAAAGTCGCGTTGGTGGGTCCGAACGGTGCCGGCAAAAGCACCCTCATGCTCCACCTCAACGGCATCCTCGGCCAGCGCGACCACGGTCGCGGTCAACCCGAAAACGGCCACATCACCGTCGGCGGCCTCCCCCTCAACAAAGCCAATCTCCCCACCATCCGCGCCCGCGTTGGTCTCGTGTTCCAAAACCCCGACGATCAACTCTTTTCCCCCACCGTGTACGAAGACGTGGCCTTTGGACCGCTGCACATGGGCCTCCCTGAACCGGACGTGCGCGCCCGCGTCGCACGGGCGCTGAGCCAGGTCGGCATGGACGGCTTCGGCGAGCGACTCTCCCATCACCTGAGCATCGGGCAAAAGAAGCGCATCTCCATGGCCACCGTCCTCTCCATGGACCCGGAAATCCTCGTCCTCGACGAACCCTCCGCCGGCCTCGATCCTCGCGCCCGCCGCGCCCTCATCAACCTCCTGCGCGATCTGCCCATCACCATGCTCGTCTCCACGCACGACATGCTCATGGTGCGCGAGCTTTTCCCGCGCATGATCATCATGGACGAAGGCCAGATCGTCGCCGACGGCCCCACCGCCACGCTCATGGCCGATAAAAACCTCCTCGAATCCCACGGCCTGGAAATGCCTTAATAACAGTCAACAGTCAACGAAAAACAAAGGTGCCAGTCAGCTTTCCGACCACTGACCACTATCCACTATCCACTATCCACTGACCACTATTTTCGAAGGAGTTACCATGCTAAAAACCAAGAACGTGATAGACGCCACTGACGCCACATTTCAGCAGGACGTGATCGCACGATCCCATGAGACGACGGTGGTCGTCGATTTTTGGGCGCCTTGGTGCGGACCTTGCCGAATGCTGGGGCCAGTGCTGGAAAGATTGGCAAACGAACCGGACAGCGGATTTGTGCTGGCGAAGATCAACGTGGACCACAATCCGCGCGTGGCGCAGCAGTTTATGGTGCGCAGCATCCCCGCCGTGAAGGCGTTTCGCGGGGGCGAGATGGTCGGCGGCTTCGTCGGCGCGCAACCGGAAACCCAGGTACGCGCCTTTTTGCGACAGGTAGCGCCCAGCGCCAGCAATGGCGTGCGCCGGAGCGGACAACAGCTTTTGGCGCAAGGAAAATGGGCGGAAGCGGAAGCCGCCTTCCGCGATGCGCTGAAAGATGACGACGACGCGTCGACGCGCCTCGGTCTGGCGCAAGCCTTGCTGCGCCAGGGAAAAGGATGCGCGGCGGAAACACAGTTGCGCGATTTCCCCCACGGCCCGGAATTTGGCGAGGCGGAGCGGCTACTACCTCTGGCTCACTACTTGTGCGCCGCCGAACGCAACCAGCTAAACGGCAGCGATGAGTTGACCACTCTCTACCGGCAGGCAGCGGGGCAGATCAGCCGCCGCGATTATGCCGCCGGTCTCTACAATCTGCTGGCTATCGTGCGTCAGGATAAGCAGTATCGCCAGGGCGAGCCAAAATTCGTTATGTTGGCGCTGTTTACGCTCATGGGGGAGCAGGATGCCACCGTGCAGGCGTATCGGCAGCAGTTGGCGTCCGCTTTGTTTTAAGATTGGTTCATTCTCCAAGAATGAACCAATCTTGGGAGCCGAGCCGTTTCGGGAACGGCTCGGCTCCTCGTGCGTTACGGCAGGGTGAGGGTGTGCAATTGCCGCACCGCCTGGGGGACGTCCGCCGCGTCCACGACGAGGCTGATGCTGCATTCGGAAGAACCCTGCGCGATGGCGATGACGTTGATGTGATGATCGCCGAGGACGCTGAAGATTCTGCCGGCAATTCCCGGCGTCCCCCGCATCCCCGCCCCCACTACCGTCACAATCCCCACCGGCTGCAGCGCCCAGATATGATCAATATCTCGCCGCTGCAATTCGCGCCCAAACTCCGCCTCCAGGCTGGCAATCACACTTTCCGCGGCCGCTCGCGGCACGGAAAAGCAAATAGACTGCTCTGACGATGCCTGCGTGATCAGCAGCACATTCGCCTGGCTGCGCGCCACCGCCCCAAACGTGCGCGCGGCAATGCCGGGCACGCCCAACATCCCCTTCCCCTCCAACGTCACCAGCGCAAGGTCCGGGATGGCCGTCACCGCCTTGATCCGACCGCGCCCATTGGTCCGGTCGGCCACAATCAACGTACCCGGGTGGTCCGGGTTGAACGTATTCTTGATGCGCAGCGGGATGCCATTCTCCACAACCGGGCGAATCGTCTTCGGATGCAGCACCTTCGCGCCATAATACGCCAGTTCCGACACCTCCCGATTCGTCAGCTCCGGGATGGTACGCGCCTCCGGCACCAGGCGCGGGTCCGCCGACATCACACCGTCCACATCCGTCCAAATCCACACTTCGCCGGCGGGCAACGCCTGCCCCAACACAGCGGCGCTGAAATCAGACCCTCCGCGCCCCAGCGTGGTCATCACGCCAGTGGCATTGGCCCCAATGAAACCCGTCACCACGGGCAATCCACCTTGCGCCAGGATCGCGCCCAGGCGCGCCTGGGTCAGGCGCGTAGTCTCCGCCATGTTCGGTGTGGCCGACTGAAACACACTGTCCGTGCGGATCAGTTCCGTGGCATCCACGGCCACCGCCGCAAAACCAAGCTGGCGCAAATAGGCAGCCAGGATACGCACGCTCATTTGCTCCCCCATGCCGCTGATGGCGTCCAGCGCGCGCGGCGTCAGCTCTCCCAACACCAGCACCGACTGGCACAGCGCCGCAAAACGGTCAATAAACCGGGCATTGTCGACAAGCACGGCCTGCCGCTCCCCTTCCGGCTCCAACAGCGCATCAATTACTTCGTAATGGACGCGGCGCAATTCCTCCGCCACTTGCAGGTAGGTCTGATTATCACCGGCCAGGGCGCTGCGCGCGCCATTCAGGAGCAGGTCGGTCACTTTCACCGGCTTTGTGCCCATGGCGGAGGCGACGACAACGACCCGCGCCCACGCCGCCGTTCCCATGCGCACCAGTTCCGCTGTCTGTTTCAAGGCCGCGGCGCTTCCCACGGAAGTGCCGCCGAATTTCATTACAAGGGTCATCTGTTATCCTTTGTTCACAGACCTTCCGGGAAGCTCGCGCATTCAAGCCGGACATCAAAACAGCTTCCGGGAAGGTAGCGTAATCCACCAAACCTCCCCGGAAGCTTACATCATTCAAACCGGACATCAAAACAGCTTCCGGGAAGGTAATCGTAATCCACCAAACCTCCCCGGAAACTATTCAGAATTGGGCGGGGTCCTGGCCGTTTTTCTCTACGAAATAACAGGCGCGGCAGAGGGGGCGGACCATGCTGGTCTGGTGGGATGTGCCACAGCTATGACAGAATTTTTCGGCGAAGGCGTGGTTTTCGTATCGCTTCCAGACGCGGGAGCAGGAGGCGCAGTAAGAAGCCTGGGGATTGTGGGGGATGTCCGTGCCGCAGCGCAGGCAATGGCCCTGGGGCGGTTCGGGAATAGGGGGCGTGCGGTTGCTTTCGTATAACGCCGCGCTCACCTTGCCCCGTCCCGAAAAGGCGGGGTCGGGTGCAGGCGTTGTTCGGCGGCGGTAGCCGCCCGCCTGTGCCGGAGGGAGCGCGGCGTTCGGTCGGCGGCGTCAGCGTCCGACCGAACGAATAGCTGAGCCGCGCTGCCGCTGGATTGGGACAGTTTCTGGCGAGCCGCCTGCGCCAACCGAATCGGAGTGCCGCGCGTCCCCGCGGCAGCGTCGGACTCTAGCGCGTGTTAGGCAATACCTCTAATAGAAAAGGTATATAGAAGATAATGTCATTCGTCCTGAAACCACTTTTCCAACTCATCGGGGATGCAATCGGTTTCAATACAGTAATGTTGAAACACTGCATTGTCTTGAATTTGGTCTTGCGAATTCCCACTTATAAAAAAACCAGAATTAGAAAAGATAATGGCAAACAGAAGAACCAGTAATACAAGGGTGTTTTGCCAGACGATGCCGGGAATAGTGAAAGTAATATCATCAGCGTTACTTTGAAGTCGATGGATATAAACTGACGGAACAACTATTACCAATATAAGAATGAATCCTACGGCGATAACAAGAATAGGGATTCGCAAACTGAGACCTGCCAGCCCAGACGTTAACGCCCAGATAGCGGCTAGACGCTTGCTATGGGATGGGGAAAGACCAAATCCAGCGAACATTTCCGCCCCAAATGTTTGTCCTAGCCATGCACTCAATGCCACAATCAAGACAGCAAATATCCACAAAAGGCCAATTTTTAAAGGGTCACGACCTAAAAGTACATTGATTAAGAGAACAGGGTCACTGGATACAGGTTCTCCCATACCCAGGAGCAACCAATTGCCGCCCATCCAACCTAAATTAATGACAATGAAACCTAAACTGAACAGCTTGCCAAATGCAGACGCCCCCTCTTTGAAGGCATTTGTCTGAGTAAGAAATAGCAAAATCCCGGATAAGATCAATTGCCCCAGCCATCCACCAATGACCCCCCAGCGCATTGCAGGAAACGTTTCACCCCAATATTCGATGACCTGTAACGCCTGTTCTGTTCCAAATTCATTTGGGGAAAATCCCTGCGAATCAATCCATTGGTAAGTATCAACCATCAATGCTGAATCAGTTGCGATAGTACCCCCGAAGTAGCTGAGATTGTGCTTCCATCCTCCAAACGCCGCCATAAAAACAGCGTGGCCTAACTCGTGAACGAATATGTTTACAAGCATCACGGTTAGCCAAAATACCAGGAAGAACAATAAAACCTTAATAGATACTTTCATATCATCATCTTTCCTCATTTGCAGGGATTGTTTGTCTCTAGTTAAGTTTGCCTAACGCCGTGCTCATCTTGCCCCGTTCCGATAGGTCGGGGTCGGGTGCAGGCGTTGTTCGGCGGCGGTAGCCGCCCGCCTGCGCCAGAGGGAGCGCGGCATTCGGTCGGCGGCGTCAGCGTCCGACCAACGTTTTGGTTCAACGCCCGCTTCAGCCGCGCTTCGCGTCGGCTGCAAGCCCTGTGTGCGACCCGTTCGCTCGAAACCGTGCCTGCGGACACGGGGGATGAGCGGCAAAGTTACTGAACTTTGACAACTCCGTATCCAAGTGGGTGCGATATTACCCTAGCGGGTAGGGAATATCAACTCCCCCCGTCCCAATGGATGGATAGACAGCCCTTCCCTCTGCGTGCGACTGGTCATCAATCGTGGAAAGCGGGAAGAAACGGTTCACGCTGCCAGTCAGAGGCGGCTCAGAATCAGCAGGCGGCTATGGATAACGAAAGTGAAGATGTGGTTGAAGCGTCGTCAGCGAGAACTTGCCAAACTGACTGACAGGCAAGCCCAAAAGGGATTGGTCTCTGGTCATGACCGTACATTGGGTTATGACATCCATTCTCACGAGACCCGGCGTAAAGCATCATCCTACGGCCACGCAAAATGGATACGGGGAACGGGGCAACCCACCGACAGTTCTCTCCTCATCGAGAGCAGGCTACCAGCCAGAAACCGAGGTGGGCAGGATGGCTCAAGTAGCAAATGCTTGCGGTAACGCGCAGGATAAGCTGACGTGAGCCCGGTATCAGGGAAGATAGAGGTACTTAGTAGAGGTCAGGTCTTATGACAGATACAAAGTATACTGAAGATTGGCAAACAATCCCTTGGTCAGAAGTATGTCCTCGACGCCGATATTGCCAAATGCTTCGACCAAATCTCCCATCCAGCTTTATTACAGAAGTTGAATGCGTCAACGCCAGTCACGCGATTGGTAAGACAATGGCTGAAAGCAGGCATTATGGAAGGAGATGTCTTCTTGCTGCCCAAAGCCGGAACACCCCAAGGCGGGGTTATCTCCCCGCTGCTGGCAAACATCGCTCTGCATGGCCTGGAAAACGAACTGGTTGATGTCCTTCCCAAAAGGCAGAAACCGGGCGTCATTCGCTATGCGGATGATTTCGTCATTTTGCATGAAGATTTGGACACTCTCAATAGGTTGCGAGAACGGGCGGAAGCGTGGTTAGCTCCGATGGGACTGCATCTCAAACCAGGCAAAACCAGCGTCACCCACACATTGCACCAACATGAGGGGAAGATTGGCTTCGACTTTTTGGGATTCCACGTCCGGCAACACCCGATTGGCAAGTATCGCACGCGCTCTTATCGGGGAAAGTCCGGCTTTCGGACACTCATCAAACCCAGTCAATCGGCTCAGAAACGGCACCTGGATAAGGTTCGGGACATTATCCGTCAACATCGCGGCGCGCCACAAGTGGCACTCATCGCCAAGCTCAATCCCATCATCCGGGGTTGGACGAATTACTACCGCCCTTGTGCCGCCAAGAAGGTCTTTGACCGGATGGATTTTCAAGTCTATTTCATGCTCCGCAGGTGGGCAACTCATCGGCATCACGACAAGCCCGCCCAATGGCGCTACCTTCGATACTGGCACAGAGTTAATGACAGAGTGGTGTTTGGCGACGAAACGGGCGCGTTAGCGTTTTATCGAGATACCCCTATTCGTCGTCATGTCAAGGTACGCGGTGACCAATCGCCGTTCGATGGAGATTGGCTATACTGGGGTACTCGGTTGGGGCGTGACCCCACGAAGCCCAAACGAGTCACCAGACTATTGAAACGTCAACGGGGCAAATGTGATTGTTGCGGTCTTCGCTTCAAGGATGATGACATCATGGAAGTGCATCACCAAGATGGCAACCGAAACAACAACCGGTATGCTAACCTGGCACTCCTACATGGTCATTGTCACGACCAGATGCACAGCAAGAAGTGCTGATGACAACAGCCCTGATAGTCGAAGAGCCTATTGCGTTGAAAGGCGCACGATGGGTTCGGAAGTGGCGGTGGGGCAGGTGACTGCCCCGCCGACCATAACTAGACGGCCGTTTGCTGTTCTCCTATTGTGTTTGATTGTTTTCTGCTTGTTCTGTCATGTGTTGTTCTATCAAAGTTAATACGAAATCTTGCCTCTTTTTTTCTTGCCCTGAGATTACTTCGACTACTCTCCCATCCGATAACACTAACCATTGTCCCTGCATACAGAAAAGAGTTTCCGCTGGTTCACCCAAATCAAGAATTGTTTCAGGCTTACCATCTTTTTCGTTGAGGCGAACTAATATTTTAGAACCACCCTTTTCATAAGACCATTGAACAATAAAGAAAGCTCTATCTGCATGGTGATATTCAGCTTCTAACGCGTGACTTCCGGGAGGAGGCTCATAACGCCATAGGCGCTTACCTGTTTGCAGGTCGAAACAATCCGTATATTTTCCAGAAACAACGAGTTGTTCTGGTGAGAAAGCAGCGCAAATAACACCCAATTCCAGACTTTGAAGTTCAATACTGACCTCATTCTCTAAATCACGAATCTCAGATTGGTGCTTGTAAAGAAAGACTTTCGGCCCGTAAGAACTTTCAAATGCTTTCCTTACACCTCGATATTTTTGTAGCGTCCGACCATCCTGAAGGTCTACAACATGACAGGGTTTATCTCCAAAACAGCAATAGATATAATCATGATTGGGGGAAGCATGTATTCTTTGGACTTTTGTAAGATCCTTTCTTTTCCACGTAACTTGCCCTGTATATGTGTTATAGGCTTGTACTCCATAACGGTGGTAGGCTCCTACTATACACAAATGCCCTTCTCTACTAAGAGCAAGCCGCTGTCCACCAAAATCTAGTACCGTGTTAAAAATCTTAATCTGTTGTCCGGTATGCATATCCCAAATAGCGACTGTCTTTTCAAACAAAGCAGTAGCCACATAGAATTTGTTAGTCGCCACGGACAGGTGTCTTATTTTAGAATCATTTTGTTTCATCATTACACCGTCTGGTTTATTTGCTGGCAAAACTAAGGGAGGTAGATATCAAATCCGTATTCCTCAGACAGGTCTTTGGCAAAATTTAGCACTTGTTCCATCGTCGGGTTGGTGTGGTCTACAAAGAATTTTTCCCATCTATCTTGGTAGGCACGGGCCCAACTTTGGTGATCGCCTTTTTGCACCCACGTGCCAAATATGGGGTTATGAATACTGTTCTCACCAATAAACCCGGCTCTTTCAAATCTATTGGCGAACTTGTTGGGCAAGATATGATGCGCTTCAAAATCATTGGTGGGCATGAAACCCGTGAAACGAGATAGGTTTTCTCGGAAATTGCCATAGGTCAGGTTGCGGAAGGTGGGATTATCTACCAGTCGCACGGACTGTAAGAACTCATCGCCATATCTGGCGGCAAAGCGCCCCAAGTTATCGCCCCACGAAGCAGGAATTAAGGGCAGCATCCCCAAACCGTCATACCATTGGAGGCCATCGCTTGCGGCAATTGCCCAGTCGGCTGGTTCCCAGAGCATACCTGCGGCCGTTTCTGCCGTCCCTCGGAAAAATGCTTCCGCTCTGGCGGCATTGGCACGTTGCTGATCAACATCCCACGGCCCAGCGTAATTGGCCATGAACTGCCCCTGTACCGGGTCATAGGTTTCTTGTGGACAGTACATGTAACAGGGAATATGGCCTGTTGGGTCGGACAGTGTGACGGGATTGTTATAGACATAACTGTAACGATTCCAGGCTTGCGGGTTGGCAGGATTGGGTACAACCGGGTCAGGGCTGACAAAGCGGCCTGCCGATGGCACGTAGTAACGGCCGTTCATATAAATCAACCCCAACTCAGCATCATGCCGGTGTCCGCCGAACCCCCGATCTGTGATTTGACCACCAGAGGAGGTGGTATTTGCTGCGCTGCTGGTGTAGCTAATATTTGCCTGAGAATTAACATCTGAAGCAATGCTTTCATTTGCGTATGCGATTGTTTCAGCTTGTGGAGCAGGGTATGCTTCTGTGTTTGCTGCACTCGATGAGTTTTCACCCATCGTTGAGCGCACAGAAACGAAAGCGAGTAAGAGTGTAAGAATACCAATGACTGCCAGGATTCGGTTCGATACTTGTTCAGTTGACAGGTGTTTTTTTGTCCTCCGATTCTGGCACATTTTCCCACTGGCTCTGTAACCTCGATGATTCCTTTTTACTATTTTGCTCACTGTGAACTCCTCCATGATGTTTTGATTGTGGCCTTACGCTGTGGCATCAGGCCGTCTAACGAATAAGGATTCATACGGCGCGTCCAGAAGAAGTCTGTAAGAACCAGCCAGTAAGCCGCCATATGAATCCTGTTGAACTAAGCCGGTTGGAGGAGCGAGTCGATTATCTATTTGGCGTTTGAGCTAGCCAGTGGCAACGATGAAACGGCTCGATTTACCCTAACGAATAAGGATTCATACGGCGCGTCCAAAAGGAGCCTTCAAGAATCAGCCAGTAAGCCGCCGTATGATGGGCATTCTCCGAATGCCTCAGTTGAACTAAGCCGGTGGGGAGAGCAAGTCGGTGGTCTATTTGGCGTTTGATTTAAACGGTAACCGTGAGGAAACGACCCGGTTCACCCTGAAGAACTGCGACAAGTATAATGGGGAAGGGAGACAGGGGCAAAAAAGCGACGCAGTGGGGGTGTATTAGACATGTGTGGTCCTGTTTCGGAGATTATCATCCTCTTTTGGACAGCTACCTGTCACAGAATGGGCAGGGGGCAACGGATGCTGTTCGCTAGCACATCTAAGAACAAGGTCAACAGAAGCCAGTATGACCCGATTAGGGCGGTTGCCAGGGACGAGGGGGCACTCTTTTGAGCAACTGCATTTGCTGTCCACAAGTAGGGCAGTATGGCGGCTCTGATGTGACGGTATCCGGTGCGGCTGTGGCCCGGTGCGGGTCCGTTGTGGCCTCATCCATCTGTTGTCTGATCGCCGTCAAGTAATGACGGTTGCAGGACGCAAACAGGCCATAATAGCGTACTTTGACAAAGCCTTTGGGCAAAACGTGCTGTAGAAAGCGGTGGATGAACTGCTCTGCTGACAGTTGGCACGTTTGCCAACGACCGGTGTCCGTTTCCCGGTAGCGAAAAGTGACCTGACCCTCAACCAACTTGATGATGCGGCGGTTGCTGATAGCAACGCGAAAGATGTAAGGGGCCAGATAGCGCAAGGCGGCGCGACCATCGCCGACCGGTTTGCAGTGTACAACCCAATCGTCTGTCCACGTCTCAGTGGGAACAGCGCCAAATAAGTCACTTCCCCGTAGCGCATCACGGAACCTGGCGCGAAAGATAGGGGACAGTGCCTTGACGGGGACAAAGAAGTTGTGCTTGCCCGGCAACCAACTCTGGTTGGCACTGTCCCAGCCGCCAGAAGGAACGAGAAAATGAACGTGGGGATGGTAGCTTAAGTTGCGTCCCCAAGTATGGAGAACCCCAACCATGCCGATTTTGCCGCCGACAAAGCGCGGGTCTTGCGCCAATATTTGGGTGGCTGCCGCCGCACTGCGAAAGAGAAGGTCATAGAGCAAACGTTGGTTACCGCGGGCCAGCGGGCGCAGTGCGGCGGGCAGGGTGAAGGTGAGCAAGAAAGTGGGCACAGGCAAGAGCAGGGCTTGTTGCATTTCCAGCCATTGCTGCCCCGTCTGGTGTTGGCATTGGGGACTATAATGGCCTAAGAAATTAGGACAGAAAAAACGGTGGTTTTAAGGTAGACTACGAGACATGAGAAAACAATACCCACCCACCTTCAAAGCCCAGATGGTTTTGGCCTTGTTGAAAGAAGAAAAGAGCGTGGCGCAATTGGCCGGCGAGCAAAGCATCCACGTCAATCAATTGCGCCAATGGCGACAACGTGTGTTGGATGAACTGCCCCTGCTGTTCAGTCGTGAACGGCAGGTCGGCGAATCAGAGTTGAAACAGCGAGACGAACTCATTGAAGACCTGTACGCCGAAGCTGGACGGTTGACAACGGAGTTGAACTGGCTGAAAAAAAGTGGCCGAAGGGTTGAGCATGAGCGAGCGGCGAGGGCTGGTAGAACGAGAAGACAACTCGTTGAGCCTGGTGGCACAGGCACGCTTGTTGAGTCTGCATCGCAGTGGATTATACTACCAGCCCGCGCCGCCGTCGGTCCGAGAAGTGGCGCTCAAACACCGGATTGACGAAATCTATACCGCCTGTCCCTTTTACGGTGCGCGCAAGATAGCGGCGCAACTGCGGCAGGAAGGACATGAGACGTGTCGGGAAACGGTGCGCCAATACATGCGCGAGATGGGGTTAGCGGCCATTTACCCGAAACCCAGGCTCAGCCAGCCGGGTCCCGCGCACAAGGTCTATCCCTATCTGTTAAGGAACGTCACGGCCAGCTACCCCAACCACATCTGGGGCATTGAAATAGTCTGAACGCAAATGACAAAAACGAACGTGTTCGCTCTCCGTTGTAGTTGGAATCACGTAATGGATTTCAACGTCACCGTCGTTGACTATGATCCGGTCAACTAACAACTCAACCAACTGGCGCCTTTGTTCAAAGGTGGCTTGCGCCAAACTGGTCTGGATGCGCTGGCAGAAATCTTCGACATGGTTGACGAGACCACCCACCTCAAGCTGGCGATTCACCTGGGCACTCAACTGGTTTTCCTGGCGGTCAAAGGCGTCCACTCGCTGTTGCAGGTCGCCGCGCCGGCGCTGGTATTCAGCCAGGGGAATAATACCGTTCAAGTAGGCCTCCGTCAGGCGTTCTAGCTGCTGCTCAACTTGAACACGACCCCGACGCAGATTTTCTCGGCGGGCTTGTAGTTCTTGAGGCAGCCAATGTCCACCGTGAGCGCGTTCCAGGGCATGGACGATGCTCTCCGGGTGGGTTATTACCTCGCAGAGGTCTTGCCAGACGAGGTCATCAAGTTGTTGCGCCGGGCTGAAGCGGGATGGACACTTTTCCGCCTTCCGGCTGTGAATGGGATTGCTTTTAGCCGTACAAACGTAGTAGGTCTGGCCGCCCTTCAGTTTGCGGGCCAAGCAAGAGGATTGGCATTGCCCACAACTGACCAGGGCGCGCAGCAAGTAGGCATGGGATTTATTGTTGCGCTTGGCGAAGCTCTGGTTTTGCGCCAATTTCGCTTCAGCCAGGTCAAACTGTTCCTGACTAACCAGGGCCGGGATGCTGCCCACCAGGACCCACTCCTCCGGCGGCAATTCCGCCAGGCTCTGGTGCGGCCGGCCGATGGGATGCGTGGCAGAGCGGCGTACACGGGCTGGCCGGTAGCGGTAGCGGCGGGCATAGACCTGGCCCAAGTAAGCTGGTTGGCGAAGGATGGCACGTAAGGTGCATAAGCTCCATATTTTCTTGCCGCTTGGCGTTGGCACGCCCTGTTTTTGTAGATAGGAAGCGACGCCTTGCAAACTGTAGTTCTCCTGGGTATAAAGGGCAAAGATTTCGCGCACGATGGCTGCTTCGCCCTCCTCAACCCACACGCCAGCTGGGTCACGCGGGCAATCTGGGTTGAGCCGGTAACCGTAAGGTGGACGGGTCCAGGGCAGCAGAGTGCCAGCCTGGTACTTGGCCAGCCGACCGCGTCGCATTCGGTCAGTAATCAAGGTGCGTTCGTATTCGGCGACGGCCCCTCGGATTTGGAGCAACAACTGGTCGTGCGGGTCCTGGCTCATCGGCCGGTCGAGGAATTCAACCTGGCAGCCAAAGCGGGCGAATTCCTCCAGGAGGATCATTTGATGGACGTACTTGCGGGCCAGGCGATCTGGGTCGGTGATGAATACCTGTTCGACCTCGCCCCAGCGGATAGCGTCGCGCAATTTGTCCAGGCCGGGGCGGTTGAGGCTGGCCCCGCTGCGGCCGTCATCCCGAAAGATGCGGTCATCCGGCAACGGCCAGCCCTGCGCCTCAATATGGGTGCATAATCGCTGGAGTTGTTGGTCAATGGTTTGAGTTTGAGCCTGGTTCACAGTCGAGACTCTGACGTAGACAGCCACCTTGATGGTCATAAAGCACCTCCTGAGTTGGATTGGAGACGGGATTGGTCAGCAGCGGGTCGGCTTGGCTCCAGTGGAGCAGCAGTTGATAAGCGCGATCCCAGCGCTGTTGCCCATCCATTTTCGGACTGGTTTGGCGTCGAATCTGCCATTGGCGTTTCACAGTTTCCTCCTGAATGAATAGAATCATCGGAAGGATACGCTGTTTTTGCCTTGTTCTGCTGGCGACGTTCATACAGTCCGATTCGTGACCAACTCAATTGGAGTTGAGCAGAGCGACTCAAACAGAACTTGTCATTTATGATCATACCATTGACATCACCTACATTCGTCTGGCCGGTAGCTGGCTCTACCTGGTAGCCATCATGGATTGGTACTCTCGTTATGTCATTAGCTGGCAGTTGGATGACAGTCTGGCTTTGCCCTTCGTCCTGCGCGCCATGGACGAGGCGTTGGCGCAAGCGACCCCCGTCATCTGTAACAGCGACCAGGGCAGTCAGTTCACTCATGCGTCTTTCCTCCAGCGGTTGCTGGATGCGGGGGCGTGCATCAGCATGGATGGTCGTGGTCGCGCGCTGGACAATATTTTCACCGAACGGCTGTGGCGTTCGGTCAAGTACGAGGAGGTGTATCTACAGGATTATCAGAACCCAAGACAGGCCCGTGAAGGGCTAACCGCCTACTTTCACTTCTACAATCATGAGCGACTACACCAGTCGCTAGGCTACCGGACACCGGCGGCATTGTACCTGGCTGCATCCACGCCCACTGTCGACCCGGTTGCCACCACTCATTGTTAAAGAATCTAAAAGGAGAAAACCTACCTTAAGAATGCTCAATTTTCTGTCTTGACAATCTAGGCCACCTTAACCCTTCGCCATGTATCAGGCTTTCCCTGTTGCGGACTACTACGGTTGCTCTGTGACCATATGCCTCTCGGCACGTAGGCCATCCCGTGTTCCGTGCGTTGTGAACTGC